>NZ_JBFBFA010000044.1:0-65637 GCF_040683915.1 Kitasatospora sp. NPDC093102 | reverse complement strand
TGCAGGGGGGACCCTGTGGGAGAGTAGGACGCCGCCGAACAATTATTCTGAAGAACCCCTGATCCATTCGGATCGGGGGTTCTTCGCATTTCCGGTGACGTATCGTCAGGGCATGGACGATCAGACAGCGGTCACTGCGAACGATGTGCTCCGGCCCGAGCAGCGCGACGGCGCCCTGCGTGTTCTGGCGGAGGCCCAGACGGTGGACGGCCGGGCCGCCGTGTCCGAGCAGGGCCGGCTCCGGCTGCGGAACGCGGAGACTCCGCGCCCGGGCGTCATCCACCTCGTCGAGACCGAAACCGGGCCCGAAGCCGGGACCGGGGGCGAAGCCGAAGCCGTCCGCGGCTACGGCCAGCTCGAAGTACCGGAGAACCCGGCCGCCAACCCCGCCGCCGAGCTGGTGGTCGACCCGGCCGCCCGGGGCCGTGGCCTGGCCCGCCCGCTGGTGGACGCCGTCCTGGCGCAGGCCCATCGGGCGGGGCGCGAAGCGGTGGACTTCTGGGTGCACGGCGGCCACCCGGCGGCCCGGCACCTGGCCGAGGCGTACGGCGCCGAGCTGGTCCGCGAGCTGCGGCAGATGCGCCGCACCGGCCGGCAGACCGAGGAGGTGGCCGTCCCCGAGGGCATCGAGCTCCGCACCTTCCGTCCGGGGGAGGACGACGCCGCGTGGCTGCGGCTGAACGCCCTGGCCTTCGCCCACCACCCGGAGCAGGGCGCCTGGACCGCCCAGGACCTGGCCGAGCGGATCGCCGAGCCCTGGTTCGACCCGGCCGGCTTCTTCCTCGCCACGCGCGACGGCAAGGTGGTCGGCTTCCACTGGACCAAGGTGCACCCGGCCACCGCCACCGAGCCCGAGCTGGGCGAGGTGTACGTGGTCGGGGTGGACCCGGCCGAGCAGGGCAGCGGCCTCGGCCGCGCGCTGACCGCGGCGGGCCTGCGCCACCTGACCGGTACCGGCCCCGGGGAGCGCGGTCTGGAAACCGTGCTGCTCTACGTCGACGCCGACAATCCTGCCGCCGTGCGGGTATATGAACGACTGGGGTTCGCCATTCACGAGGTGGACCTCATGTACCGAGCCCAGTACCGGGCGAACCGGCCGGCCTAGCCGCTGCGGACCCTCGGGGACCTTCGAAGCATCCGGAGTCTTCGCTTCCGGATCTACGGAGCGTCCTCGCACCGGATTCCTGAGCCTTTCGGCTCTGCCGAAAGCGGTCGGGGCGGCCCCCGAGCGGTTGCGGGCGAGGGGCGGGGCGGCAGCGCCCCTTGCCCCGACCGACTCAGCTTTCCTCCTGGCCATGCGGTGTTTACCGTGGATTCAATTGCTGCCGCGAAGATCACAGGATGAAGTCCGTAGTGTCTCGCTCGTGCAGAGTCGACCGCCCCGCACCGGCCGGTCCTGTACGGACCGCGCCCGGAGGGTGGGCGTTGTCCCCGGGCCTGGTCCGGGGCGAGGGCGACGGCCCGCAGAGCCATTCGCGTCCGGACGCCGTCCTGCTGCTGGAGGAGCTGGAGCCCATGAGCATCCCTCGCCCCGTCTCTGCCCCGCTGTCGCCCACGGCCCGGATGTCCAGTGCGCTGGGTGTTCCGCCGGAGCTGCCGGCCACGGACGAGGAGACGTTCGAAGCGTTGCCGCAAGGCCGCTTCCTGGACCGCGAGCGCAGTTGGCTCGCGTTCAACGAGCGGGTCCTGGAGCTGGCCGAGGACCCGGGCATCCCGTTGCTGGAGCGGGCGAAGTTCCTGGCGATCTTCGCGAGCAACCTGGACGAGTTCTTCATGGTCCGGGTGGCCGGCCTCAAGCGCCGGATCGCCACCGGTGTCGCCCAGCGCAGCGCGTCCGGCCTCCAGCCGCGCGAGGTGCTGGACCTGATCTGGACCCGCTCGCGCGAGCTCATGGCCCGCCACGCCGCCGCCTTCCAGCAGGAGGTGTTGCCGGACCTCGCCGCCGAGGGCATCGAGGTGGTCCGCTGGCCGGAGCTGGCCGAGAAGGAGCAGGCCCGGCTGCACACGCTGTTCCGGCAGAAGATCTTCCCGGTCCTGACTCCGCTGGCCGTCGACCCGGCGCACCCCTTCCCGTACATATCGGGGCTCTCGCTCAACCTGGCCGTGGTGGTGCGCAACCCGGTCTCCGGGCACAAGCACTTCGCGCGCGTCAAGGTGCCGCAATCGCTGGCCCGCTTCCTGGAGGCCTCGCCCCAGCGGTACGTCCCGCTGGAGGACGTCATGGGCGCCCACCTGGAGGAGCTCTTCCCGGGGATGGAGGTGCTGGCCCACCACGCCTTCCGCGTCACCCGCAACGAGGACCTGGAGGTGGAGGAGGACGACACCGAGAACATCCTCAAGGCCCTGGAGAAGGAGCTGATGCGGCGGCGCTTCGGCCCGCCGGTGCGGCTGGAGGTCGAGGAGTCGATCGACCCCTACATCCTGGACCTGCTGGTGCGGGAGCTGAACATCACCGAGGCGGAGGTCTTTCCGCTGCCCGGGCCGCTGGACCTGACCGGGCTGTTCGGGATCGCCGAGCTGGACCGCCCGGAGCTCAAGTACCCGAAGTTCGTGGCCGGCACGGCCCGCGGGCTGACCGACGTCGAGTCGGCCTCCCAGCCGGACATCTTCGCCGCGATGCGCGAGCGCGACGTCCTGCTGCACCACCCGTACGACAGCTTCTCCACCTCGGTGCAGGCCTTCCTGGAGCAGGCCGCCGCCGACCCGGACGTGCTGGCGATCAAGCAGACCCTCTACCGCACCTCCGGCGACTCGCCGATCGTCGACGCGCTGATCGACGCGGCCGAGTCCGGCAAGCAGGTGCTGGTGCTGGTCGAGATCAAGGCGCGCTTCGACGAGCAGGCCAACATCAAGTGGGCCCGCAAGCTGGAGGAGGCCGGCTGTCACGTGGTGTACGGCCTGGTCGGGCTGAAGACGCACTGCAAGCTCTCGCTGGTGGTCCGGCAGGAGGGCGACACCCTGCGCCGCTACTCGCACGTCGGTACCGGCAACTACCACCCGAAGACGGCCCGGCTGTACGAGGACCTCGGTCTGCTCACCTCCGACCCGCAGGTCGGCGCGGACCTCTCGGACCTGTTCAACCGGCTCTCCGGCTACTCGCGCCGCGAGTCCTACCGCCGCCTGCTGACCGCCCCGCGCGGTCTGCGCGACGGCCTGGTCTCGCGGATCCACAACGAGATCGCCCACCACAGGGCGGGCCGCCCGGCCTACGTGAAGCTCAAGGTCAACTCGATCGTCGACGAGGCCGTGATCGACGCGCTGTACCGGGCCTCCCAGGCCGGGGTGCCGGTGGACGTCTGGGTGCGCGGGATCTGCGCGATCCGCCCGGGCGTGCCGGGGCTGAGCGAGAACATCCGGGTCCGCAGCATCCTGGGCCGCTTCCTGGAGCACTCCCGGATCTTCGTGTTCGGCAACAACGGCGATCCGGAGGTCTGGATCGGCAGCGCCGACATGATGCACCGCAACCTGGACCGCCGGATCGAGGCGCTGCTGCGGATCACCGATCCGGCACACCGCGCCGAGCTCTCCGGGCTGATCGACCTCGGGGTGTCGGACGGGACCGAGTCCTGGCACCTGGGGCCGGACGGCGCGTGGACCCGCCACTCGCAGGACGCCGAGGACCGGCCGTTGCGACACGTCCAGGACCTGCTGATCGACTCACGCCAGCGCCGCCGGGCCGCCACCTCACGCTGACGTCCACTGATGCGAAGCCGCCGGAGCAGCGGGCCCGCGGGACTCACGGGCAGCTGCTTCCGGCGGTCGGCCACCAGCTCCGGGGACCGCCCCGGGGGAACGGGGATCTACCACGCCATGACCGAAGCGCCGATGACGGCCCAGGCGGCCTCCACAGCGACCGCCGGGGACATCCTCTCCCGCCACCTCACCGTTCAGGCCGGCGCCTTCCTGCGCGCGCTGCCGCTGGCGGTGGGCGAGGTCGGTGCCAGACCCGGGACGGCCTCGATCGTCCCGTCGGCCGGCACCTCGGACCTGCTGCGGGCCGTCCGGCGGATCGGCGGGCTGCTGCACACCTTCGGCTCGGTCTTCGAGCAGACCTGGGCGCAGGAGTCGCGCACCGAGCTGCGCTGGCTGCTCAACCTGCTGGCGCTGGAGCCGGGCTACGTCCGCCGCTCGGCCCGGCTGCTGGGCGCGCTGGACTCGCTGAGCGGCACCGACCCGGACCGGACGGGCATGCTGGCCGGCCACGCGGGCGCGCCCAAGGCGCGGGCGCTGCTGGACCGGCAGCTGACCCTGGCCCGGACCAGGGCGCACTCCACGGCGCTCCAGGAGCTCCGCTCCGCCCGGCTGCACGCGCTGGCGGACCGGATGACCCTGCTGGTCGGCGAGGCGCCGATGCTGGAGTCGGCGGGCGGCCGGGCCCCGGCGGTACTGCTGCCGCAGGCCGCCGCCGCGTTCGCGGCGCTGTCCGCGGGCGCCCAGCAGCTGCCGCTGCAGCGGGCCGCGACGCCGTACGGCGGGGACGGGCTGCGCCGGCTGGGCACGGTGCCGGCGTCCCGCGGGGCGACGGACGCGGACACCGCGCTGGCGGCCGACGACGCGCCCTGGGCCCGGCTGCGGATCCTGGTGAAGCGGGCCCGGTACGCGCTGGAGGTGTGCGGCCGCCCGTCCTCCGAGCTGGACGAGCTGGACGTGGTGCTGGCCCGGCAGCAGGAGGCCGCGGACGCCGCGGTCACCGCCGCCACCGCGGCTCGCACCCCGCGGATCACCCCGGCGACCGCGTACGTGCTGGGCGTGGTGCACGCCGACCAGCGGCTGGAGGTGGAGTCGGCGCGGTACGCCGTCGGCCGCAGCTGGCCGGACCTTCCGCCCGCCCCGGACGGCTGGCTGGAGCTCCTCCCGGCCGACGCCTGGGGGCACTCCGCCGCGCCCGGGACGGTCTGAGTTGGGCGAGCGCCCGCGTACCGGCCGGGCGGTGGCGGGGGGCGTGACCGGGGTGGGGCGCGCCCCGGTGATCCTGGCGGCGGGCGCGGTGCTGTGGCTGCCGGGCCGGCTGAAGAAGAGCGGCCGGCTGGGGCGGCCGAGGATCGCGGTGATCCACCGGCCCAAGTACGACGACTGGAGCCTGCCGAAGGGCAAGCTCGAACCCGGCGAGGGCATGGCCGACGCGGCGCTGCGCGAGGTCCGGGAGGAGACCGGGTTCCGCTGCCTGCTGGGCCCGGAGCTGCCCGCTCAGCACTACCAGGTGCAGGGCCGTCCGAAGGAGGTCCGCTACTGGGCGGCGGTGCCGTCGAGCGGGTCCTTCCGGCCGAACCGGGAGGTGGACCGGCTGGAGTGGCTGCCGGCCGGGAAGGCCCGCGCCCGGCTCACCCACGACCACGACCGGCTGCTGGTCGACGCCCTGCTGGCGGTCCTGGGGGCGAAGCCGGTGCGGACGGCAGGGGCGGCACCGGCGAAGGAACGGTGCAAGTGATCTCCCTGCGCCCTTGCCGTGACGCAACCGTTACTACCTGACGTAGTTTCCTGTCATCCGTTCGAGGTTCACTCTCCGTTCACTTGTGACCGGCTGTCGTGTCACTTACCCGGCCTAACTTCGGGACCACCGGAGGGCCGAACGGGCCCCGGACCACAGCAAAACCCGTGCTGCGCCGTACACGTACGGCCCGCGCAAGGGCAATGCCACAGAAAGGGACACCCCTGTGAAGCTCCAGCGGAACGGCCGCTCCAAGGCCCTCGCGATCGGTGCCATGGCGCTCGTCAGCTCGCTGTCGCTCGCTGCCTGCGGGTCGGACAACAACAACAACTCGACCGCGTCCAGCGGCTCCAGCGGTTCCGCCGCGGCCGCCGCGATCAACTGTGGCAAGGCCGGTTCGCTGATCGCCGCCGGCTCGACCGCGCAGGGCGCGGCGATGGACGTCTGGAAGACCAGCTTCGCCGCCGCCTGCTCCGGAAGCACGATCAACTACCAGGGTGGCGGCTCCGGCGCCGGCATCCAGCAGTTCAACCAGGGCAAGATCCAGTTCGCCGGCTCGGACTCGGCCCTGAAGCCGGCCGAGATCGACGCCTCCAAGGCGGTCTGCACCGGCGGCCAGGGCATCGACCTGCCGATGGTCGGCGGTCTGATCTCGCTGGTCTACAACGTCGACGGTGTCGACAACCTGGTCCTGGACGGCCCGACCGCCGCCAAGATCTTCGACTCGCAGATCACCAAGTGGAACGACCCGGCGATCGCGGCCCTGAACCCGGGCGCCAAGCTGCCGGACGCGGAGATCCAGACCTTCCACCGCTCGGACGACGCCGGCACCACCGAGAACCTGACCAAGTACTTCGCCGCCGCCGGCGGCGGCGCCTGGTCCTACCCGGCCGGCAAGGCCTGGGCGGGCAAGGGCGGCCAGTCGGCCAACGGCAGCGCCGGTGTCTCGGCCCAGGTGAAGCAGGTCAAGAACTCGATCAGCTACGTCGAGCTGGCCTACGCCCAGACCAACAGCCTGAAGAGCGCCGAGATCAACACGGGCGCCTCCAAGCCGGTCGCGGCCACCGCCGAGAACGCCGCCACCACCATCGCCAAGGCTCAGGCCGCCGGCACCGGCAGTGACCTCGCGCTGAAGCTCGACTACGCGACCAAGGAAGAGGGCTCCTACCCGCTGGTCCTGATCACGTACGAGATCGTCTGCGACAAGGGCAACAAGGCCGAGACCCTCGACACCCTGAAGTCCTTCCTGACCTACACGGCCAGCGACGCGGGCCAGAAGGCCGTCGGCGAGAAGGGCTACGTCCCGCTGCCGAAGGCCGTGACCGACAAGGTCAACGGCGTCATCACCACCCTGGCCTGACCCGACAGGACCCCCGGTGGGGCGGCCCCGTGAGCGAGGGGGGCCGGGGCCGCCCCACCGGAACGCACCACACCCAGCACCACGTCCGGGGCACCGCCGCCATGGTGCCGTCCCCCTTCCGGGGCGGCACCACCAGACCGGAGTAGACCAATGACTTCATCCTCCCCTGCCGCCCCGCGAGGCAGGGAACGCCGACCGCGCGACAGCCGCGTCGGCGACAAGATCTTCATGAACCTCGCCCGGGGCTCGGGCATCCTGCTGCTGGTCATCATGGCCGCCATCGCCGCGTTCCTGACCTGGCGGTCGGTCCTGGCCCTGAGCACCAACGAGGGCAACTTCTTCACGAGCTTCGAGTGGACGCCGGACGCCCCGAAGCCCGTCTTCGGCATCGCCGTCCTGGTCTTCGGCACCATCGTCAGTGCCGTCATCGCGATGGCGATCGCCGTCCCGGTGGCGATCGGGATCGCGCTGTTCATCTCGCACTACGCGCCGCGCCGGATCGCCCAGCCGTTCGCGTACCTGGTCGACCTGCTCGCCGCCGTCCCCAGCATCGTCTACGGCCTCTGGGGCGCACTCTTCCTCGTGCCGCACCTGGACGGCCTGACCAGCTGGCTCAACGAGTACATGGGCTGGACGTACATCTTCGACCAGACCAGGACCGGCACCCCGCGCAACCTGTTCACCGTCGGCATCCTGCTGGCGATCATGGTCCTGCCGATCATCACCGCGGTCTCCCGCGAGGTGTTCCGCCAGGTGCCGCGGATGCACGAGGAGGCGGCGCTCGCGCTCGGCGCGACCCGCTGGGAGATGATCCGCACCGCGGTGCTGCCGTTCGGCCGCCCCGGCATCATCTCGGCCTCGATGCTCGGCCTCGGCCGTGCGCTCGGCGAGACCATCGCGGTCGCGGTGGTGCTGTCCGCCAGCAACGTCCTGTCGCTGCACATCCTGGACGCCGGCGGCGGCACCTTCGCGCAGAACATCGCGCTGAAGTTCGCCGAGGCCGGTGACAACGGCCGCAACGCCCTGATGGCCTCCGGCCTCGTCCTGTTCGTCATCACCCTGCTGGTGAACGGTGCCGCGCGACTGATCATCGCCCGCCGCAAGGAGTACTCGGGGGCCAACGCATGACCGCCACCGTCGTCGTCGAGGACGCCCGGCCCGTCGCCCGTCCGCTGACCGCCAACCGACTGCCCAAGTGGGCCCCGGCCGTCGTCGCCCTCGGCTCGATCGCCCTCGGCTGCGGGATCGGCGCGGTCGGCGGGCCGGCCAGCCACCTCCAGTGGGGCCTGATCTCGGCCCTGCTCTTCGTCCTGATCAGTTACGTCCTCTCGGCCCGGGTCGAGGGCCGCCGGCAGGCCAAGGACCGGCTCGCCACCTCGGTGGTCTGGGTCGCCTTCATCCTGGCCGTCGTCCCGCTGGTCGCCCTGACGGTCTACACCGTCCAGCAGGGCAGCGAGGTGGTCAACGGGTTCTTCCTGAGCCACTCCATGAAGGGCGTGATCCAGTCCGGGCCCGGCGGCGGCATCTACCACGCGCTGATCGGCACCCTGGAGCAGGTCGCCCTGGCCACCGCGATGGCCGCCCCGATCGGTCTGCTGACCGCCGTCTACCTGGTCGAGTACGGCCGCGGCAAGCTCGCCAAGGCGGTCACCTTCTTCGTCGACGTCATGACGGGCATCCCGTCGATCGTCGCCGGTCTGTTCATCCTCTCGCTCTGGAACCTCGCCCTGGGCTTCAGCTACTCCGGCTTCTCGGGCAGCCTCGCGCTGGCGATCCTGATGATGCCGGTCGTGGTCCGGTCCACCGAGGAGATGTTGAAGCTCGTCCCGAACGAGCTGCGCGAGGCCTCGTACGCGCTCGGCGTGCCGAAGTGGAAGACCATCCTGCGGATCGTCCTCCCCACCGCGATCGGCGGCATCACCACCGGTGTGATGCTCGCGGTCGCCCGCATCACGGGCGAGACCGCCCCGGTGATGATGCTGGTGTTCGGCGCCGACTACATCAACAGCAACCCGTTCGACGGACCGCAGCAGTCCCTGCCGATGTACATCTGGCAGCAGTACTCGCAGGTCAACAACGACTACGGCTACGCCCGTGCCTGGGGTGCGGCGCTGGTGCTGATCGCCTTCGTGATGGGGCTCAACCTCATCGCCCGGGGCATCGCCCGCTGGCGCTCGCCCAAGGGCGGGCACTGAGCGACCGACTGACGTACGAGACAGACGAGAGAAGCAACGATCATGGCCAAGCGCATCGACGTCAGCGGACTGTCGGCCTACTACGGCACCACCAAGGCCATCGAGGACATCTCGATGAGCATCGAGCCCCGCTCGGTGACCGCCTTCATCGGCCCCTCCGGCTGCGGCAAGTCCACCTTCCTGCGCACCCTGAACCGGATGCACGAGGTGATCCCCGGCGCCCGGGTCGAGGGCAAGGTCCTCCTGGACGACGAGAACCTGTACGCCTCCAACGTCGACCCGGTCGCCGTGCGCCGCTCGGTCGGCATGGTCTTCCAGCGCCCGAACCCGTTCCCGACCATGTCGATCTACGACAACGTGGTCGCCGGACTCCGGCTCGCGGGCGTGAAGAAGAAGTCCGTGCTGGACGAGGTGGTGGAGCGCTCGCTGAAGGGCGCCAACCTCTGGAAGGAGGTCCACAACCGGCTGAACAAGCCGGGGGCCGGCCTCTCCGGCGGTCAGCAGCAGCGCCTGTGCATCGCCCGCGCCATCGCGGTCGAGCCCCAGGTCCTGCTGATGGACGAGCCCTGCTCCGCGCTCGACCCGATCTCCACCCTCGCCATCGAGGACCTGATCGGCGAGCTGAAGGAGCAGTTCACCATCGTCATCGTGACCCACAACATGCAGCAGGCGGCCCGCGTCAGCGACCGCACCGCCTTCTTCAACCTGGCCGGCGTCGGCCAGCCGGGCAAGCTGATCGAGCTGGACGACACCCAGCGGATCTTCTCCAACCCGTCGGTCCAGGCGACCGAGGACTACATCTCCGGCCGCTTCGGCTAGACCGGAACCCGTCACGGGCGGCGCCGAGGCGCAGGGGCCGTGACGGACCGCAAGCTGTCCCGTGGTGCTGCATGGCGGTGCCGCCGCGGGACATGGAGAAGGGCCCGCCCCCGAGATGTGGGGGCGGGCCCTGCCCGTTCGTGCGTCCTGCGGGGCCGTCAGCCCCAGAACAGGTGGACGAACCAGTACATCAGCGCTGCGACGATGGCGGCCGCCGGCATCGTGATGAACCAGCCGAGCACGATGTTCTTCGCGACGCCCCAGCGCACCGCGCGGATCCGCTTGGTGGCCCCCGCGCCCATGATCGCCGCGGTGATCACGTGGGTGGTGGAGATCGGCGCCTTGAAGACGAACGAGGTGATGTACATGATCGCCGAGGAGGTGGCCTCGGCCGCGAAGCCCTGCGGCGGGTCCAGCTCGATGATCTTGCGGCCGAGCGTCCGCATGATCCGCCAGCCGCCCGCGTAGGTGCCCAGCGAGAGCATGGTCGCGCAGGAGATCTTCACCCAGACCGGGATCCCGTTGCCGGACTGGTGGCCGGAGATGGTCAGTGCCATGACCACGATGCCCATGGTCTTCTGGGCGTCCTGGAGGCCGTGCGCCAGGGCCATCGCGGCGGCCGAGGCGGTCTGGGCGACCCGGAAGTTGCGCTTGGCCCGGTGCGGGTTGGCCCGGCGGAAGATCCACAGGATCGCCAGCATCACCAGGAAGCCGCCGATCAGGCCGACCACCGGCGAGACGATCATCGGGATGACGATCTTGTCGAGGACCCCGCTCCAGATCACGTCGACGCCGCCGGCCAGCGCCGCGCCCACCATGCCGCCGAACAGCGCGTGCGAGGAGGAGGACGGCAGGCCGAAGTACCAGGTGGTCAGGTTCCAGGCGATCGCCCCGACCAGGGCGGCGAACAGGATCGCCATCCCCTGGCTGCCGGAGGGGGTCTCGATGATCCCCTTGGAGACGGTGTGCGCCACGCCGCTGCCGAGGAACGCTCCGGCCAGGTTCATCACCGCGGCCATCGCCAGCGCCGCCCGGGGGGTGAGCGCCCGGGTGGAGACCGACGTCGCGATCGCGTTCGCCGAGTCGTGGAAGCCGTTGGTGTACGTGAAGAAGAACGCAACGCCGATGACGACGATGAGTGCTGCCATGTCCACGGGGGTCAGGACTCCTTGACGGCGATGGTCTCCACCGTGTTGGCGACGTGCTCGAACGCGTCCGCCGCCTCCTCAAGGACGTCCACGACCTGCTTGAGCTTGAGCACCTCGATGGCGTCGTACTGACCGGAGAACAGGTGGGCGAGCAGCTTGCGGTGGATCTGGTCGGCCTGGTTCTCCAGCCGGTTGACCTCGATCCAGTACTCGGTGAGGTTGGACATGCTGCGCAGGTTCGGCATCGCCTCGGCGGTGAGTTCCGCGGCGCGCGCCAGTACCTCGATCTGCTGCTCGATGCCCTTCGGCAGGGTCTGGATGTCGTAGAGGACGACCAGGTCGACGGCCTCCTCCATGAAGTCCATGATGTCGTCCAGCGACGAGGCCAGGCTGTAGATGTCCTCGCGGTCGAAGGGCGTGATGAAGGACGAGTTCAGCTGGTGGAAGACGGCATGGGTGGTGTCGTCCCCGGCGTGTTCGGCGGCGCGCATGCGCTCGACGATCTCCGCACGGGCCGACACGTCTGATCCCAGCAGCTCCAAAAGGAGCTTCGATCCGACGACGAGGTTCTCCGCCGCGGCGGCGAACATGTCGTAGAAGCTCGTCTCCTTCGGGGTCAGGCTAAAACGCACGGAAATCTCCGATGTGCGGGGTAGGGACTGAACGATGCTAGGTGCAACCAAGCGCAATCACGCAAACGGGGTGTCGGAGAAGGAGTCGGAACCTCCCCTTCCGTTCGGCTGCCGCACCGGCTGATCCGGGCCGCACCACCACGTGTGGAACTGAGCGAGCGATGGGGGTACCCCCGGCCGGAGGCCGGGGAGAGCGAACCAGGAGGAGGAGCGCTCTGGGCGAAGGGTCTGCGGAGCGAGGCGAGGCGGGCGCTGAGCCCTCAGTCTGACGGAACCTCGCCGGGATTGTCCCCGTCGTGCGTACGGAAGACCGGGGCACCGCTCAGACGGGTGAACCGCCGGGGCACCCCTCCCGGGCCGCCCCGGCACATGCCGCCTCGGCCGTCGGAACACCACGCGGGGCCCCGGTGTTGGACACTGGTGGCCGACGCAGCCACCAGGCACTGAGACGAAGGCGGGGCCGATGACCACGACGCAAGCGCGCACCGAGCCGGAGCACGCGCAGGAGGCCGACCCGCAGGCCGGCCCCGCCGCCGCGGAGGGACACCACGGCGGGCACGGTCCGCACGGCTACAGCGCGCAGAAGGACGCCCACCTCAAGCGGCTGCGCCGGATCGAGGGCCAGATCCGCGGCCTCCAGCGCATGGTCGACGAGGACGTCTACTGCATCGACGTGCTCACCCAGGTCTCGGCCAGCACCAAGGCGCTGCAGTCCTTCGCGCTCTCCCTGCTGGAGGAGCACCTCCGGCACTGCGTCGCCGCGGCCGCCGAGGAGGGCGGCACCGAGCTGGACGCCAAGGTGGCGGAGGCCACCGCCGCGATCAGCCGCCTGCTGCGCAGCTGAGCCACCGGCCGCCCGGCGCCCGCTAGCCGTCGGCCTCCCGGTCGGCCTGCCCGGGTTCGGCCCGGTCCAGCAGCACCTCGTCGATCCGCTCGGTCGGCAGCCGGTCGCCGGAGCTGGCCGTCGCGGCGATCATCAGCTCGCCGGCCAGATCGATCTCGTCGAGGGCCGCGTCGTCGTGGCCGCCGCTGCGGCCGCCCGTGGACGACACCACCTGCACCACCCCTTCAGTGCCTCGCCAGCCCGGGCGGCAGCCACCCGGAGTCCAGCCTAGGCACTTCGGGGCCCGTCCACATGGCACGGACGGGCCATCTCGGCGCCGCCGAAACGGGTGGCCGTCGCTCCCCGGACGGCCACCCGCTCCGGCGGCACCCCGTTTCGCCCCGGCGCCGGAGCGCTGCCCCGGTGGGCCAGGGCGGTGTCGGACCCGCCCTACTTCGGGCTCTCCGTGGGCTTCATCTGGTAGATGTCCGAGGCCGAGGGCTCGGCCGCCTCCACCGGCTTGCCGAAGTCCCTCAGCGAGGTCGTCGAGGTCACCTTCACCTGGTCCTTGGGCTCCTTCGACCCGGCCACCCCGGCGAAGGTGAACACCTCGACCACCTTGCGCAGCCGGCCCTGGTCGTCCAGCCAGGCGTCGTACGGGACCTCCTTGACGGTGAAGGTCTGCGCGCCCATCCGCAGGCCGTCCCCGCCCCGGCCGCCGGTCGCTTCGGCCGCCTTCGCCAGGTCCAGGGTGCCCCGGTAGTGGTGCAACGCGACCCCGTCGACGGTCTCGGTGCCCACCGCCTCCGCCTTCTGTGCCCCGCGCAGCGCCCCCGCCGCCGAGGCCGGGTCGGTGGCGCCGCTGCTGACCAGGTTGCCGTCCGGCAGCTGGCGAACGTCCAGCTTGACCCACTTGCCCTCGGGGACCTTGGCGCCGCTGTTCTGGAGGTAGACGGTGCCCGGCAGGACCACCTCGACGATCTTCCCGGTGGTCGCCGCGCCCGGAGGCACCTGGACCTCCAGCCGGCCGATCCGCTTGACGTAGTCGTAGCCGCCGGTGCCGTTGAACGAGGCCTTCTTGTCGGCGGACTCGGTGACCAGATCGGTCGCGGTGTGCGCGGAGCCGGTGCGGCCGGTGATGTCGGCGGCGTTGCGCACCGCCGTCAGCGGGTCCGCGGCGAGCCGGTCGGGGGTGCCCGACTGCTGGTCGGAGGAGCCGCTGACGGAGCCGCCGCCGCAGCCGGCGGCCCCCACCGCCAGGGCGGCGGCGATCAGGGCGGCCCCGGCCGCCGAGCGCAGGTGCGGACCCGGACGGCGTGCCGGCCGTCCGGTGCACTGCTGGTCGGTCATCTTCATCCTCGCGACAACCCCCTCGGGCCCGACTGCCCCGCCGGACACCGCCGGGTGGGCATAGCTCTTTCCAGGCAAACGAGTTGGGGTGCAAAGGGTTACGGGGCCGGCGCCCGGGGAGCGTCGCGCAGGGGGCGTCCGGCGCGTTACGGTGAACCACGTGCACAGTGAGCTGCCGGTCGCACCCGGCACCACCCGGATGCCTGAGCACCGCCTCGTGATCAGCGAGCGCGGCTCCTTCATCTTCGCGACCTGCAGCTGCGGCTGGTACTCCCCGGCCCGCCGTTCGCGCGAACTGGCCCGTCGTGAGGGCGCCGACCACATCGCCGCGAGCGGCGCCGAGCCGGACTGATCCCCTCGGGCCCCGGGATCCTCGGCAGGGCCCCGCGGGAGGGGTCAGGCCGCGAGGTCGGACTCCGGCGGCTGCTCCCCGGCCCGCACCGCCCCGCGTCCGCGCCGACGGCCGCGCGGACCGGCCCCGGCCCCGGCCCCGGCGCGGGCCGCGCCGCCGCGTTCGGATGCCCGGATCAGCGGGGCGGCCGCCGTCCGGCTCAGCGCATGGCAGAACGGCACCAGCACGGCCATCGCGATCGGCGCCAGCAGCAGCACCACGGCGACGGCGAGCGCGAATCCGCCGATCACGTCGGTCGGGTAGTGGACGCCCATGAACATCCGGCAGAAGCCCTGGAGGAGCGCCAGCCCGCCGGCGATCCAGCCCAGCCTGCGGTTCACCAGGAACAGTGCCACCGCGACGCCCATGGTCATGGTCGAGTGGTCGCTGACGAAGGAGTGGGTGCCGGCCTTGCCGTCCACCAGCACCAGCAGCCCGGGATGGTCGACGAAGGGGCGCGGGCGGTTCACGATCGCGGCGATCGGCAGGTTGGCCAGCTCGGCGACGGCCACCGAGAGCGGCACCCAGAGCAGCCCGGCCATCGCCACCGGCGCGTCCGGACGACGTCTGGCCTGGAGCCAGGCCACCAGGCCGAGCATCGCCAGACCGATCAGGATGCCGTACTCGCCGATCCACGAGACCAGGTGATCCAGCCACTGCGGGGCGCGCTTGGCCAGGCCGTTGACGGCGTAGAGCAGGTCGAGGTCGGGGTTGGTCGTGTCGGCAAGCGGCGTCGACACGCCGCACCTCCTTCTGGTCCGCTGCATCTGATCGTCATGGCCGGGGGCCGTTCCGTGCGGGAAGCTGACGGGAGGCCACCGGAAGAAACGTCATTTCCGAGGCACAGCGTTCCACGGAAACGCGCGGTTATCGAAACTTGACTCAGCGTCCACAGTGCGCACACAGGTCCCGGTCGTCCCGGCCCCACCGGGCCCTACCGTCCCGCCCCGGTGGGGCTCGGGCCGGCCTGGGCGGGCGGGGCGGCGGTCGCGGACCGGCCGGGGGTCGCCGGGGCGCTGCCCGGCGCGCCGCCCTGGGTGCCGCCCTGGCTCCCCGCGGGGGCGGTGGGCTCCGCCCCGCCCGGACGGCTCGGGGCGTTGACCGAGCCGTCGTTGTTGCGGGTCGGCAGGGCCTGGGCGCCGTCCGAGGTGACCCGGGTGGCGCCGATGTACTCCCTGGTGTCGATCTTGTCGTAGCGGATCACCGCGCCGGTGTGCGGCGCGTTGATCATGTAGCCGCCGCCGACGTAGATCCCGACGTGGTGGATGCTCCGCGGATCGCTCAGGTCCGTCGCCCAGAACACCAGGTCGCCCGGCCGTAGCTGATCGCGCGACGGGTGCGGCCCGGCGTACCACTGGTCGTTGGCCACCCGGGGCAGGGTGATGCCCACGCTGGCGAACGCGGCCTGGGTCAGGCCCGAGCAGTCGAACCGCCCGTTCTGCGAGGGCAGGCCCTCACCGCCCCACAGGTACGGGGTGCCGAGCTTGGTCTGCGCGAAGTAGATCGCGGCCGACGACTGCGGAGACACCTCCAGCGGCGCGGTCGGCGAGGCCGGCGCGGTGAAGCTGCGGGCCATCGCCTGGATGTTCCGCACGTAGCCCTGGGTCTCCTTGTACGGCGGCACCCCGTGGTACTGCTCCACCGCACCCTCGCCGGCGTTGTAGGCGGCCAGCAGGTTGGCCTGCGGGTCGCCCGGGATCTTCGCGACCCGTTTGGCGATCGCGCAGTCGTAGGTCGCCGCCGAGGCGATCGCGTCCAGCGGGTCCCAGACGTCCGCCCTGCCGTCCCCGTTGCCGTCGGTGGCGTACGAGGTCCAGGTGCCCGGCATGAACTGCGCCATTCCCTGCGCCCCGACCCCGGAGCGCGCCTTGGGATCGAAACCGCTCTCCTGGTACAGCTGTGCCGCGAGCATCGGCGGGGAGATCTCGGGGCAGAGTGAGCCCCACTTCTGGATCGGATCCTGGTAGGCCGCGGGGACCGTTCCGGGAGAGAGGGCGGAACGATTCGCCGACTGCTGCGGCGTCCCACTTGCCGCATAAGTCCCCATCGTCACCAACCCGATGAACCCGAACGCAACAACTCCCGCAGCGGCGGCGGCCGTACCGGCCTTCCGGAGTACCATCAGCACCATCCCGACGAATCGTCAGTCGAAGTGTCCCGGAAGGCGTTGCTCACCGCAATCATCAGAGATACGAACAGTGAGCGCTATCCTTCGTGCGGTGTACATCCTCGCGTACGTGTCCGATGCCTCACGACCAATACGCGAGAAGTAGCCAAGTCGACATCAGATCTGGCCAAGAATAGGCACTGACCCTTCGCGCGGGCCGGGTCCGGGCCCTTGAATTTGCCTGATCGGGCGGTGAGATGGAAATGAACCTGAGCAGCGTGCACACGAATGCGGTCGGCCACCTGGCCGAAGACCCCCCCAAGAAGCCGAACATCGACACCATCATCGGCGGAATCGCCCCGGACTGGGGGCCGTTCGCGAGCCTCGGGTCGGAGGCGCGGGTGATGGTCGAGGTCATCATGGCCGTGGCCATCCTCATCTGCCTCGGGCTCGCGGTCTGGGGTGCGGCCAAGCAGCGGATCGGCGCGACCGCGATGCGCGACAGTTTCGGCGCCGAACAGGGCAAGGGGCTGATCGTCGCCGGACTGACCGGCGTGTTCATCATCGGATCACTCGGCACTCTGTTCACCATTGTCTACGGCATGGCGATCTGACGATCGGACAGCAGTAGTCCGACCTGCCTGAGACCGGGTCCTCGTCCGGACCCCCTCCGGCAGTCGGCCCGCCAGGAGTCCACCCCCGTTCCCACCCTCCGTCCGCGCCCGCCCCCGGGCGGAGGGCCCCCGGAGCCGCCCCGGCTCCCCGCACCAGGAGGGCCGCCGTGCCGTTGTCCGACGACCAGCCGCGCACCCGTACGCGCCTGCCGGTCGGCGAACAGTCCTCCGCCCAGCCGAACCACGGTCAGTCCCGTCCACTGCGCGCCCTGCTGGCCGTCTTGGCCGTCGTCACCCTGCTCGTGGTGGCCATCGCCATCGCCAACCGCGTCATGCCCGGCGCCGGAAGCGGCGACGGCACCTCCGGCACCGGCCCCGCCCCCAGCGGTGACCAGCCCGCCGGCACCACCGTCAACGGCATCCCGACCGGCTACCCGCACAGCGAGCCGGGCGCCCAGTCGGCCGCCACCAACTACGCGGTGGCGATCGGTTCCGCGGACATGTTCCGCACCGACAGCCGGCACGGCATCGTCGCCACCATCGCCGATCCGGGCGCACTGGCGGGGCTCCAGAGCCGGCTGGACCAGGGCTTCTCGCCCGAGACGGCGGCCAGGTTCGGGGTCGACACGCAGGGGCGGCCACCGAAGGGTCTGACCTTCGTCAGCCGGACGATCCCGGTCGGGGCCAAGAGCAGCGGCTATACCGAGGACAGCGTCAAGGTTAACGTCTGGTGTACGGGCCTGTTCGGGCTGGCCGGTGAGCACTCAACCAAGCCGGTTTCCGAGGAATGGTTCACACTCAGTCTCAGCCTGCGGTGGACCGGGACGGACTGGAAGCTCAGCGACTACAGCCGTGCAGCGGGACCGGCCCCGATTCCGCCGGATCAGCAGGCCGCGACCGCCGAGGAGATCACTGGTGCCGTCGAGCAGTTCGGAGGCTTCCACTATGCCCGCTGACGGTAATTCGGGCGTCGTCCGGCGGACCATGGGCCGGGTGACGGGGGTCGCGCTGTTCGGCGCCCTCTCGGTCGTGGCAACGGCCCATCGCGCGCTGGCGGAGCCCTCGCCCACCCCGAGCTCAGGTGCGACCAACACGAGTTGCCCCGGCGTCCCGCTTCCTGGCAATGACGTCTACTGTGCTCCGCCTGGTGGTGGCTCCCTCCCCGGGAGTAGCACCGTCGGGACCGTGACCGACCCCCTCGGGTCGTTGGCCAAGAGCTGCGCGCAGGCCGCGGCGTGGGTGGTGCGGAATCTGTCGGGGGCGATCGACGGGACGACGCAGGTGGACTTCACCAATGCGTCGTTCCTGCAGCAGTACGCCGTGGTGTTCGCCGTGTCGACGGTGATCACGCTGGTGCTGTGGCTGCTGGCGGTGACGAAGCGGGCGGTGCGGGGGGCGCCGCTGACGACGGCGTTCTCGGAGGCGGTCGGCTTCCTGTGGCTGACGGTGGTGGCGTCCGCGTTCACGCCGCTGATCCTGTACACCGTGGTGAGCGTGACGGACGGGCTGACCAAGGCGATCGCGGTCGGGACGAAGACGGACACCGGGTCGTACCTGGGAGGGTTCGCCGACACGCTGGAGAAGGGCAATGTGGGCGGCGGTCCGCTGATCCTGGTGATCGTGTCGCTGGTCGCGGTGCTGGCGGCGGCGGTGCTCTGGATCGAGCTGCTGATCCGGGCGGCGATGCTGTACGTCGGCGCGCTGCTGGGTACGGCGGTGTACGCGGGACTGGTGGACCGGCAGCTGTGGAAGCACGTGCGGCGTTGGGCGGGGGTGATGCTGGCGGTGGACCTGGCGAAGCCGATCATCGTGGTCATCCTGGGCCTGGCGGGCGCGGTGGCGACCGGGGCCGGAGCTGACGACGACTTCGCCCGGGTGTTGTCCGGGCTGGCGATCCTGTTCCTGTCGATCTTCGCGAGCGCCGCTGTCTACCGCTTCGTGCCGGGCTTCGGCGACGAGTTGCTGAACGTGCGTGGGGCCCGGGCCAACGCCGTCCAGGCCGGTTCGGCGATGATCAACGGCACCGCGAACCTGATGAAGCAGGGCATCACCACCCACGGCGACCGCGGTCCGCAGGCGGGCGGCACGGGTGGTGGGGGTGCCGGTGGCGGTTCGGTCGCGCCGGGCATCGCCGCCCACGCGGGCCGGACGCCGGCGCCACCGCCCCAGGGCGGGCCGCCGCAGGCCCCGGTTCCGATCCGCGAAAGCAATCCAGCGAAGGGAGGGTGACGGGTAAGTGAGCAGCGAACCGCTCGGCCAGTACGGTGCCCAGTACGCCCAGCCGTACGTGCACCAGCGCCGCACCTACCTGATCGGCAAGGCCCGCCCGAACGCGCCGATCGGCCGGAACCGGGAGTCCGGCGAGATCATGCTGATCATCCTCGGGGCCTTCCTCGGCATGCTCTGGGGCCTGCTGATGCCGATTCTGCCGCTGCGGATCGGCGGTCTGGTCGGCCTGCCGGCGCTCGCCATCGCGGCGGTGTACGTGCCGTACCGCAAGCGGACGTTCTACAAGTGGGTGGAGATCAGCCGCACCTACCGCCGGACGGTCCGCAGCGGGCGGGCGGTGTGGCGCTCGGACGTGATGGACGCCGGCACCCGGCTGGACGGCCGGGAGGTGGAGGTCGGCCCGCCGCCCGGGGTGGGGCGGTTGCGCTGGCTGACGGCGCCGTTCGGGCCGGACGAGGTCGGGGTGCTGATGCACCTGGAGCGGCGCACGGTGACGGCCGCGATCGAGATCGAGGGCCCGGGCGTCGGCCTGCGCGACTCGGAGGACCAGGAGGCCCTGGTCGACCGGTTCGGGACGCTGCTGAAGCACGTCGCCAACGGGGACGGCTTCGTGACCCGGCTGCAGATCCTGGCCCGGACCCTGCCGGCCGACCCGGACGCGCACGCCAAGGACGTCGAGCGGCGCGGTGACTCGTCCGCGCCGCACTGGCTGCAGGACTCGTACGACCAGCTGCAGTCGATGGTGTCGACCTCCTCGGAGCAGCACCGGGCGTACCTGGTGGCGTGCATGCACTACACCCGCGACCTGGCCGCCGAGGCGCACGCGATGGGCCGCACGGCCACCGGGCGGCGGGCGCGGGACGACGAGGGGCTGGCGGCCGTGATGGCGCGCGAGCTGACCGACATCTGCGCCCGGCTGGCCGAGGCGGACATCCGGGTGCGCCAGCCGCTGGGCCAGGCCCGGCTCTCCTCGCTGCTGCACTCGATGTACGACCCGGACCACCCGATCGACCACATCCAGGCGATGTCCCGGCGCAACGCCTGGCCGGCCGAGCTGGACGCGACCCACCAACAGTACCTGCAGGCGAAGACCCGTGAGTCGGCGACCCGGGAGCCGTGGTGCCACGCCACCGCGTGGATCAAGGAGTGGCCGCTCACCCCGGTGGGCGTCAACTTCCTGGCGCCGCTGCTGGTGCACACCCCGGACGTGATCCGGACGGTCGCGGTGACGATGGACCTGGAGCCCACCGACGTCGCGATCGAGCGGATGCTGACCGAGAAGACCAACGACGAGGCCGAGGCCAGCCGCGCGGCCAAGATGAACCGGACGGTCGACCCGCGCGACCTGGCCCACACCGGCCGGGTGGACCAGCGCGGCGACGACCTGGCGTCCGGCGCGGCCGGGGTGAACCTGGTCGGCTACATCACGGTCTCCTCGCGCAACCCCGACGCACTGGCCCGTGACAAGCGGACCATCCGGGCCTCGGCCGGCAAGAGCTACCTCAAGCTGGAGTGGTGCGACCGCGAGCACCACCGGGCCTTCGTCAACACCCTCCCGTTCGCCACCGGTATCCGCCGCTGAGCACACCGTACGGCCTTGCGCCCGTACGCCCGTCCCCGTCCACCGCTGACCCGTCAGGAGGCCGCCCATGGCGCTCGGCAACCTCACCGAGGCGTTCACCAGCCTGATGTTCGGCAAGGTGGAGACCACCCGCCTGCCGGTGCGCACCTCCACCGGTCAGGCGCAGGCCGTCTACCTGCCCACCGCCGCGCCGGGGCTGGGCGACTCCGGCGTGATCATCGGCCGTGAGGTGTACAGCGGCAAGGGGTACGTGTACGACCCCTTCCAGCTGTACGGGCAGCAGCTGCCCGCCCCGCACTGGCTGGTGCTCGGCGAGTCCGGCAACGGCAAGTCGGCGCTGGAGAAGACGTACGTGCTGCGGCAGCTGAGGTTCCGCGACCGCCAGGTCGTGGTGCTGGACGCGCAGGGCGAGGACGGCGTGGGCGAGTGGAACCTGATCGCCGACGCGCTGGGCATAAAGCCGATCCGGCTGGACCCGATGGCGGCCCGGGACGGCGGGGTGAAGCTCAACCCGCTGGACCCGGCGATCACCCAGACCGGCCAGTTGTCGCTGCTGCGCACCATCGTCGAGGTGGCGATGGGGCGCGGGCTGGAGGAGCGGGCCGGTTTCGCGCTGAAGGCCGCGCACGCCCACGTGGTGGCCACGGTGAAGGACCGTCAGCCGGTGCTGGACGACATCATCGACACCCTGCGCAACCCCGACCTGTCCTCGGTGGAGTCGCTGGGCGTGGCGGTGGACGAGGTGCAGTCCTGGGGTCTGGACGTGGCGCTGGTGCTGGACCGGCTGGTCGACGGCGACCTGCGCGGCATGTTCGACGGGTCGACCACCGAGGGCATCGACCTGGACGCGCCGCTGATCGTCTTCGACCTCTCGCACATCGACCGCAACTCGATCGCGATGCCGATCCTGATGGCGATCGTCGGGGTGTGGCTGGAGCACACCTGGATCCGTCCGGACCGGAAGAAGCGCATCTTCCTGGTCGAGGAGGCCTGGCACATCATCAACAGTCCGTTCGTGGCACAACTGTTCCAGCGGCTGCTGAAGTTCGGCCGTCGGCTCGGTCTGTCCTTCGTCGCGGTGGTGCACCACCTGTCCGACGTGGTGGACGGCGCGGCGGCCAAGGAGGCCTCGGCGATCCTGAAGATGGCCTCCACCCGGACGATCTACATGCAGAAGGCCGAGGAGGCGCGGGCCACCGGCCGGGTGCTGGGCCTGCCGCGCTGGGCGGTGGAGATCATCCCGACCCTGTCGCCGGGCATCGCGGTCTGGGACGTCAACGGCAACGTCCAGGTGGTCAAGCACATCGTCACCGAGGTCGAGCGTCCACTGGTCTACACCGACCGCGCGATGACCGAGGATGCGGTGGCCGAACGGGTACGTGCGGAGAGGCAGTTGGCGGCCGAGCCCGGGGTCTGAGGAAGTCCTCTCCACGGGCTCCGCACCCGGCGGACGGCGATGGTTCGTCAGCAGGTAATCCTCTCGTTACGTTCGACGTCCTGACAGCTACGCGCGTTGACCCTAGGCTTCGCAGTCGCAACACATGCCCGAACGCCGATGCTGTTCTCAGCCGGTGCTCCTCCAAGGTGCAGGGGAACCCTTCATGCTCACCGTCAGATCCCGACGGACGGCGCTCGCCGTCGTCGCCGCCGCAGGTCTGTTCGGCACGGTGGTCGTGCCGACGGCCGCCCAGGCCGCCGACGCCAAGCGCCACAAGACCGTCAACCTCCAGCTGCTGGCGATCAACGACTTCCACGGCAACCTGGAGCCCCCGGCCGGCTCCTCCGGCACGATCAAGGAGATCGACCCGGCCACCGGCAAGGAGGTCGCCACCCCGGCCGGCGGCATCGAGTACCTGGCCACCGAGCTGCGCAAGGCGCGCGTCCCGGCCGACGACTCGATCACCGTCGCGGCCGGCGACATCATCGGCGCCAGCCCGCTCACCTCGGCGCTCTTCCACGACGAGCCGACCATCGAGGCGATGGACAAGCTCGGCCTGGACGTCACCTCCGTGGGCAACCACGAGTTCGACGAGGGTGCGCAGGAGCTGCTGCGCATGCAGGAGGGCGGCTGCCACCCGACCGACGGCTGCTACGAGGCCGGCCGCACCTTCAAGGGCGCCAACTTCAACTACCTGTCGGCCAACGCCATCGACGAGAAGACCGGCAAGCCGCTGCTGGCGCCGTACTGGGTGACCAAGTCCCAGGGCGTGAAGGTCGGCTTCATCGGCGTCACCCTGGAGGGCACGCCGAACATCGTGACCGCCGAGGGCGTCAAGGGCCTGAAGTTCGCCAACGAGGTCACCACGATCAACAAGTACGCCGCCGAGCTCAAGGCCAAGGGCGTCAACTCGATCGTCGCGCTGATCCACGAGGGCGGCTTCCCGGCCAGCAGCGTCTACAACTACGACTGCGGCGCGGCCGGGCAGGGCATCTCCGGCCCGATCGTCGACATCGCGAAGAAGATCGACCCGTCGGTCGGCGCCATCGTCACCGGCCACACCCACAACGCCTACGCCTGCAGCATCCCCGACCCCAACGGCGTCCCGCGTTCGGTGACCAGTGCCGCCTCCTTCGGCCGGCTCTTCACCGAGATCGACATGAAGCTGGACAAGACCACCGGTGAGATCGTGCGTCCCTCGGTCAAGGCCGAGAACCACGTGGTGCGCCGCACGGTCGAGAAGGCGCCCGACATGACGGCGCTGGTCGACCACTACTCCAAGCTGGCCGCCCCGATCGCCAACCGCCCGATCGGCTACATCGCCTCGGACATCAACGGCCGCGGCAACAGCGACCCGGAGAAGCCGCTCGGTGACCTGATCGCCGACGCGCAGCTCGCCGGGCTGGCCCCGGCCGACAAGGGCGGCGCGCAGGTCGCCTTCATGAACCCCGGCGGCATCCGTTCCGACCTGGTCTACAAGGCCTCGGGTGGCGAGGGCGACGGCGTGGTGACCTACGGCGAGGCGTTTACCGTCCAGCCGTTCACCAACATGATGCAGGTCAAGACGCTGACCGGCGCCCAGCTGATCCAGCTGCTCCAGCAGCAGGTGAGCGGCTCCAACGCCGCCGCGCCGAAGATCCTCCAGGTGTCCTCGAACCTGCACTACACCCTGGACATGCGCAAGACCGGTGCGGACCGGGTGGTCCTGGACTCGGTCCGGCTGAACGGCGCCCCGGTCGACCCGGCCGCCAAGTACCGGGTCGCGGCCAACGAGTTCCTGGCCGGCGGCGGTGACGGCTTCCCGGCCTTCGCGGCCGGTACCGACAAGCTGGTCGGTGCCTCGGACCTGGACGTCTTCGTCGCCTACCTGGGTGCCCACAGCACGGCGGGCTCGCCGCTCCAGGCCCCGGCGCAGGACCGCATCAAGATCATCGGCCCGGGCAGCGACATCGACTGACCGTGAGCCGGCCTCGGGGGCGTGTCCTGCGGGTCCTGTCGGACCTGGCGGAGATCTTGCAGGACACCCCCTGCGGAAGGGCGGGTGGGGCGCTGTCGGGGCGTCCCACCCGCCCTTCCGTCATTCCGGGGCGGGGCCGCCGGGCAGCCGGACGGTGGCCAGCGCGCCCGGACCGCCGTCGGCGGCCGGTCCGAGGGTGACCTCGCCGCCGGCCTCCCGGACGCTCTGTGCGACGATCGACAGCCCGAGCCCGGAGCCGGGCAGCTGGCGCGAGGACGGCGAGCGCCAGAACCGGTCGAAGACGTACTGGAGCTCGTCCGGCGGAATGCCGGGTCCGTGGTCGCGGACGGTCAACACGCCCTGGTGCAGCCGGATCTCGATGGTGCCGCCGGGCGGGCTGTACTTGACCGCGTTGTCCAGCAGGTTGATCACGGCCCGTTCCAGCCCCACCGCGTCGCCGTGTACGTACCAGGGCTCGGTGTCCGTCTCGAAGACCAGCCCCGGGCCGCGCAGCTCGGCCCGCTCGACGGCTCGTCCGGCGATCTCGTGCAGGGCCACCACGGTGGGGGCGGGGCCGCTCTTCGGGGTGTCCGGGCGGGAGAGCTGGAGCAGGTCGCCGATCAGGACGGTGAGTTCCTGCATCTGCGCCTTCATGTTGCCGAGCAGCTTGGTCTTGGTCGCGGCGGGCAGCGGGCGGCCGGTGTCGTTGCTGCGGATCAGCAGGTCGACGTTGGTGCGCAGGGAGGTCAGGGGAGTGCGGAGCTCGTGCCCGGCGTCGGCGATCAGCCGGGTCTGCCGCTCGCGGGAGTTGGCGAGGGCGGTGCTCATGGAGTTGAAGGAGGTGGAGAGGCGGGCGATCTCGTCGTCCCCGTGCACGGGGATGGTGGTGCCGACCTCCTCGGTCCGGGCGATGTGCTCGACGGCGTCGGTGAGCTGGTCGACCGGCTTGAGGGCGGAGCGGGCGACCAGACGGCCGGCGAGGGCGGCGAGCAGGATGCCGCCGACGGAGACCGAGCCGAGCAGGATGGCGAGGCCGCTGAGGGAGTCCTCGACGGGCTGGGTCGGCGCGGCGACCATGACCAGGACCGGCGGGAGTCCCGGAGTGGCGTTCGGGTACCAGGCCAGGCGGACCATGGCGGGCGAGCCGTTCGTGTACTGCCCGTTGCGGACGAGCGACTGGCCCTTCTTGAGGCCGAAGACCTTGGCATCGTCGTGCTGGATGACGATCGCCCGCTTCGCGCCCAACGGCAGGCAGACGCGGGACAGGTCGGAGGAGACGTTCTGGGTGTCCCGCAGCGGCGGGTTGCCCAGGTCCGCCGGGGGGCGGCTGCTCCGGGGGTTGGCCAGGGAGAACGCGAGTGCTTCCTGGGGGGTGTCACCACAAGGCGGGTTGCTGCCGTGCAGGGGCTCGGGCTCGGTATTGAGCAGGTCCGTCCGGACCTGGTTGTAGAGCTGCTTCTCCACGATGAACCAGCACGCCAGCGCCGACAGCGCGATCGCCACCGCCACCGCCGCCGCGCTCAGGAAGGTGAGGCGGCTGCGGAGCGAGCGGGAGCGGAACCAGTGCAGGAGGCGCTGCCGGCGCCCGGGCGCGCGGGGCGGGGCCAGCGGAGGGGGCGGAATGCTGCTCACGCGCCGGTGCCGGCTGCCGGGCGCAGGGCGTAGCCGACGCCGCGTACGGTCTGGATCAGTCGGGGCGTGCCGCCCTGCTCGGTCTTGCGGCGCAGGTACATCACGTACACGTCCAGGGAGTTGGAGGAGGGCTCGAAGTCGAAGCCCCAGACCGCCTTGAGGATCTGTTCGCGGGTGAGGACCTGGCGGGGGTGGGCGAGGAACATCTCCAGCAGCATGAACTCGGTGCGGGTGAGCTCGATCGGCTTGCCGGCCCGGGTGACCTCGCGGGTGGCGGTGTTCATCCGCAGGTCGGCGAAGGCGAGCACCTCGCTCTCGTCCTCGACGGCGGCGCGGGCGGCGGCCTCGGCGGCGAGGGCGTTGCGGCGCAGCAGGGCGCGGACGCGGGCGAGCAGTTCGTCGAGTTCGAAGGGCTTGGCGAGGTAGTCGTCGGCGCCGACGTCGAGGCCGGTGACGCGGTCGCCGACGGCGTCGCGGGCGGTCAGCATCAGCACCGGGACGGTGTCGCCGCGCGAGCGCATCCGGCGGACGGCGGTGAGGCCGTCCATCCGGGGCATCATGATGTCCAGCAGGACGAGGTCGGGCCGGTCGCGTTCGACGGACTCCAGGGCTTCGTAGCCGTCGGTGGCGGTGGCGACCTCGTACCCCTCGAAGGCGAGACTGCTCTCCAGGGCGTCCCGGAGGGCGGGTTCGTCGTCGACCACCAGGAGCCGGGCGGAGGGGTGGCCGGCCTCGGCGGTGGTGCGGTCGTCGGCGGACGGGATCATGGGCGGGCGCCCTTTCTCGTCGGGTGGAGGGCCTGCTGGGAGCAATTGTCCGTCTCAGGGGCTGCTGGTCACAGGTTCTGGCCGGCTTCGAGTTTCGGCAGGACCTGCTTGATGTCGTTGATCGGGATGGCGAAGCCGAGGCCGACGCTGCCGGCCGAGCTGCTGCCGGAGGAGCCGGAGGCGCCGGGCGCGTACATCGCCGAGTTGATGGCGATGACCTGGCCGTTGGCGTTGATCAGCGGGCCGCCGGAGTTGCCGGGGTTGAGCGCGGCGTCGGTCTGGAAGGCCTTGTAGGTGGTGGTGCTGCCGTTGTTGGACTGCGGGGCGGTGCCGCGCAGTCCGGGCAGGAAGGGGAGGCCGAAGCCGCCGTTGTTGCTGGTGCTGCCCTCGTCGAGCTGGACGGTGACGTCGCGGTTCTCGGCGCTGATGATGCCGGAGGTGACGGTGCCGGTGAGGCCGTCGGGGTTGCCGATGGCGACGACCGGGTCGCCGATGGCCATGGAGGAGGAGTCGCCGAGGACGGCGGGGGTGAGGTTCTTCGCGCCGGTCGCGGTGATCACGGCGACGTCGAGGGCCTTGTCGGTTCCGGTGACGGTGGCCTGGGCGGTGGAGCCGTCCTTGAAGGTGACGGTGATCCTCGCGCCGCCGGTCGCGGTGTCGATCACGTGGTAGTTGGTGAGGATCTGCCCGTCGGTGTTCAGGACGACGCCGGTGCCGGTGGAGGTGCCGTTGCCGCTCTTGACGGTGATCTGGACGGTGCTGGGCGAGACGGCGGCGGCGATGGCGGGCACGTCGGCGCTGCCGTCGGAGCGGGCGGAGACCGGGCTGGCGATGGTGCCGACGCGGTCGTCGGAGCCCTGCCGGTCCGCGGCGACCAGTCCGCCGGTGACCCCGCCGAGGACGGCGGCGACCGCGGCGACGGCGGTGACCATGGCGAGCCGACCGCGCAGCAGTCCTCGCCGGGCCCGGCTGCCGCGGTCCCCGGGGCCTCCGGGGCCTCCGGGGCCTCCGGGGCCGAGGATCGTGGGCGGCTCGGGCGGGATCGGCGGGGGCGGCGGCGGTCCGTCGAAGCGCCCGCCGGAGTGGTCCTCGCGGTAGCCGTACCCGTACCCGTCCGGGCCGGAACCGCTGTCCGGGCCGCCGACGGCCGGGCCGCTGCCGAGCACGGTGCCCTCGATCACCCGGG
The DNA here is from genome assembly GCF_040683915.1 of Kitasatospora sp. NPDC093102. NCBI lineage: Bacteria > Bacillati > Actinomycetota > Actinomycetes > Kitasatosporales > Streptomycetaceae > Kitasatospora > Kitasatospora sp. NPDC093102. Next base: position 37,979 of record NZ_JBFBFA010000044.1, on the reverse strand, counting down.
GCTCGTGGGACCAGTGCGGGCCGTACTGTCCGTGGGCCGGGTCGGGGCCGTACTGCCCGTGGGCCGGGTCGGGACCGTACTGCTCGCTGGGGTACTGCTGCTGTTCGCTCATGCCGACCAAGCTCGGCCCGGTGCATGAGGAGTGCATGAGAACCGGCTCAGAACGGGGAGAGAAGCCCGTTGGGTTCTCATAAAGCCTGGTCAGGCCGCCCGCCGAGCGGAACCGGCTACTCCGGTACCGGCCGGCCGGGGGCGTCGCCGTTGCAGCCGCAGGAGCGGCGGATGACCAGCCGGGACGGGAACGTGCGGACCCGCTCGGTGTCCGAGCCGGGCACCATCAGCGAGTCGTCCAGCACCAGGTCCACGGCGGCCCGGGCCATCGCGTCGCGGTCGGAGGCGACGGTGGTCAGCGGCGGGTCGGCGAGCGCGGCCTCCGGTACGTCGTCGAAGCCGGCCACCGCGAGGTCCTCCGGGACCCGCAGGCCGACCTCGCGGGCGGCCCGCAGCACGCCGATCGCCTGGTCGTCGGTGGAGCAGAAGATCGCCCGCGGCCGGTCCGGCGAGCGGAGCACGCCGAGCGCGACGTCGTAGGCGCCGTAGCGGTGGAAGGGCGCGTCGATCAGGTGCGGCTCGGTGGGGACGCCGTGCGCGTCCATGGCGCGCTGCCAGCCCTCGACGTGGTCGATGACCGGGTCGCCGGGGGCGGGGGACTCGACCGGGCCGCCGAAACAGGCCACGTACGGGTGCCCGTGCTCCTCCAGCAGGTGGCGCACGATCGCCTCGGCGCCCGCCACGTCGTCGGTGACCACCGCGACGTCGTCGATCGCCTCGGGGCGGCGGTGCAGCAGCACCACCTTGGCGCCCTCCATCGCGGCGAACTCCTCGGCGGCCCGCTGCGAGGGGCCCTGGCTGACCAGGATCAGGCCGGAGACGCGCATTCCGAGGAAGGCGCGGACGTAGTGCACCTCGCGGTCGTCCACGTAGTCGGAGTTGCCGATCAGCACCAGCTTGCCGCGCTCGGAGGCGGCCCGTTCCACGGCGTGGGCCATCTCGGCGAAGAAGGGCTGGCGGGCGTCGGGGACGACCATGCCGATCAGGTTGGTGCGCCGGGAGGCCATCGCCTGGGCGACGCTGTTCGGCCGGTAGCCGAGCTGCTCGATCGCCGCGAGGACCTTCTCCCTGGTCGCGGGCGCGACCGGGCGCGGCCCGTTGTTGATGACGTAGCTGACGACCGCGGTCGAGGTACCAGCCAGCCGGGCTACATCGTCGCGCGTCACTTTGGCCACGGGGGGAGTCTACGCGTGTGGCCTCCGGGGTGGCAGTGGGACCTGGGGCCTCGTTCGGCAGGTCGTCGGGCGGCTCCGGGAGGAACCGGACAAGCCGGGCGGGGGACGGCCCGCCCGGCTCCGTTCCGGTGCTCGGACGGGCCCGGGCCTCAGGCGTCCAGGGGGGCGGCGGGGCGTTGGGCGAGCTCCGGCCGTTCGCCCTTCTCGGGCTTCTCCGGGACGACGAAGCGGTAGCCGACGTTGCGCACGGTGCCGATCAGCTGCTCGTGCTCCACGCCGAGCTTGGCGCGCAGCCGCCGGACGTGCACGTCCACCGTCCGGGTGCCGCCGAAGTAGTCGTAGCCCCAGACCTCCTGGAGCAGCTGCGCCCGGGTGAAGACCCGCCCGGGGTGCTGTGCGAGGTACTTGAGCAGCTCGAACTCCTTGAAGGTGAGGTCGAGCGCCCGGCCCTTGAGCTTGGCGGAGTAGGTGGCCTCGTCGACCGAGAGGTCGCCGTTGCGGATCTCCGTCGGGCCCTCGTCGGTGACGACCTGGAGCCGGCCGAGCGCGAGCCGCAGCCGGGCCTCGACCTCGGCCGGGCCGGCGGTGTCCAGCAGGACGTCGTCGATGCCCCACTCGGCGGTGACGGCGGCCAGGCCGCCCTCGGTGACCACCAGGATCAGCGGGCAGCCGATGCCGGTGGAGCGCAGCAGCTGGCAGAGGCTGCGGATCTGCGGAAGGTCACGCCGGCCGTCGACCAGGATGACGTCCGCGCTGGGAGTGTCCACCAGGGCCGCGCCCTCGGCGGGGGCCACCCGGACGTTGTGCAGCAGCAGTCCGAGGGCGGGCAGTACCTCGGCGGAGGGCTGCAGCGCATTGGTGAGGAGGAGGAGAGAACTCATACCCGGTGGTCCCCTTTCCGGGTCGTCGCGGTCGCGTTACGGCTGCCGCCACAGCCGGATGGCGCACGTGCTGAGGAGGAGGGGAGGACGGCGGTTGCCCGCGGCGAACCGAGGGAGCGGACGGCGTGCAGGGCGCGACGGCGGGTCCGCCGGGGGTCCCGCAACCCCTGGCGCACCGTTTCTGCCCTGTTCATCACCGCGAACCCTCCGGTCTGGTCCGGTGCCGGGTGGCGGCCCGGTGCCGGGTGGCGATGCCCCGGCCGGCCGGGGCACGTCGTTGTGCCGCGTCAGGCGGGGCGGTTCCTGCTGCGCGCCGGGGGTGGGCCGACGAATCGCAAGAACGTCCGTACTGGCGTCCTGAAAGCACAAAAGGACCCGGGGGCGACTCTGCCCGGATCCCTCATGGTGGTCGAGGATAGCCGACCCCGCCCCTTGGCCGGGAGTGCGGGAATCCGGCGGTTCGCCTCATTCGGGCGCGCACCGGGGTGAGGCTGGACACAACTTCGAGCGCCGGTCCGGCGCCCCTCGACGGCGGTCCGGCGGGAGGCCGGTGCCCGTCCGGCCAGGGCGATTGCCGCTCGTGGCGGCGGACACGCCATCATGGGGGCGCACATCGGAAGCGCTGTTCGGGTCCATCGTTCGGGTGGTCGGACGGCCGGCGCGGTGGCGAGCCGGACCGGGGCACCGGGACCGGGCGAGGACGACGAGAAGGGGTGGCCCGATGGGCGCGACCACCGAGCCCGCGAGCGGCGCCCGGGTGCGCGGGACGATCCGCTACTGGGCGGCGGCGAAGTCCGAGGCCGGGCTGGCCGAGGAGCCGTACGAGGCGGCGACCCTGGCGGAGGCGCTGGCGGCGGCCAAGGAGCGGCACGCCGACCGGCCGAAGCTCGTCCGGCTGCTCGGGCACTGCTCGTACCTGGTCGACGGGGCCCAGGTGGGCGGCCGCGACCACGCGGCCGTCGCCCTGACCGAGGGCGGGACGGTGGAGGTCCTCCCGCCGTTCGCGGGAGGCTGAGCGGCGTGACGGACATGAACAACCCGAACCACCCGAACCACGGCGGCTACGGCGAGTGGCCGCAGCAGCCCCACCAGCCGCAGCAGCCGTACCCGCCCCAGGCGCACCAGCACCCGCATCCGCACTTCCCGCCGCAGCAGCCGGGCCACCAGCCGCCGTACGGCTACCCGGTGGACGACGCGGCGGCGACCGCGGTGCTGCCGGCGGTGCCCGCGTTCGACGACGCGGCGGCGACCACCCTGCTGCCGCCGGTGCCCGCGTTCGACGACGCGGCCGCGACCACCCTGCTGCCGCCGGTGCCCGCGTTCGACGACGCCGAGGCGACGGCGCTGCTGCCGCCGGTGGTGGTGTCCGGTGCGATGCCGGGCGGGCCGCAGCAGCCCCCCCAGCCCCAGCCGCACCAGCAGCCCCGCCGGCCCCAGCAGTCGCAGCCGCATCAGCGGCGTCGGCGGCCGGAGCAGCCCCAGCCGGACCCGACGATCCAGCTCCAGCAGCCGCCGAGGCCCCGGGCCCGGCACGCGGCCCCGGCGCCGCAGCCGGCCCCCGCGCAGCAGGCGGCGGCGGAGGCCTTCGACCCGCCGACCATGACGCTCAAGCGTCCGGCCGCGCCCGGGCCGCTGGGCGTGGCCGGTGTCCCCGGCCCGCCGGGCGTCCCCGCCGCACCGCCGTACGCGGCCGTCCCGCCGCAGTCCGCGCCGCCCGCCGGCCCGCGCGGCCGGACCGGCTCGCCGATCATCGACCCGGGCCTGCAGCCGGCCCTGATCACCGCCGGCGCGGCCGCGCTGCTGGCCGGCGGCGCCGCGCTCGGGCAGATCGCGCTGGCCCTGGTGGTCGCGTTGCTCCAGCTGCTGACGGCGGCCGGCTGGTTCCGGCTGAACGGCATGTGGCCCGCCCGGCAGGGCATCCTGCTCGCCGCGCTGGCCGGCTTCACGGCGGACGTGGCGGTGCTGCTGGCGGACTCCGACGGCGGCGTGGCGGCCGTGGTGGGCACCCTGGGCGGGTTCTTCCTGCTCGTCCTGGTGCTGCAGACGTTCCGTCCGTCGGACCCGAAGGAGCGGTTCTACGCGCTGACCGTGCTCGGTTCGGCCACCGTGGTGACGGCGCTGTGCACCGCGCTGCTGCTGGCCGACTGGGTGCCGGCCGGGGTGGGCGCGGTCGCGCTGGCCACCCTGCTGGCCGCGGCGCCGCTGCCCGGACCGAAGCAGCTGGGCCCGGTGCTGGGCCTGGCCGCGGCGGTGGCACTGGGCCTGCTGGTCGGGGCGCCGGTGGCGCTCGGCGCGCTGGCCGGACTGGGCGCGCTGATTGGCCGCCGGGTCGCGGGGTACGACTTCCCGTCCCGCTTCGTGCACATGACGGCGGGCGTGGCGCTGCCGCTGGCGGTGGCCGCGCCGCTGATGTGGATCGCCACCGATCTGCTGGCCTGACCCTTCCGTCCAGGCCGCTGCGGATCGACGTCCCGCCCCGGAACCATGTTCCGGGGCGGGACGTCGTACGGTCGTGCGAGGGGCGGACGTGTCCTGCGTCCGCCACGGAACGGTGAGCGACCCACTGCGAACGACCACAGCGACGAACGACGCCGGTGACCGGCGACGACAGGGGACACGATGCGCGGATGGCTGAAGGCCACGATCGGCCTGGCGGTGCTCTCCGGCCTGCTGCTGGGCGCCGACCGGATCGCGGTGGGCGTGGCCGAGGACGAGGCCGCCGACCGGATCGTGAAGAGCGGCCGGATGAGCCAGCGCCCGGACGTCTCGATCGGGGGCTTCCCCTTCCTCACCCAGGTGCTGTCGATGAAGCTGGACGACGTCCGGATCTCCTCCGACGGCCTGACCGTCGGCGACGGCAGCCACCAGGTGGCGCTGCACTCGTTCAAGGCCCGGCTCTCCGGCGTCGAGGTCGGCGACAGCATGAGCAGTGCCACGGTGGACAGCGGCACCGGCAGCGGGGTGATCTCCTACCCGGACCTCGCGCAGCTGTTGCCGCCCGCCTCCCAGCTGCTGCACGGGACGAAGCTGCCGGTGGGCGGCAACTCCCGGCTGAGCCTGTCCTACGCCGGTCCGGGCAAGGTCAAGGCCTCGCTGGGGCCGATCGCGATCGGCGAGGGCACCGTGCACAACAAGGGGAACACCGTCACGGTGGACGGCTTCCGGCTGAGCTCGCTGGCGGGGGTGGTGGCCGGCGTCACCAACCAGCAGGTCGAGCCGATGAGTTTCACCCTGGACTCGCTGCCGGCCGGGCTGAAGCTGGCGGACAAGGAGGGCGGGGACGGCGGCGTGACGCCGCTGCCGGAGGGCCTCCAGCTGACCTTCGACGGCAAGGGCGTCAAGCTCCTGGGCTGATCCCCGCCCCTTTGCCGGTCCCGCCCCGGGCCCCCGGCCGCCCGTTCCCGTCCCGCCGAATCGTTCCGCTCCGCGAGACGCGCTGTCCAGCGCGGACCGCGGAGCGGTGCCGTTTCCGCCCCGTGCATGCCGCCGGAGGGCCTCCGGGCGGGCCCCTTCGGTCCGGGCCGGGGCTAAATCCCAGCATCCGGTTGTTTTGATCCCACTATTCGATACGCTGATGACAGCGGGCCTCCGGTGTCCCTAGCATCGTCGGCATGAAGCGACAGACGGATCTCACGAAGCGGCGGGCGGTAGACCTGTGCCGCGTGGCCGCCTGTCTGTGTCGAATGCGCTGATTCGGCGTTCCGGCAGGGCAGTTGACGCCCGCCGCCGATCTTCCCGGCGACCGTGCCCGGCCCTGCGGGCTGGCAGTCGCCGACGTCCTCCGCAGTTCCCTGCCCGGTCGCACCGGTCCACCCCCTCGTCCCGGTATTCGGACTGGATTTCGGACCGCACCCACCCGGGCACCCCTGCAGCACCCTCCTGGCCAGCACCTTCCGCACAACCGCCCTCGGATGGAGAACACCACCATGAGCCGCAGCGACGTCCTGGTCGACGCCGACTGGGTCCAGGCCCACCTGGACGACCCGAAGGTCGTCATCGTCGAGGTCGACGAGGACACCTCCGCGTACGACAAGAACCACATCCGCAACGCCGTCCGGATCGACTGGAAGCAGGACCTCCAGGACCCGGTCCGCCGCGACTTCATCGACCAGGCCGGCTTCGAGGCGCTGCTCAGCGCCAAGGGCATCGCCAACGACGACACCGTCGTCCTGTACGGCGGCAACAACAACTGGTTCGCCTCGTACGCCTACTGGTACTTCAAGCTGTACGGCCACGGCGACGTCCGCCTGCTGGACGGCGGCCGCAAGAAGTGGGAGCTGGACTCCCGCGACCTGGTCGCCGAGGTGCCGGCCCGCCCCGCCACCGAGTACAAGGCGCAGGCCGCCGACTCCTCGATCCGCGCCTTCCGCGACGACGTGATCGCCGCCATCGGCAACCTGAACCTGGTCGACGTGCGCTCGCCCGACGAGTTCTCCGGCAAGCTGCTCGCCCCGGCCCACCTCCCGCAGGAGCAGTCGCAGCGCCCCGGCCACGTGCCGAGCGCCCGCAACATCCCGTGGGCCAAGAACGCCAACGACGACGGCACCTTCAAGAGCGACGACGAGCTCAAGGCGCTGTACGAGGCCGAGGGCATCGACCTGGCGAAGGACACCATCGCCTACTGCCGCATCGGCGAGCGCTCCGCGCTCACCTGGTTCGTGCTGCACGAGCTGCTCGGTCAGGAGAACGTCAAGAACTACGACGGCTCGTGGACCGAGTACGGCAGCCTGGTCGGCGTGCCGATCGAGCTCGGCAGCAACTGAGCCCCCGGCTCGACCCGTAAGTCAGAAGGGAAGAACAGACATGTGCGGTGCGAAGGCCGGCGGCCCGGACCTGGCAGGAGTTGACGTGGCGAACGAGACGATCATCCAGGGTTCGGTGACCCGCGACGGTGAGCCGGTCAACGGCTACGTCCGGCTGCTGGACGAGGGCGGCGAGTTCACGGCCGAGGTGCCCACCTCGGCGACCGGCCAGTTCCGGTTCTTCGCCCGCCCGGGCAAGTGGACCCTGCGCGCGCTGGTGCCGGGCCAGACCGTGGACCGTCAGGTGGTGGCCTCCCAGGGCACCGCCGTCGAGGTCGCGATCGCGGTCTGACCGGAGCCGGAACCAGTCCGGACCACCCCGAGGGCCCCTGCCGCGCAGGGGCCCTCGGCCGTACCGTGGAGGGGTGCAGGCAAGGCGGCGGCGTCGCTACTACTTCGCCATGATGGGCGTGTGCCTGGGCCTGTTCGTCATGGCCTGGGGCGTGGTGCGCTTCTTCTCGGTCGGGGCGGCCATCGGCATGTGCGTGGTCGCGATGGTGATCCCGCCCGCTGCCGCGGTGTTCGCCAACAAGCGGGACCCGGACGACGACTGGTGGAACGACCCGCGCTGGGACGACCCCAAGTGGGACGACCCCGGCCACGACCGGGACCGCCCCGACCACGAGCAGCGTCCCTAGGGCGTCAGGGCACGAGGGGCGTCAGGGCACGAGAGGCGTCAGTACACGAGCGCCTGGACGCCGTCCGCCATGATCTCGCTGACGAAGACCTGGGCGCCCGCGATGCGGACCCCCTCGACGGTGTCCTTCTGCTCGATCCCGCGCCGGGCCGCGCACTGGGTGCACAGCGTCACCGAGCCGGCCGCCAGGATCGACTCCAGCAGGTCCGGCAGCGGCGCCGCGTGCGGCAGTTCGAACTCCGCCGCCCGGCCCGGCAGGGCGAACCAGGAGGACTCCCCGGTCAGCCAGAGCGAGACCTCGATCCCGCTGGCGACGGCCACCGCCGCCACCGTGAACGCCTGCGAGCACCGCTCCGGCGCGTCCGCCCCTGCGGTGACCTTGATGACGAGTTTCTTCGGCATGGCGCCACCTTAGAGGTGCCGACACCCCCGCCGTCCGGCATCCCCGGAACCCTTGGGCAAAGCTTGGGCAGCCGCGGGAGGACGGCGCGAACGGTGACGTGGTGGGGCTCACCGCGACCGGCCGGAGACCGGCGGATAGAGTGAGCGGAGCAAAATCCACCACACTGTCGCCGCCTGGGAGCCCCCCGTGTCCGGTCTGGAAATCTTCTTCGACGGTCTGCTGGCCCTCATGGCCGTGCTGATCACCTGGTTCGCCATCTTCTCGGTGATGAAGCTGTACCAGGGCCAGCGCTGAGTCTGCCGTACGGTTGAGGCAGTCCCACACCGACGAGAACAGCGACCAGGAACATGATCGAGATCCCCTCTGACCTCCACAAGGACGTCGTCCCGCTCGCCTTCCTCCTGGGCACCTGGGAGGGCGCGGGCGTCTTCGACTTCCCGGGCGCGGAAAAGTGCAACTTCGGCCAGGAGATCGTGATCCGCCACGACGGCCGCCCCTTCCTGGAGTTCCGCTCCCGCACCTGGGTGCTGAACAACGAGGGCGAGAAGGTCCGTCCGCTGGAGAACGAGCACGCGTTCTGGCGCATCACCAGCAACCACGACGGCACCAGCGGTGCCCGGGGGATCGAGATCTCCTCCGTCCGCGACGACGGCACGGTCGAGATCTGGTACGGCGAACTGGCCGACGGCAAGCCGCAGGTCGACGTCTCCACCGACGCGGTGGCCCGGATCGAGGGCTCGCCGGAGTACTCCGGCGGCAAGCGGCTGTACGGCTTCGTCAACGGCGAGCTGCTCTGGGTCGGCGAGAAGGCCGCCCCGAACGTGCCGCTGCGCCCGTACATGTCCGCGCAGCTGAAGAAGGTGCTCAGCCCGGCCCAGCTGATCAAGGACATCAACGACCTGCCGGACGACGGCATCGCCTTCTTCAAGTGACCGGCTCGAAGTGATCGGCCCCGGGTGATCGGACGGCCGGCACTTCCGCGCACGAGGTAGGGACCGGCCCGCGGCCGGTCCCTACACTTGCATCCAGGACCCCGACCATTGGCAGGGACGGCACCGTGGCGGACACCGGCACCACCGACTGGCAGCTCTCCGGCGATCGGCACCTCTCCGACGACTGGAAGGCCGACCTGCGCGAACGCGGGTACCGGCTCACTCCACAGCGGCAGCTCGTGCTGGAGGCCGTCGACGAGCTCGACCACGCCACCCCCGACGACATCCTCTGCCACGTCCGCCGGACGGCCAGCGGCATCAACATCTCCACCGTCTACCGGACCCTGGAGCTGCTGGAGGAGCTGGGCCTGGTCTCGCACGCCCACCTCGGCCACGGCGCCCCGACCTACCACCTGGCCGGCCGCCACCACCACCTGCACCTGGTCTGCCGGGACTGCGAGAAGGTCACCGAGACCGGCACCGAGATCGCCCAGCCGTTGATCGACAGCCTGCGCGAGCGGCACGGTTTCGACACCGACCTCAAGCACTTCGCCATCTTCGGCCGCTGCGCCGACTGCACTGCCAAGCTCGTCGGGGACCGGTCGTAAGCTGGCCGGTATGACCGGTGTGAAGAGCCCGCTGCTTTCCCTGCCCGGAGCCGTCCCCGCCGAGGGGGCCGACGAGGGTGTCGCCGCCCACTACGGCGACATCTTCCGAGAGCAACGCAACCTGTCGCAGGGCACCGGCTTCGTCGACCTCTCGCACCGCGGCGTGGTCACCGTGACCGGCCCGGACCGGCTCTCCTGGCTGCACCTGCTGCTCACCCAGCACGTCAGCGAGCTGCCGCCGCAGCAGGCCGCCGAGGCGCTGGTGCTCTCCCCGAACGGGCACGTGGAGCACGCGCTCTACCTGGTGGACGACGGCACCACCACCTGGGCGCACGTCGAGCCGGGCACCCAGGAGGCGCTGGTGGCCTACCTGGAGAGCATGAGGTTCTTCTACCGGGTGGAGGTCGCCGACGCGACCGCCGAGTACGCCGTGGTCCACCTTCCGGCCGGCTCCACCGCGTCCGTCGAGGGTGCCGCCGCCGTCCGCGAACTCCCGTACGGGCGTGATCTGTTCGTGCCGCGCGGCGAGCTGGAGCGGTTCACCGACGGGTTCGGCCCGGCGGCCGGGGTCTGGGCGTACGAGGCGCTGCGGATCGAGGGCCACCGGCCCCGGCTGGGCTTCGAGACCGACCACCGGACCATCCCGCACGAGGTGGACTGGCTGCGCACCGCCGTCCACCTCCAGAAGGGCTGCTACCGCGGCCAGGAGACGGTCGCCCGGGTGCACAACCTGGGCCGCCCGCCGCGCCGGCTGGTCTTCCTGCACCTGGACGGCACCGAGGAGACGCTGCCCCCGCACGGCACCGAGGTGCGGCTGGCCACCGACCCGGACGGGCGGGCGCTGGGCTTCGTGACCTCCTCCGCCCGGCACCACGAGCTGGGGCCGATCGCGCTGGCGATCGTCAAGCGGAACGTCCCGGTGGACGCCGTGCTGCTGGCCGGGACGGTGCCGGGCACCCAGGACGTGATCGTCCCGCAGTAGGGGCCGCTCAGACCTCGACGAGCACGGTGAACGGGCCGTCGTTCACCAGCGCCACCTGCATGTCGGCGCCGAACCGGCCCGTCTCCACCTTGGCGCCCAGCGCGCGCAGCTGCGCCACCACCTCGTCCACCAGCGGCTCGGCGACCGGGCCGGGGGCGGCGGCGTTCCAGGTGGGGCGACGGCCCTTGCGGGCGTCGCCGTAGAGCGTGAACTGGCTGATCACCAGCAGCGGGGCGCCGAGGTCCGAGCAGCTCTGCTCGACGCCCTCGTCGTTCGCGGGGAGCAGCCGCAGCGTCCAGAGCTTGCGGGCCAGTCGGGCGGCCTTGGCGGGGGTGTCGTCGTGGGTGACGCCGACCAGGACGCAGAGCCCGGGCCCCTCGATCGCGCCCACGGTCTCACCGGCCACGGTCACCCGGGCCTCGGTCACTCGCTGCACCACTGCTCGCATGCCGCCATTGTGCCGGAGCGCTGTACGGCCCCCGGAGGACCCCCGGGCCTCCCCGCGACTGCGCCGCACCCGGGCCGCGTCGCACCCTCCCCTGCACGCCCCAGCGGCCTCCTCAGGGCGCACACCAGGGGCGCGCGCAGGGGTAGTGCACGCCCGGCGGTGTGCGCCTGCGCCGGATCGGGCGCCGCTCTTCCTGCGGAAAGGGCCGGTCATATCAGCCACCCCTGTTCGCCAGGGGGCCGTTCGGGTGCACGGGCAGTGCGCGTGCGCCGGGCGGGGTGGCACGCTGGTGGACCGTACGAAGGGTCCGGGGCGCCAGGAGGTCCGCCGCGCCGGGCCGGGGTTCGGCCGGGCGGTCGAGCCGGTGGGTCGGGCGTTCCGGCGGTGCCGCCCCGGTGGGCGGTCGCGGCCGGGGACCGGTACCTCCGGGGCTCCCGGGCGTGCCGGCGGACGGGATGCGCGGCGCGTCGGGGGACGGGCCGGACCGGTGGCAGGGCGGGGTGCCGCGAGCGGGCGGGATCGGACGACGTCAGGTGGATAAGTGATGGACGCGAGCAGCGCGGCGCGGGACCGGTCCGGGCCGGTGGTGCGGGCCTCAGGGGATCCGGACGGTCCGACGGTGGGGACGGAGGGCGAGCCCGACCTGGAGCGGCTGGGCCTGGAGCAGCTGCGGGTGCTGCGCCGGGAGACCCTGGAGCAGGAGGCCGACCTGTCCTACCTGCGGCGGCTGCTGCACGGGCGGATGGACATCCTGCGCGCCGAACTCGACCGGCGGCCCGGCGTGGACCCGGTCCGTGCGCCCGGCCCGTCCGGCCCCGACCCGGCCCCCGGCGACCTGCTGGACCGGCTGCCGGCCATCCTGACCGACGCGCCCTCCACCGTGCGGCGCTCGGCCCGGCACGTCACCCTCGGCCCGCCGCGCACCCGGGAGTCCCGGCTGGAGGCGGACGCGCTGATGGGCGACGTCCAGCTCGCCGACCTGGCGGCGCACCCGGCCGAGGAGCTGCTGGCCGCCCTGGAGCGGCTGCGGGCGCACGAGCGCGAGGTGTCCGGACGGCGCCGGCGGCTGCTGCGCACGGCCGACGGTTGCAGCGCTGAGATCACCCGCAGGTACCGTGATGGGGAAGCACGGGTCGACGACCTGCTCGCAGGAGGGCCGCTCTGACCGGGTGAGTCGCCGTGGGCGGTGGGCCCGGCTCGCTCCCGGCCCACCCTCGCCCCGGAAGGCTCATCCGCCATGTCCCTGCCCGCCACCGCGCCCGTTCTCGCCGAGGTCGTGCGCTCCGGTTTCGTCGAGGGCCGCCACCACGGCTCCCTGGTGCTGCTCGCGGCTGACGGCTCGGTCGAGTTCGCGCTCGGTGACCCGGACGCCCCGGTCTTCCCGCGGTCGACCGCCAAGCCGTTCCAGGCGGTGGCCACGCTGCGGGCCGGGCTGGCGATCGAGGGCGAGCTGCTGGCGCTGGCGGCCTCCAGCCACTCCGCAGAATCGTTTCACCTCGATGGGGTGCGGAGCATCCTCGGCTCCGCCGGTCTCGACGAGTCGGCCCTGCGCACCCCGGCCGACCTGCCGCTGGACGAGACCGAGGCGGAACTGCTGCTCGCCGCCGGCGGCGGACGCGCCCCGATCCTGATGGACTGCTCCGGTAAGCACGCCGGATGGCTGGCCGCCTGCGCGGCCAACGGCTGGGACGCCGACGGCTACCTCGACCCGGCCCACCCGATCCAGCGGCTGGCCCGCGAGGCCCTGGAGGAGGGCACCGGCGAGACCGCCGCGCACGCCGGGGTGGACGGCTGCGGAGCGCCGCTGCTGGCCGTGTCGCTGACCGGCCTGGCCCGCGGCTACCGCGGCCTCGTGCTGGCCGCCGAGGGCACCGAGCCGCGCCGGGTGGCCGACGCGATGCGCGCCCACCCCGAGTACGTGGCCGGCACCCGCCGGGCCGATACCTGGCTGATGCGGGCGGTGCCGGGTGCGCTGTCCAAGATGGGTGCCGAGGCCGTGCAGGTGGTCGCGCTGCCGGACGGGCGGGCGCTGGCCTTCAAGATCGAGGACGGCGCCGAGCGGGCCCGCGGCCCGGTGCTGGCGGCCGCGCTGCGCAGGCTGGGGGTGACCGGGGCGGACGAGACCGTCGAGCGGATCGGCGCGGCCCGGCTGTTCGGCGGCGGCGTGCCGGTCGGCGAGGTGCGGGCGGCGTTCTGAGGCCCGTCCCGGCGCGGCTGCCCGGGGCGGAGGCGGCCCCTCGGGGTGCGGGCCGACCCGGGCCGGTGCACGGTGGACCCGGGGCCGTCGCACAGCTGAGGGAGTCCGCCATGACCGACCACGTGTACCGGGTGACCGAGATCGTCGGGTCCTCGACCGAGAGCGTCGACGCCGCGATCCGCAACGGGGTGGAGCGGGCCTCCCGGACGCTGCGCAACCTCGACTGGTTCGAGGTCTCGCAGGTCCGGGGCCACCTGGAGGACGGCCGGATCAAGCACTACCAGGTGTGCATGAAGGTCGGTTTCCGGCTGGAGGACTGACCCGGTTCGGCCGCCCCGACCGACCCCACCCCATGCCGACAGGCTGTCGGCAAGGCGTACCGCCCCCGGACACGGCAGAGGCCGGGGTTCGCGGACGAATCCGCGGACCCCGGCCCCGGGCTGTCCCGACCTACCTCGAACCGTCCTCGATCGAATGAGATCGGAACGACGGCTCAGTGACCGCCCTGCTCCGCCAGACGCTTGATCGAAGCGGTGACCTCGGCCTCGGCCTCGGCGCGGCCGACCCAGTCGGCGCCCTCGACGGACTTGCCCGGCTCCAGGTCCTTGTAGACCTCGAAGAAGTGCTGGATCTCCAGGCGGTCGAACTCCGACACGTGGTGGATGTCGCGCAGGTGCTCCCAGCGCGGGTCGGTCGCCGGGACGCAGAGCAGCTTGTCGTCGCCGCCGGCCTCGTCGGTCATGTGGAACATGCCGATGGCGCGGCACTTGATCAGGCAGCCCGGGAAGGTCGGCTCGTCCAGGATGACCAGGGCGTCCAGCGGGTCGCCGTCCTCGCCGAGCGTGCCCTCGACGTAGCCGTAGTCGGCCGGGTAGCGGGTCGAGGTGAAGAGCATCCGGTCGAGCCGCAGACGGCCGGTCTCGTGGTCGACCTCGTACTTGTTACGAGAGCCCTTCGGGATTTCGATAAGGACGTCGAACTCCAACGGTTCCTCCAAGGTAGGGACTGACAGAATCCAAGTGTCTCCTACGGGAGTGGGTGCTCGGGAAAGGGGCCGGTCGGTGGGAGCAGGGGGAGGAGCGGCGCGCCGTCGCGGGGGGACGGCCGCGGGGCTGTTCGGAGCGGCGCTCCTGGTCGTCAGCACGGTCCTGACCTCGGGCGGTGCGTATGCGCAGCCGTCCCCGCCGCCGGGCGGACACAGCGCCGGGCACGGCGGGGACGAGGACCACGACGGGCAGGGCGGCCGCGACGGGAGGAAGGGCGACCACGGGAAGGGCGGTGCCGCCTCCCGGTCGAGCGACAGCCCGGGCGCCGACCCCACCCGCCGGGCCGCGCCGCCCGCCGCCTCCGCGCCCACCGGTGGCGGCAGTGACGCACCCGGTGGACGCCCGGCCCCCGCGCCGGGCGCCGTCCTGGCGGCCGCCGAGGACGGCGAGGGCGCCGCCGTCCCCACCGCGCAGGGCCTCCAGCAGATGCTCGCCGCCGCCCTCGCCGACAAGAGCCTCGGCGAGGTCACCTTCGCCGTCGCCGACGCCGGCACCGGCCGGCTCCTGTACGGCTCCGGGGAGAACGCACCGGCCACCCCCGCCTCCACCACCAAGCTGGCCACCGCGATCGCGGCCCTGTCCCTCCTCCCGGGCGACACCCGGCTGCACACCCGGGTGGTCCGGGGCGCGGACCCGGGCACGATCACCCTGGTCGGCGGCGGCGACCCGACGCTCACCGCGCTGCCCGCCGACCAGGTGCAGATCGGCGGGCAGCCGGCCGACGCCGACACCGCCCCCGCCTCGCTGGACGCCCTCGCCCAGCAGACCGCCGACACCCTCAAGAGCCTCGGCACCACGACGGTCCGGCTGGACTACGACCTGTCGATGTACGCGGGCAGCCCGCAGCACAGGAACCACGACGCGCAGAACATCGCCCTGGTGGTCCCGCTGATGGTGGACGAGGGCAGGGTGGACCCGAAGAGCCGGGAGGACGCGCCGGACCGGGTCGCCGACCCGGCGGCCGCGGCCGCCGAGACCTTCGCCACGCTGCTCAAGGCCCGCGGCATCACCGTGACGGGCAAGGCCGGACCCGCCGCCGCGCCCGCCCCCGCCCCGGCCGTCTCCGGTACGGCCCCCCTCGGTGAGGTCCACTCGCCGACCGTCGCCCGGCTGGTCGAACGTCTGCTGACCACCTCCGACAACCAGCTCGCGGAGGCGATCGCCCGTCAGGTCGCGATCGCCGCCCACCAGCCGGCGAGCTTCGAGGGCGCCGCGGCCGCCGTCACCCAGGAACTCGCCCGGCTCGGCGTGCCGATGGGCAACGTGCTCCTCAACGACGGCAGCGGCCTGCACCCGGGCAACGCGATCCCGCCCGCCGTCCTGGTCCAACTCCTCGTGCTGGCCGCCTCCGAGCAGCACCCCGCCCTGCGCCCGGTGCTCACCGGCCTCCCGGTCGCCGGCTTCACCGGCACCCTCAACAAGCGCTACGGCTCCGGGTCCGGCGCCGCCGACGCGGCCGGCCTGATCCGGGCCAAGACCGGCACCCTCACCGGTGTCAACACCCTCGCGGGCACCGTCGTCGACGCCGACGGCCGCCTCCTCGCCTTCGCCGTCATGACCCGCAGCGCGGCCGCCGAGACCGCCCGTGCCGCCATGGACCGCGTCGCCGCCCGCCTCGCCACCTGCGGCTGCCACTGACCGGGCCCCGCCCCGTGCGGGCCGTCCCGCCGGGTCCCCGTACGGCCGGGCACGGCACGGTCGTCCCGGACCGCGGCGGTCACGGGCACCAGGCGGCCCGCTGCCGAGTGCCGTCACCGCCCCGGGCCCGGCCGAGTCGGCGGGTCGGGCGAGTCGGGCCGCGGGCCGTCGGGGACAGGTGTTCGCGGCGGGTGGCTGCCGTTGGCGGTGGGGAGCACGTACGGTGAGGGCATGACGAGCGCGAGTGGCGGTGCTGACATGGTCGACTGGAACCTCGCGGTCGCAACCGCGACCAGGTTGGTGCGGCCGGGGCCGGAAGTGAGCCGGGAGGAAGCGGCGGCGGTGGTCGCCGAGCTGCGCCGGCACGCCCTGGAGGCGGAGGAGCACGTGCGGGGGTTCACCGGCATGCGCTCGTCCAGCCTGTCCCGGGCCGTGGCGACGCCGGTGCTGGTGGTGGACCGCCCCGGGTGGATCCGGGCCAACGTGGCGGGCTTCCGTACGGTCGTCCAGCCGTTGGTGGAGAAGCTCCAGGCGCGTCGGGCGAACAGCGCGACGGCCGGGATGTTCGGTGCGGTGGGCGAGAAGGCCACCGGGATCGAGGTCGGGGCGTTGCTGGCGTTCCTGGCCACCAAGGTGCTGGGCCAGTACGAGACCTTCGCCCCGGCCGAGCCCCCGCTGGAGGCGCCGGACAGCCCGGCCGCGCTGTTCGACAAGCCGCGGCTGGGGCCGGAGGGCCCCGGGCCGGGTCGGCTGCTGCTGGTGGCGCCGAACATCGTGCACGTCGAGCGGGAGCTGGACGTCGACCCGTCCGACTTCCGGCTCTGGGTCTGCCTGCACGAGGAGACGCACCGGACGCAGTTCACCGCGGTGCCGTGGCTGCGCGACCACATCCAGTCCGAGGTGCAGTCCTTCCTCGCCGAGACGGACGTCGACCCGGGCGCCCTGCTGGAGCGGCTGCGGGACGCGGCGGGTTCGCTCGGTGGCCTGCCGGGCGGAGGCAGCCGGGAGAGCGCCCCGTCCGGGAACCTGTTGGAGATCGTCCAGTCGCCCGCGCAGCGCGAGATCCTCAGCCGGCTGACGGCCGTGATGTCGCTGCTGGAGGGCCACGCGGACGTGGTGATGGACGGCGTCGGACCGGCCGTGGTGCCGACGGTCGCCGAGATCCGGGAGAAGTTCCAGCAGCGCCGGGACCGCGGCGCCAACCGGCTCGACCTGCTGCTGCGCCGGATGCTCGGCATGGACGCGAAGCTGCGTCAGTACCAGGACGGCGCGGTGTTCGTGCGCGGCGTGGTGGAGCAGGTCGGCATGGAGGGGTTCAACCGGGTGTGGACCTCCCCGAACACCCTGCCGACCAAGGACGAGATCCACGATCCGGCCGCCTGGGTGGCCCGGGTGGCCCGCTGAGCGCGCCGTGGTGCCGCAGGCGCCGCGAGCCGGGCGGCAAGCGGCGTGCGTTGGTCAAACCCGCTCGTACGAGTGGTCCAATCAGGCAGACGGCGGGTGAAGAAGCGTTTCTTCATTCACCCGTACGTGGGACGGTGGTCGTACCGGTGGCGCGGGTGGCGTAGCGGGTCGCTCCTTTCTGCCACCATCTGTGAGCGCCCGGTAACAGGGCGCTCACGCGGTGCGCGGTTCCCGCCGCGTCCGCCGCGAGTCCTGTCCCCCTCCGTCGAGGAGTCGTCCGCCGTGGGCCCTCACCCCGCCGTCGCCGCGATACGCCTGGCCGTTCGCCGTACGCTCACCGACCTCGCCGCCGAGGCCGGTTCCACCTTCACCGCGCCCGTGCGCAAGCCCCGGGAGCGTTCGGCCGGGACGCCGCTGGTGGGTGCCGCGGTCGGCACCACCCTGATCGGCAACGCCGCGCGCCACCCCTCCGGGCTGCCCCGCACCCCGGCCGCGCCCGGCTCGCCGCTGGTCCTGGTCGCGGTCAGCGGCGGCGCGGACTCGATGGCGCTGGCCATCGCGGCCGCCTTCGAGGCCCCCAAGATCGGCCTGCGGGTCGGCGCCGTCACCGTCGACCACGGCCTCCAGGCCGGCTCCGCCGAGCGCGCCGCCCAGGTGGCCGACCGGCTGCGCACGCTCGGCCTCGACCCGGTGGAGGCGATCCCGGTGCGGGTCGGTCGCGCCGGGGGCCCGGAGGCCGCCGCCCGGGACGCCCGCTACGCCGCCCTGGACGAGGCCGCCGACCGCCACGGCGCGGTCGCGGTGCTGCTCGGCCACACCCGGGACGACCAGGCCGAGACCGTGCTGCTGGGCCTCGCCCGCGGCTCCGGCGCCCGCTCGCTGGCCGGGATGCCGGCCCAGAAGGGCCGTTACCGCCGCCCGCTGCTGGAGCTGGACCGGGCCGCCACCCGGCAGGCCTGTGCCGCCCAGTCGATCCCGGTCTGGGACGACCCGCACAACTGTGATCCCGCCTACACCCGCTCCCGGGTCCGCCACGAGGTGTTGCCGGTCCTGGAGAAGCACCTGGGCGGCGGAGTGGTCGAGGCGCTGGCCCGCACCGCCCGGCTGTTCCGCGACGATGCCGACGCCCTCGACCAGTGGGCCTCCTTGGCCGAACGCGACCTCCGTGCCGGCGACGGCGCCCTGGACGCCGTGAAACTGGCCGAACTGCCGCCGGCGGTGCGCCGCCGGGTGCTGCGCCGGGCCGCGCTGCGGGCGGGCTGTCCGGCCGGGGACCTCTTCGCCCGGCACCTGGAGACGATCGACCTGCTGGTCACCGGTTGGCGCGGACAGGGCCCGCTGCACCTACCCGGGGGCGTCGAGGCCACCCGCAGGTGTGGCACGCTGGTCTTTCGGCGGCAGGGCGACTGACGGGCGAGGCATGCCCCGGGGGAGCCGACCGCCGGCCACACAGACCCCGAACGTTTGAGGACGTATCCCCGGTGGACCAGAACGACATGG
This sequence comes from Kitasatospora sp. NPDC093102, assembly GCF_040683915.1. Classification (NCBI taxonomy): domain Bacteria; kingdom Bacillati; phylum Actinomycetota; class Actinomycetes; order Kitasatosporales; family Streptomycetaceae; genus Kitasatospora; species Kitasatospora sp. NPDC093102. The sequence continues at coordinate 19,215 of NZ_JBFBFA010000044.1, read as the reverse complement.
GCGCTGACCTCGCGAAGGTGCTCATCAGCAAGGACGAGATCGACGCCAAGCTCCTTGAGCTGGCCGAGCGCATCGACCGGGACTACGCAGGCAAGGACCTGCTGATCGTCGGCGTCCTCAAGGGGGCCGTGATGGTCATGGCCGACCTCGCCCGGGCCCTGCACTCGCAGGTCACCATGGACTGGATGGCCGTCTCCTCGTACGGCATGGGCACCAAGTCCTCCGGCGTGGTGCGGATCCTGAAGGACCTGGACACCGACATCGCCGGCCGTGACGTCCTGATCGTCGAGGACATCATCGACTCCGGTCTGACGCTGTCCTGGCTGCTGGGCAACCTGGGCTCGCGCGGCCCGGCCTCGCTGGAGGTCTGCACCCTGCTCCGCAAGCCGGACGCGGCCAAGGTCGAGATCGACGTGAAGTACGTCGGCTTCGACATCCCCAACGAGTTCGTGGTCGGTTACGGCCTGGACTACGCGGAGAAGCTGCGCAACCTCCCCTTCATCGGCACCCTCGCCCCGCACGTCTACGGCGGCTGAGGGCCCCGTTCGGGTTACGGGCGGGAACAGTAGGCCGTTCCCGCCCGTTGAGCCCGGGGGGACAAAGAACCAAAGCCGTGTCGCCGTGCTCCCGCCATGGGCGGGTCCGACTGCGGTACGGTCCAATAAACCGCTCTTCACATGAGCACTAATTCGGATGCGCCGCGGCCCAACAGACCCCCGGCGCCGTTGAGTGGCAGGAGGGACGGGGCGGCAACGCCCCGCATGGATGGACGTCAAGCGATACTTCCGTGCGCCGATCATGTGGATCGTGCTGGCCGTCCTCGCCGTCATCGTACTGATGCAGGTCGTTTCGGACTCGAACGGCTACAAGACGGTGGACACCGGTCAGGTCGTCGCGGCGATCGACGCGCACAACGTCAAGTCGGCGCAGATCACCACCGGTGACTCGAACACGATCAAGATCCAGCTGAAGGACGGCGCCGCGCTGCCCAGCTCCGGTACGGGCAAGGTCCCGTCCGGTACCAAGTTCCAGGCCTCGTACATCGGCGACCAGGGCGTCGCCATCGCCGACAAGCTCCAGGCCCAGGTCAACGACAAGGACCAGAGCACGCTCGCCGAGGGCTACACCATCAGCCCGGAGAAGCAGAGCACCTTCGTCAGCCTGCTGCTGTCGATGCTCCCGATCGTGATCATCGTCCTGGTCTTCCTGTTCCTGATGAACCAGATGCAGGGCGGCGGCTCCCGGGTCATGCAGTTCGGCAAGTCCAAGGCCAAGCTGCTCACCAAGGACACCCCGAAGACCACCTTCGCCGACGTCGCGGGCGCGGACGAGGCGGTCGAGGAGCTCCACGAGATCAAGGAGTTCCTCCAGGAGCCGGCCAAGTTCCAGGCCGTCGGCGCCAAGATCCCCAAGGGCGTGCTGCTCTACGGCCCGCCCGGCACCGGCAAGACCCTGCTGGCGCGCGCCGTCGCGGGCGAGGCCGGGGTGCCGTTCTACTCCATCTCCGGCTCGGACTTCGTCGAGATGTTCGTCGGTGTCGGCGCCAGCCGCGTCCGCGACCTCTTCGAGCAGGCCAAGGCGAACGCCCCGGCGATCGTCTTCGTCGACGAGATCGACGCCGTCGGCCGGCACCGCGGTGCGGGCCTCGGCGGCGGCCACGACGAGCGCGAGCAGACCCTCAACCAGCTGCTGGTCGAGATGGACGGCTTCGACGTCAAGGGCGGCGTGATCCTGATCGCCGCGACCAACCGCCCCGACATCCTGGACCCGGCGCTGCTGCGCCCGGGCCGCTTCGACCGCCAGATCGCGGTGGAGCGCCCCGACCTCCAGGGCCGGCTGGACATCCTCAAGGTGCACCAGAAGGGCAAGCCGATCGCGCCCGACGTCGACCTGTCGGCCGTCGCCAAGCGCACCCCCGGCTTCACGGGTGCCGACCTGTCGAACGTCCTCAACGAGGCGGCGCTGCTGACCGCCCGCTCGGACAAGAAGCTGATCGACAACGGCATCCTGGACGAGGCGATCGACCGCGTCGTGGCCGGTCCGCAGAAGCGCACGCGGATCATGTCCGACAAGGAGAAGAAGATCACCGCGTACCACGAGGGCGGCCACGCCCTGGTCGCGGCGGCCTGCCAGTACAGCGACCCGGTGCACAAGATCACCATCCTGTCCCGCGGCCGGGCCCTCGGCTACACCATGGTGCTGCCGGACGAGGACAAGTACTCGACCACCCGCAACGAGATGCTCGACCAGCTCGCCTACATGATGGGCGGGCGCGCGGCGGAGGAGCTGGTCTTCCACGACCCGACCACCGGCGCCTCGAACGACATCGAGAAGGCCACCGCGACGGCCCGGGCCATGGTCACCCAGTACGGCATGACCGAGCGCCTCGGTGCGATCAAGTTCGGATCCGACAACTCGGAGCCCTTCCTGGGCCGTGAGATGGGTCACCAGCGCGACTACTCGGAAGAGGTCGCCGGGCTGGTGGACGAAGAGGTCAAGAAGCTCATCGACACCGCGCACAACGAGGCCTGGGAGATCCTGGTCGAGAACCGCGACGTGCTCGACAACCTGGTCCTGGAGCTCCTGGAGAAGGAGACCCTGAACAAGGAGCAGATCGCCGAGATCTTCGCGCCGATCGTCAAGCGCCCGGCCCGGCCGGCCTGGACGGGCTCCGCCCGCCGCACGCCGTCGACCCGGCCTCCGGTGCAGTCCCCGAAGGAGCTGGCGCTCACCAACGGCGCCGCCTCCGGCGAGGGCGCTCCGGTGGACGTCGTGAAGCTCCCGCCGCTGCCGGCCACCGAGCCGCCGACCGAGGGCTGACCCCCGCTCCACGGGGAATGGATGCCGCGTCACCAGGGTTTGTACCCTGGAGGCGCGGCATCCGTGCTGTTCAGCCAGAGTCTTCCCACGAGTAAGCGAGGCCCGCATGATCGACCCGGTGACGCTCGACGGTCCGCCCGCCGTCGGTGCCTTCGACCAGAAGCGGGCCGAGAACGCCATCCGCGAGCTGCTGCTGGCCGTGGGGGAGGACCCGGACCGCGAGGGTCTGCTGGAGACCCCGGCCCGGGTCGCGCGTGCCTACAAGGAGATATTCGCGGGCCTCTGGCAGGAGCCCGAGGACGTCCTCACCACCACCTTCGACCTCGGCCACGACGAGATGGTGCTGGTCAAGGACATCGAGCTGACCTCGGTCTGCGAGCACCACCTGGTGCCGTTCCGCGGTGTGGCCCACGTCGGGTACATCCCGTCCATCAACGGCAAGATCACGGGGCTCTCCAAGCTCGCCCGGCTGGTCGACGTCTACGCCCGCCGGCCGCAGGTGCAGGAGCGGCTGACCAGTCAGGTGGCCGACGCGCTGATGCGGATCCTGGAGCCGCGCGGGGCGATCGTCGTGGTCGAGTGCGAGCACATGTGCATGTCGATGCGCGGCATCCGCAAGCCCGGCGCCAAGACCATCACCTCCTGCGTGCGCGGCCAGCTGCGCGACCCGGCCACCCGGGCCGAGGCGATGAGCCTCATCATCGGTCGGTAGGGGCACCGGTCGACGGCATCACCGGCCGGCCGGGACGCACTCAGAGCACCTCGTGCTCCGCGTGCGGCGGGGCCGGGGTGCCCAGGGCGTTGCGGCGCTCGGGCATCCGCAGCGTGACCATCCGCCGCCAGCCGTAGGCACGGTCGTACAGGTAGAGCACGTGCACCGCGAGGGCGACCAGGGCGAGCTGCCAGCGCGGCCAGCGCAGGATCCGGGCCATTCGGGCGGTGACGGCGAGACCGACGTCCCGGTGGGTGCGGATCTCGCCGCGGGCGGTGGCCTCCAGGGCGTGCCGGACGTACGGGCCGTGGCCCTCGGAGACCAGCCGCAGCAGCTCCTCGTGGCAGTAGGCGAGGTGGTTGTCCTCGTCGGCGGAGATCATCCGCATCGCCCGGCCGAGGTCGGGGTTGTCCCCGTACGCCTTGACCAGCAGGCGCATCTGCTCGGCGGCGCGTTGCTCGGTGACCCGGCTGTGCGCGAGGTAGGTGACGATCTCGCGGTCGGTCAGCGGGACGTCGCTGTTCAGCCGCTCGTGCGAGAGGCCGACGCCCTGGCGCTCCAGCAGCATGCAGTAGTCGGCCTCGTCCGGCACGGGCACCTTGGGCAGGCCGCGCTTGTTCAGCAGTCGGGTGAAGATCCGGCCGTGCTTGCGCTCGTCGGCACCGTGCCGGGCGACCTTCGGCGCGAGGACCGGATCCCGGGTGAGCGTGGTGATCCGCTCGTTCTCCCAGCCGCCCTGGTCCTCGCCGCCCGCGGCGATGCTGCAGAACAGCTGGTACGCCTGGTCGTTCCGGTAGATCTCGTCGAAGAGCGAGCGGGTGCTCAGCACGGCGCCTCCTGCGCTGGTCCGGGGCGGCGCCCGCCGGGGGCCGACGGGCGGTCGCGATACGTTCCCCCGAGCCGCCGGCCGTCCGGGCCGACCGGCGGGTAGTCACTCACCTGCGCTAGCCGAGGTGGGAGCTCAGCCATTCGAGCGTGGCCGGCAGCTCCCTGGTCCAGCTGTCGAAGTTGTGCCCGCCGTCGTCCAGGTAGAGCGAGTCGATCGTGAACTGCGGGTTGGCCGCCGCGGCCCGGGTGGCCTGGTCGACGAACTGGACGGTCTGCGGGTAGTCCCCCTCCGTGCGGGTGGAGACCGCCAGCAGGCTGAGCGCCGGGACCGGCAGGTTCTGCAGCCGCCAGCCGAGGTCGTGCTGCTGGGTCAGCGCCTTGTCGCCGTTGAAGAGGTCGCCGCCGGTGTAGTTGTCCTGGCGCACGGTGAAGTCGCCGTGCAGGCCGGCCGCGCTGCCGTAGACGTCCGGGAAGCGCATCGCCAGGCGCAGCGCGCAGCTGCCGCCGGTGGAGTAGCCGAAGACGCCCCAGGAGCCGGCGGTGCGGCCGACCCGGTAGGTGCTGCGGATGGCCCTGGGGACGTCCTTGACGAACCAGGTCTCGGTGCGCGGCCCGCCGGGGACGTCCACGCATTCGGTGTCCCGGGAGGGGACGACCGCCGGGCGGGCCATCACCAGGACGGTCGGTGGCATCTTGCCGGATCGCTGCAGCTCGATCGCGGTCTGGGCGAACGGGAGCTCGTGCAGCAGGTTCAGCGTGGTGCCCGGGTAGCCGGCGACGGCCAGCAGGACGGGGAAGCGGACCAGCGAGAACTTCTGGTCGAAGTACGCGGGCGGCAGGTAGACGAACATCTGGTCGGAGAAGCCCGTCTCCTTGCCGTTGACCCGGACCGACTCGACCTTGCCGACCTCCTCGGGCGGGCCCTGCGGCAGGTTGGTGATGGTCTCCAGGCCGCCCTCGGTGGTGGGCTGGACCAGTGCGTCGGAGAGCGGGGTGCCGCTCTTGTGGTTCTCGTTGCTGGTCAGCGCGAGCTTGGCGCCGCCCGGACTGAGCAGGTCCTTCCAGGAGGTGTAGAACCCGAAGGAGTTGTTCACCGACAGCGCGAGCACGGCCAGGACCGAGACTTGAACGACCGTCAGGAGCCCGATCCGGCCGAGCACCGGCAGCGGGCGCTGGCGTGCCAGCCGCGGCCAGACCCACAGGGTCGTGACGATCGCTGCGACGCCGAGTGCGAGCAGCGAGTTCACCAGCGCGTCGCTGGTCAGTTCCATGCCGTCGGCCTTCCGGTGGGCGCTGTCGGTGCAGGCTTCATCGTCTGGCGGCCCGTCAGGCCGGGCCACCGCGGCTAGGCTGTCCGGGCGTCCGGGCGGGGGTGGGGCGGGCGGGCGGAACAGCAGGCAACCGGCGCCCTAGAATGCGGCGTCCACCGTACGTAACGTGTCCCGGAGGGTTCCGTCGCGTCCCGTGCGGCGGCCCCCGGCTCCCACCGCCGGCTCAACCCGCAGCGCGACCACGGCCCCGGTTTACCGACTGTTTCCGGGTCCTTGGTATGCGCATTGCCTGATGAAGGAATAGGCATGAAGGTCCATCACGCGTCCTCCCCCGGAGTGACAGGACACCGCCCCGCAGCCCCTACGCTGAGCTTCCATGAGCGTTCCCGTGTCCGTTGAGCCGAGCCCCGAGCAGCCGTCGCGCCGTCGTCGCGGCCTGCAGACGCTGCGTACCCAGGCGGCCGCCGTCCCGAGGGCCTGGCTCCCCGGAGCGGTCGGCTACGCCTGTCTGATAATCGGGCTCATGGACATCGCCAGCGCGGTGTTCCCCAAGCTCCGGCACACCAGGGTGCACACCTTCACGGGGCAGCTGCCGGGCGGCACCACCAGCCTGGCGGCGGTCGGCGCGCTGATGGTCGGCATCCTGCTGGTGCCGCTGGCGCACGCGCTGCGCCGGCGCAAGCGTCGGGCCTGGCGGGCGGTCTGCGTGCTGCTGCCGGTCAGTGCCGGACTGCACATCGTGCGCTGGCACCAGATCGGCCCGGCGGTCGTCTCGCTGGTGCTCCTCGTCGTGATGCTGGTGCACCAGCGCGAGTTCTACGCCAAGGCCGACCCGCGCACCCGCTGGCGGGCGCTGCTCAACCTGGTCGTCATGGGCGTCCTCAGCGTGCTGCTGGGCCTGCTGATCGTGAGCACCCGGACCAAGTACGAGATCGGCCACCCGGGCCTGAGCGAGCGCCTGCAGCACGTCGGGTACGGGCTGTTCGGCTTCGAGGGCCCGATCCGGTACAGCAACGTCCGGATGTCCGACCTGGTCGCCTACCTGCTCGGCGGCCTCGGCCTGCTGACCGCCTTCACCACCGCCTACCTGGCGCTGCGCCCCGGCAAGCCGAAGCCCGAGCTGACCGCCGAGGACGAGGAGAAGGTGCGCGCGCTGCTGGCGCGGCACGGCGAGCGCGACTCGCTCGGCTACTTCGCGCTGCGCCGCGACAAGAGCGTGCTGTTCTCGGCCACCGGCAAGGCTGCGATCTCCTACCGGGTGGTCTCCGGCGTGATGCTGGCCTCCGGCGACCCGGTCGGCGACGTCGAGGCCTGGCCGGGCGCGATCAAGGTGTTCATGGCCGAGGCCCGCGAGCACGCCTGGGTGCCGGCCGTGATGGGGTGCAGCGAGGTCGGCGGCGAGGTCTGGACCCGCGAGGCGGGCCTGGACGCGCTGGAGCTGGGCGACGAGGCGATCGTGGACACCGCCTCCTTCTCGCTCTCCGGCCGGGCCATGCGCAACGTGCGCCAGATGGTCAAGCGGATCGAGCGCAACGGCTACTCCTGCCAGGTGCGCCGGGTCTCCGAGCTCACCGTGGAGGAGAAGCACCGGATCGCCGACGCCGCCGCCCGCTGGCGCGGCACCGACACCGAGCGCGGCTTCTCGATGGCCCTCGGCCGCTTCGGCGACCCGCTGGACGACGACTGCGTGGTGGTCACCGCCCACAAGGCCCCCGAGGAGGGCGAGCAGGGCGACGACCTCAAGGCCGTGCTGCACTTCGTGCCCTGGGGGCCGGACGGCATCTCGCTGGAGCTGATGCGCCGCGACCGCGCCGCCGACCCGGGCCTGAACGAGCTGCTGATCGTCGCCGCGCTCCAGGCGGTGCCCGCGATGGGCGTGCGCCGGGTGTCGCTCAACTTCGCGATGTTCCGCTCGGCGCTGGCCCGCGGCGAGCGGATCGGCGCCGGACCGGTGCTGCGCGCCTGGCGCGGGCTGCTGGTGTTCCTGTCGCGCTGGTTCCAGATCGAGTCGCTGTACAAGTTCAACGCCAAGTTCCAGCCCGAGTGGGAGCCGCGCTTCCTGGTCTTCCCGAACACCCGGGACCTGCCGCGGATCGGCTTCGCCGCGATGCAGGCGGAGGCCTTCATCACGCTCGGCATGCCGCGCTTCGGCCGCCGGCGCCAGCGCGAAGGGCTGATGCCGGTCCCGTCGACCCGCAAGGTCGGCGAGGCCGCCTGAGGTCCGTCGCCGTCGTCCGCTGGTGCGGAAGGGGCCCCCGCCGAGAATCCTCGGCGGGGGCCCCGTTCGATAATGGGGAGCATGAACGATTCGCCGTCCTTCTCCCTGCCGGCCGGTCTGCCGCGGCTGGAGCGCTGCGCCGTGATGGGCGTGGTCAACGTCACGCCCGACTCCTTCTCGGACGGCGGGATGTGGCACGACCCCGCCAAGGCGATCGCGCACGGCCTCGCGCTGCGGGCCCGCGGCGCGGACCTGGTGGACGTCGGCGGCGAGTCCACCCGGCCGGGCTCGCAGCGGGTGCCCGAGGAGGAGGAGCTGCGCCGGGTGCTCCCGGTGGTGCGCGAGCTCGCGGACGCCGGGGTGATCGTCTCCGTGGACACCATGCGCGCCTCGGTCGCCGAGCGGGCCGTCGAGGCCGGTGCCGCGATCGTCAACGACGTCTCCGGCGGGCTCGCCGACCCGGCGATGGCCCGGGTGGTCGCCGAGACCGGCGCGCCCTTCGTGGTGATGCACTGGCGCGGGCAGTCCGCCGACATGGACCGGATGGCCGTCTACGGCGACGTGGTCCGGGACGTGGTCGCCGAGCTGACCGACCGGATGGAGGCTCTGCTGGCCGCCGGGGTCAAGGAGGACCAGCTGATCCTCGACCCGGGGCTCGGCTTCGCCAAGACCTCCGAGCACAATTGGGCGCTGCTCGGCCGGCTGGACGCGCTCATCGCGCTCGGCCGTCCCGTGCTCGTGGCGGCTTCGCGCAAGCGGTTCCTGGGTACGCTGCTCGCCGACCCGGCAACCGGGGAACTGCGCCCGGCCCGGGAGCGCGACGACGCGACGGCCGCGGTGTCGGTGCTGTCGGCCCGGGCCGGAGCCTGGGCGGTGCGGGTGCACGACGTGTCCGGGACGGCGGACGCCGTCCGGGTGGTCGCGGCCTGGCAGCACGCGGCACGGTTGGGGTGAGGGAGGGTCTGTGACAGGTGACGGCAGGTTGAGCGGCGGTACGGCCGGGCGGGCCCGGGGGGCGGACCTGGAGGCCGTGCTCGCGGCGAACCGGGGGCTCTACGAGGCGCTGGAACGGGGGGACCTGGAAGCGGTCGAGGACGCCTGGCTCGGGGCCGCGGACGCCGACGACAAGGGCGGCGTGGTGTGCGTGCACCCGGGCTGGCCGGTGCTCCGCGGCCGGGCACAGGTGACCCGTTCGTACATGCTGATCATGATGAACACGGAGTACATCCAGTTCTTCCTGACCGATGTCGAGGCCGAGGTGCACGGCGATGTGGCCCTTGTCACGTGCACCGAGAACATCCTGTCCGGCGGCGAGTCGGAGGAGGAGGGGGAGCTCGGGCCGCTGGTCGGCGGAAAGGTCGTGTCGACGAATCTGTTCCGTCGTACCCCGGCGGGGTGGAAGCTCTGGTCGCATCACGGTTCACCCGTTCTGACCAGCGGGGACGACGACGAGGAAGGCTGATTCCGGCGGCTGCGGAAATGCCGCCCCGGGAAGTCGCCCGGGAATTCCCGAGTGGTCACCGAACGTTCACGTCAATCGCCATATCGGCGCGCGTGGCGTCGGTTCGTGCCGGGTAGGACGGTCAGGCGTTGTCCGTGCTCGCGGGTAGATTCGAAACGGAGTGGCGGGCGTGCTGCCCGCCTTCGCCCTGCCCGTCCATGCCATTCTCCGGGCGGGGCCCGTCCGACTGGGAGCAGTGATTCGTTTGCTGGACCGCGTCACCCTGCGGGGGCTGCGAGCCCGGGGCCACCACGGCGTCTTCGAGCGCGAGCGCGTCGAGGGGCAGACCTTCGTGGTCGACCTCGTGCTGTACCTGGACACCCGCCCCGCGGCGGCCGGAGACGACCTCACCCGCACCGCGCACTACGGCCTGGTGGCGGAGGAGGTCACCGCGATCATTGCCGGGGAGCCGGTCGACCTGATCGAGACGCTGGCCCAGCGCATCGCCGACCAGTGCCTCAAGCACGAAGCGGTCGAGGAGGTCGAGGTCACCGTGCACAAGCCGGACGCCCCGATCACCGTGCCGTTCGACGACGTGACCGTGACCATCCACCGGGGCCGCGCATGACCCCCACCGCGCGCCCGGTATCCGATGCAAGAGGACGTTTTCCGATGAGCGAGCGAAGCAAGCGAATGATCAGGAGTCGCGCACGGGTGAGCGCCTCTGCCGAGCGAAGCGAGGCGGGCGCATGAACACCAGCGACCCGACCACCACGCCGAACGCGTTCGACCTGGAGAGCCGGGTGGACTCCGCCGACACCACGCTGCACAGCCAGCGCTGCGCGGTGATCGCGCTCGGCAGCAACCTGGGCAACCGGCTGGACACCCTCCAGGGGGCCGTCGACGCGCTCGCCGACACCCCGGGGCTGAAGATCAAGGCCGTCTCCGCGGTGTACGAGACCGAGGCCGTCGGCGGGCCCGAGGAGCAGCCGAACTACTACAACGCGGTCGTGGTGCTGCGCACCTCGCTGCCCCCGCGGGACCTGCTGGAGCGCGGCAACGCCATCGAGGACGCCTTCGGGCGGGTGCGGACCGTCCACTGGGGCCCGCGCACCCTGGACGTCGACATCCTGGCCTACGAGGGCGTGTTGAGCGACGACCCGCAGCTGCTGCTGCCGCACCCGCGGTCGCACGAGCGGGCCTTCGTGCTCGCCCCCTGGCTGGACGCCCAGCCGGAGGCCGAGGTGCCCGGGCACGGGCGGGTGGACGACCTGCTGACGGCGCTGGGCGGCCCGGACGCGCAGGGCGTGAAGCGCCGCGAGGACATCCGGCTGACGCTGCCGGAGTAGGCCCGCGGGCCGACGGCCGGGCCGTTGATCAGGGAACTCGGCCGGGGGCCCGGCCGTACGAGTAGGTGTCCGCCGTTCGCGCGGGTGACCGCCCGGCCGGGCCCGGTACGGTGGCTTGGCGTCGCCGTGCCGGGCCACCGGGCGGCCCGGCCGGTTCTGGTACCCGGGAAGGACCCCCTCCGAGTGAAGCTGCTTCGCCTCCGCCTGCTGATCGGCATCACCGCCGCCACGACGGCGCTGTCCTGGGCCGGCTCCAAGCTGTGGGCCTCCGTGGACACGCTGCCGGCCGTGCCGGCCGCGGCGCCGGTGGTGCTGGCGGCGGTGGCGGTGATCCTGCTGGCGACCGCGCTGTCGCTGCGGGCCCGGCTGAAGGCGGTGCGCGAGCGGCAGCCCGGGGCGAAGGGGGTCGACCCGCTGCTGGCGGCCCGGGCGGTGGTGCTGGGGCAGGCCAGCGCGCTGGTCTCGGCGGTGGTCACCGGCGTTTACGCGGGGGCCGGGATCTACCTGCTGGGCGAGCTGGACGTGCCGGCCCGCAAGGACCAGGCCGTGACGGCCGGGCTCGCGGTGCTGGCCGGGGCCGCGGTGATCGCGGCGGCGCTCTGGATCCAGCACGTGTGCAAGTTGCCGGAGAACCACGACGACCCGGGCGGCCCGGCGGCATCGCACCGCTGAGACCTCGCTGAGCAGGGCATTCTTCGTGATCTTGCGTGAGAATCCGGGCACGTGCGGTAAAGACCGCACGCTGTCAAGGGCGGAAGGGGACCCTGGGCTGACACGGCCCCAATTCGCACGCTAGTTTCTTGGACATGTCTCGCGGACGCCACCGTCATTCCTCCGTCCTCGGCCGGGTCTTTCCCCCCACCGCCGCCGGCGTGCTGCTGGTCGCCGCACTGGCGGCTCTGCTTTTCAGTCAGGACACCATCCTGGTGCGCTCGGTGGGCGTCGCGGCGGTGATCGCGACGCTCGGCTTCGCGCTGCTGCTGCGCCAGCGGGACAAGGCGGCCCGGGCGGCCGCCGAGATGTCCGCGGCGCAGCGGCTGCGCGCCGAGGAGCGGTTCGAGGAGCAGCTGGCCGAGGCCGAGTACGCGGCAGAGGTCGCCGAGGAGCGGGCCACCCGGTTCGGGCGGCGGCTGACGGCGGAGAAGTCGCGGCTGGCGAAGGCCGAGACCGAGATCGCCCGGCTGCTGCGCGAGCGGGCCGTGACGGTGGCCGAGCAGGCGCTCAAGGAGGCCGAGGCGGCCCAGCGGGCGCTCGACGCGAGCCGTCCGAAGTACCCGGCCAGCCCGGCCGCGTACGTGCGGGCGGCGGCCGTACTGCGGCTGCTGGAGCGCCGCGCGGCGGAGCAGGAGGCGCAGCGGGCGCGTTCGGCGGGCGCGGAGGTCGCCCTGCGGGCGCCCGCGAAGGAGTCGCTGATCGCCCCGGCCGTCCCGGCCGCTCCGGCGCCCACGCCGGTGGCCGTCCCGGCCCCGGTGGCGCCCTCGGTGCCCACCCCGGGACAGGCGCCGGCGGCCCAGTCGCCGGCGCAGCCCGCGCCGGTGCGTCCGGCGCTGACCGCGACGGTCGGTCAGCTCGGCGGGACGCCGGCCGCGCCCGCCGCGGCGCCCGTGCCGGCGGAGCGGCAGCGGCCGCGGTCGGTGCAGTCCGGTCAGGCGCGCGGGCAGGGCTTCAGCTTCTTCGGCCGCGGCGCGGGTGCCCCGGTGCGCCCGGCGGCCCCGGCACCGGCGGTGGGCAGCGTCGCCGAACTGGGGGAGCGCGCCGACCTGGCGGACGTGGTGGGCGACGAGGCGGTGGCCGCGAAGGCCGAGGCCGAGGCCCGGGCGGCGGAGCCGGCCGAGCGGACGGAGCAGGGCGAGCCGACCGTGGTGGACCTGACGCCGGAGGACGAGACCGAGCTGATCCAGCTGCCGGAGCTGCGCGCCTCGCGCTGAGGACCGGAAGCGGGGCCCGGGGCCCGGGACGCCGGGGCTCGATGGGCCGGGGCTCCGAAAACGAAAACCGCGGCGCGGGAAGCCGGACGGACCGGCTTCCCGCGCCGCGGCGTTCCCCGCGGGTGCGTCAGATCTGGACGCCGAAGTCCTGGGCGATGCCGGCCAGGCCGGAGGCGTAGCCCTGGCCGACGGCGCGGAACTTCCACTCCCCGCCGTTGCGGTAGAGCTCGCCGAAGATCATCGCGGTCTCGGTGGCGGCGTCCTCGGAGAGGTCGTAGCGGGCGATCTCGGCGCCGCCGGCCGCGTTCACCACGCGGATGTAGGCGTTGCGGACCTGGCCGAAGTTCTGGCCGCGGGCGACGCCGTCGTAGATGGTGACCGGGAAGGTGATCTTGACGGCCTCGGCCGGCAGGCCGGCCAGGTTGATGTTGATCGACTCGTCGTCGCCCGCGCCCTCGCCGGTGCGGTTGTCACCGGTGTGCACGACGGTGTTGTCCGGCGTGCTGGTGTTGTTGAAGAAGACGAAGTGGGCGTTGGACAGCACCTTGCCGTCGGCGTTCAGGACGATCGCGCTGGCGTCGAGGTCGAACTCGGCGCCGGTCGTGGTGCGGACGTCCCAGCCCAGGCCGACGGTGACCGCGGACAGACCGGGGGCCTCCTTGGTCAGCGAGACGTTGCCACCCTTGGAGAGGCTCACTGGCATGACGATTGCAGTCCCTTCGTTCGCTTCGTTCGCTTTTTCCCGGGACAACGCAATACTCCGGCGGCTTGGTTCCGCGGGGGCCGTGAATTCTTCGTGAGCGCCAATCGAAGGCAAAGCCCGGGCAAAGCGGGTGTCAGATCCGCCGGAACCGGCCCTGCAACGACCAGATGTTCGGATTGTCGGCCAGGTCGGGGTGCATGTCGAAGAGGTCGGCCAGGGTGTCCTGGAGGAAGTCCCGGGCCTCGCGCCGCAGTTCGTCGTGGCGGACCACGACCGGCGGCTCGTCCGGCAGCCAGGTGGCGGTGACCTCGACCCAGTTGAAGCGGCGGGCGAAGCGCAGCAGCTCGGTGTTCTGGGTGAAGTCGAGGTCGGCGGTCTGCACCCGGGCGGCCCGGCTGCCGGCCGGGTCGCGGTCCAGCAGCTCGGCGATGTCGCACAGCGCCCAGGCGAAGTCGAGCACCGGCACCCAGCCCCAGGCGGTGGACAGCTCCGCGCCCTCGCCGTCCAGGTAGACGTCGCCGCAGAACAGGTCGTACCGCAGGGCGTGCACGGACGCGGTGCGGTAGTCCGTCTGCGGGGGGTCGGGGAAGCGGTTGGAGAGGGAGTAGCCGAGCTCGATCACGTACGCCATTGTCGGGGCTCGGGGCGTGCTCCGGTAACCGGGTCCGGGGCGCCCGGAGGCGTGCGGGCGGGCGTCGGATAACCGGGTGACCGTACGGGCCCCGCGCGGGATGATGGACGCATGTCCGAGCCCATCCGCGTGCGGGGGTCGGTGGTCGTCCCCGACGCCGAGCTCGTCTGGCGCTTCTCGCGTTCCTCCGGCCCCGGCGGCCAGCACGTCAACACCTCCGACTCCAAGGCCGAGCTGCGCTTCGACCTGGCCTCGACCAGGGCGCTGCCCGAGGTGTGGCGCGAGCGTGCGCTGGAGCGGCTGGCCGGGCGGCTGGTCGACGGCCGGGTGCTGGTGGTCCAGGCCTCGGAGTTCCGCTCGCAGTGGCGCAACCGGGAGGCGGCCGCGGCCCGGCTGTCGGCGCTGCTGACCGAGGCGTGCGCGCCGCCGCCGAAGGCCCGGCGGGCGACCAGGCCGAGCCGGGGGATGGTCGAACGGCGGCTGTTCAACAAGCGGCACCGTTCCGAGCTGAAGCAGGGCCGCCGGTCGCCGCGGGGCGGCGAGTAGGCGGGGACTCAGCCGAGGGTGCGGTAGCCGCCGCGGAAGTAGAGCAGCGGGCGGCCTCCCGGGTCGGGAACCGTGGCCTCCAGGACGCGGCCGAGCAGCAGGGTGTGGTCACCGGCGGGTATCCGCTGCTCGGTGCGGCACTCGACGGTGGCCAGTGCGCCGTCGACCAGCGGGGCGCCGGTGCGCGGGCCGCGGTGGTGCGCGGTGTCCGCGAACAGCAGCCGGTCGCTGAGCCGGCCCTTCATGGCGAACCGGGAGCCGAGCGTCTTCTGCCCCTCGGCCAGCACCGAGACCGCCCAGGTGTCCACCCGGGAGAGCACCTCGTCCATCCGGGAGTCCTCGCGGACCGAGATCAGTACCAGCGGCGGCTCCAACGACACCGAGAGGAAGGACGTGGCGGTCATGCCGACGTCCTCCCCGTCCTCCGGGTCGTGGACGGTCACCAGGCTCACGCCGGCGGCGAGCTGGGAGAGGGCAGCCCGGAACTCGTCGGGCGTGGCGTGGGGGGCAGCTTCGGGCTGCGGGGACGGGTACACGTACCGCACGGTAGTCGTCACCCGGGAGAAACGGCATCGGGCCTTGGTCGTAGGACCGGCGGTCCGGCCGAAGGGTTGCGCTCGGTGGCCGAACTCACCCTCAGGAGTGAAGCCGTCGGACCGGCGGGCGCAGTCGGCTTCAGTCTGAGGCCAATGCGGTCGACCACGAGAAATGTTCCGATAGCGCTTTATGTCCCGCTATGGGACAGATGAACTGATTAAAGGCGCATTAGTGTCGTGTGATTTAAGTCACAAGTGACGGCCTATTGCTGACCGAGCGTGCCGAGCGCTGTGCTCCCTGTGATTCAGTTCTTCTGGCAATCGGACGATAACCAATCAAGAACTATCCGAAGCAGCCGGGGAGCCCCCGCATGGAAGCCGAGTCGGAGCCGTACGTCCGTCTCGCGACCCTCCGCACCTTGCACCGGGTCGTGGCGGACCTCAACGCTGCCCGCAGCCTCGCTGGCACCCTCCAGGCCGTCGTCGAAGGCGCGGTGCACGGGCTCGGCTTCGACGCTGCCGCGGTCAGCCTGGTCCGGCCGGACGGCGACCTCGTGGTGGCGGCCGTCTGGGAGCTGGAGGAGAGCCCGATGGGCGGCCCCTCCGTGCTGCTCGGCCAGGTCGGTTCCCGCGAGTCCTGGGACCGGTTGCTCGGCGTCAGCGACCACTGGGGCACCCTTCGCTTCCTGCCCTACGACCGCGGCTGGGCCGTCGCCAGCGACATCCCGCGCTGGATCGGGGACGGCCCGCTGCCGGTGTACGCCAACGACTGGCACCCCGCCGACGGGCTGCTCGCCCCGATGTACAGCGCCGGCGGCGACCTCCTGGGCGTCCTCTCGGTGGACCGCCCGCGCAGCGGCAAGCGGCCCGGGGCGTGGACCCGCGAGGCACTGGAGATGTTCTCGCTCCAGGCCTCCATCGCGATCGGCAACGCCCGGCTGCGGGCCGAGATGCAGCGTGCGCTGGCCCGCCTGGAGAAGGAGCAGCAGGCGCTGCGCGCCAGCGAGGAGAGCTTCCGCCAGGCCTTCGAGTACGCGCCCAGCGGGATGGCGATCACCGAGCTGCACGGCGTCGGGCGCGGCCAGCTGACCAGGGTCAACGACGCGCTCTGCCGACTGCTCGGCCGGCCCCGGGCGGTGCTGCGCCAGCAGAGCTTCGCCGACCTCGTGCACCCCGAGGACCGGGCGCTGCTGGAACGCACCAGCGCCGAGAGCGGCCGCGCGGAGCTGCGGCTGTCCCGGCGGGACGGCGGCTACCAGTGGGTCTGCCTGCGCAACTCGATCGTCGCGGACGCGGCCGAGGGCCCGAGCTTCCTGCTCACCCACGTCGAGGACATCGAGGACCGCAAGCGGCACGAGTTCCAGCTCGCCCACCGGGCCAGCCACGACGCGCTCACCGGGCTGCCGAACGGTGCCGAGCTCAAGGCCCGGCTGGCCCGCCGGCTCTGCGCCCAGCCGCAGCCGGTCGGCGCCGCCGCCGGCCAGGTCGAGGCGGCCTACCCGCAGCCGTACGGCTACCCGGCCGACTCCTACAGCGCGCACACGGCGCACGACGGGCTGGAGGGCGCCGACCCGTACGCCGGGCCGGTGCACGGCTACGGGTTGCCCGAGGGCCTGCCGGGCGGGCTCGGCCCGGGCTTCGGGGAGCACGTGCACGCGGTGGTCCCGGCCGAGTACGGGCCGGGCGGCGACGCCTGGTCGGCGCCGTTCCGCTCCGGCGGCGCGGCGGCGGTGGACAAGGGGCTCGCGGTGCTCTTCTGCGACCTGGACGGCTTCAAGTCGATCAACGACCGGTTCGGCCACAACGCTGGCGATGCGGTGCTGGTCGAGGTGGCCCGGCGGCTGAGCCAGGCCGTCCGGGACGGCGACACGGTGGCCCGGCTCGGCGGCGACGAGTTCGTGGTGCTGGCCGACGGGATCGGCCGCGAGGAGGCCAAGGACCTCGCCCACCGGCTGCGGGGCGCCATCATCCCGCCGATGCGGATCGACGGACGGGCGATGCGGGTGGGGGTGAGCCTCGGGGTCGGCTGGGCCGGTTGCGGGATGAGCATCGAGGAGGTGCTGCACACCGCGGACGAGCGGATGTACGACGAGAAGCGGGCCAGGGGCGGGGCGGTGCGTGGGGCGCGCGCCGAGCGTTCGCACCGACGCGCGGGCTGAGCCGGCGGGCGGCCGCCGCGGGCCCGGGCCGGCCCTGGTCGGTCCGGGTTACCCGCGAGTTGTCAAGGGGTCTTTCCCCGCCGTCACATACGACAGGTAGGGTTCCCGGTACGACAGCGTCCATGATCTGCGCCGCCCGCAGCCGGCGGCGCACCGGATGGGGGAGCAGACCACCGTGACGACCGCCGGCAGCAACGGAGTGCCCGAGGGCCAGGGGGGCGGTGCCCCGCAGGACGACGACCCGTTCGGCTACCTCTACCGCCCGGCCGACGGTTCCACCGGGGAGTCGGCCGAGCCGCAGCAGGGGGTTCCGCGCACGTCGTACAACCGTCCGATGGAGGTCGGGCGCGCACAGTACGGCTACCCGCAGCGGGCGCCGCAACAGCAGCAGCCGTACGGCCAGCAGGGCATGCCGCCGCAGGGGTACCCGGGCGGCCAGCCGCAGGCCCCGTACGGCGGTCAGCCCGGTCTGCCGCAGCAGCCCGAGTACGGTGCCGCGCCCAGCCAGCAGACCCGCTACGCGGAGCACTCCCGGCCGCAGCCGGGGGAGGAGCCCCGCAGCAGCGGCCGCAGCCGGGGCGCGGTGATCGGCGCGGTGGCCGTGGTCGCGGCGATAGCGATCGGTGCCGGCATAGCGCTCTCCACCGGGGACCCGGACGGCAACAAGACCACCAAGGACGGCGCCACGTCCTCCGCCCCGCCGGCCCCCGCCACCCCGGTGCCGACGGCCACCACCGCGAGCGCCGCCCCCTCGGCGAGCGCGACCGTCATCTCCGGTCCGACGACCGTGGACGCGGGCCAGCTCCAGGGGCAGAACGCGCCGTCCGGCAACAGCGTCAAGGGTGCCAAGTCCGCCGACGGCAGCTACCTGACGCTCCAGCCGGGCGGTTCGGTGACCTGGACCGGTGAGATCGCCACGGCCGGGACGTACAAGCTGACCGTGCACTACAACTACTCGGGCGCGGAGATCAAGGGCGCGGTCGCGGTGAACGGCAAGGACTGGCCGAGCGGGGTGACCTACAAGATCTACGGTCCGCCCCCCAAGGACCAGACGTCCGCCTGGTTCAGCACCTGGATACTCCCGCAGTTCCAGGCCGGGCCGAACTCGGTGACCTTCACGGCGCCCTCCGGGCCGGTCCTGATCGACCAGATCACCATCGAGCCGGGCGGCTGAGCCCGCCCGCCCTCCGGACACACCACGGCCGCCCGTCCTCGCAGGGGGAGGGCGGCCGTCGGCGTTGCTCAGGCGGGCTTGACGGTGGAGAACGTGTCGCCGCCGAGGACCCACCGGCCGCGGCGCATGACGGCGACCAGGTCGTAGCCGTCGGAGTCGACCACGACGAGATCGGCGAGCTTGCCGGTCTCCAGCGAGCCGATCGAGTCGCTCAGGCCGAGCAGCCGGGCCGGGGTGGCGGACAGCGACTCGACGGTCTGGCTCAGGCTCAGCCCGTTGACGGTGACCGAGCGCTTGAACGCCACGTCCAGGGTGAGGGTGGAGCCGGCGATCGCGCCGCCCTCGACCAGCCGGGCCACGCCGTCCTTGACCTCGACCTGGAGCGGGCCGAGCGGGTAGAGGCCGTCGCCCATGCCGGCCGCGCCCATCGCGTCGGTGATCAGGGCGACCCGGTTCGCGCCGGCGGTGCCGTAGGCGAGGTCCAGCACGGAGGGGTGCAGGTGCACGCCGTCGTTGATCAGCTCGACGGTGACCCGCTCGTCCTCCAGCAGTGCCACGATCGGGCCGGGGGCGCGGTGGGCGATGCCGGGCATGGCGTTGAACAGGTGGGTGGCGACGGTGGCGCCGGCCTCGATCGCCTCCAGGGTGGTGGCGTAGTCGGAGTCGGTGTGGCCGACGGCGGCGATCACGCCGAGGTCGGCGAGCATCCGCACCGAGTCCAGGCCGCCGGGCAGCTCGGGGGCGAGGGTGACCATCCTGGCGTGGCCGCGGGCGGCGTCGACCAGCTTGCGCACCAGCGCCGGATCGGGGTCGCGCAGCAGGTCGGGGCGGTGGGCGCCGCAGCGGTTGTGCGAGATGAAGGGGCCTTCGAAGTGGATGCCGGCCAGGACGCCGTCCTC
>NZ_JBFBFA010000043.1:0-66308 GCF_040683915.1 Kitasatospora sp. NPDC093102 | reverse complement strand
AACAGATGCTCACCGAACTCCTCACCCTCTTCACCGAAGGCCACCTCCACCCCCTCCCCGTCACCGCCTGGGACATCCGCCAAGCACCCCACGCCTTCCGACACCTCCAACAAGCACGCCACACCGGCAAGATCGCCCTCACCCTCCCCACACCCCTCAACCCCGACGGCACCATCCTCATCACCGGCGGCACCGGCACCCTCGGCTCACTCCTGGCCCGACACCTCATCACCCACCACGGCGCACGCCACCTCCACCTCACCAGCCGAACCGGCCCCAACGCCACCGGCGCCACCGAACTCGAAGCCGAACTCACCGCACTCGGCGCCCACATCACCATCACCGCCACCGACACCAGCAACCCCCACGACCTCACCACCCTGCTCACCCAGATCCCCGACCAACACCCCCTCACCGCCGTCATCCACACCGCCGGCACCCTCGACGACGCCGTCGTCACCGAACTGACCGAGGCCCACGTGGACCGGGTCTTCGGGCCCAAGGTGGACGGGGCCGTGGTCCTGGACGAGCTCACCCGCCACGCCGACCTGTCCGCGTTCGTGCTCTTCTCCTCGGCCGCCGCCACAGTCGGCGCCGCGGGCCAGGGAAACTACGCCGCGGCCAACGCCTTCCTCGACGCCCTCGCCCAGCGGCGGCACCGCGCGGGCCTGCCCGCCGTATCGATGGCCTGGGGCCTGTGGGAGCAGCGCTCCGGGATGACCGCTCACCTGGACGGTGCCGACCTGGGCCGAATGGCGCGCGGCGGCATGATCCCGCTCACCGCGCAGGACGGCCTCGCCCTGTTCGACCAGGCCCTCTCCGGCGCCGAGCCGGTCGTCGTGCCCGCCCGGCTCGACATGGCCGCGCTCCGGGAGCGGGCCGAGTCGGGCACCCTGCCGGCCGTGCTGGGGAGCGTCCTGCGTGCCCCGGTGCGCCGCGCGGCCGCAGCGGCGGGGGCGGCACCGGCCGACTCCTGGGAGCGCCGGCTGCTCGCCCTCCCGCCGGGCGAACGGGAGGGTGCGCTACTCGACCTCGTGCGCGGGCACGCGGCCGCGGTGCTCGGGCACGCGACGCCGGACACCGTGGACGCCGCACGCCTCTTCAAGGAGAGCGGTTTCGACTCCCTGACCGCCGTCGAGTTCCGCAACCGGCTGGTCGCCGCGACCGGGCTGCGGCTGCCCGCGACCCTCGTCTTCGACCACCCGACGCCCGAGGCGCTGGCCCGTCATCTGCACGGGGCGCTGCTCCCCGGCGAGCCCGCCGCCGGGGATGCGGCGCTCGCCGAACTGGCCGGTGTGGAGGCCGTGCTGAGCGGTGCCGCCGAGGCGGACGACCACGTACGGCAGGAAATCGTCCAGCGGCTGGAGGACCTGGTGGCCGCCTGGGGACGGCCCCGTCGGCCGGAGGGGGAGCCGGCCGCCGCCCGGCCGACCGATTCCCAGCGGATCGCCGAGGCGTCGCCCGAGGAGATCTTCGCCCTGATCGACAACGGCCTCGGCCGGACGGCGGGCCGCTGATGTCCCACCGACCGACCGATGCCGACGAGGAGAGGCCCACGGTGTCCAACGAAGAGAAGCTGCTCGACTACCTCAAGTGGGTGACGGCCGACCTGCAGGAGACCCGGGAGAAGCTGCGGGAGGCCGAGGAAGCGGCCGGCGAGCCGATCGCGATCGTCGCGATGAGCTGCCGCTACCCCGGAGACGTCCGCACCCCCGAGGAGCTGTGGCGGCTCCTGGAGACGGAGGCCGACGCCGTCTCGGCCTTCCCCGGCAACCGGGGCTGGGACCTCGCGTCCCTGTGCCACCCCGACCCGGACCGCACGGGAACGACATACGCCTCCGGCGGGGGTTTCCTGCACGACGCGGGCGACTTCGGCGCCGAGTTCTTCGGCATCAGCCCGCGTGAGGCCACCGCCATGGACCCACAGCAGCGGCTTCTGCTGGAGACCGCCTGGGAGGCGTTCGAAGGGGCGGGCATCGTCCCCGAGACCCTGCGCGGCAGCCGTACGGGCGTCTTCGTGGGGGTGGCGGACATGCGCTACGCGCCGCACCCGCACGAGGCACCCGAGGAGTTCGAAGGCCAGCTGATGACCGGCACGTCGAGCAGTGTCGCCTCCGGCCGGATCTCCTTCACCTTCGGCCTGGAGGGTCCGGCGGTGACGCTGGACACCGCCTGCTCGTCGTCGCTGGTCGCCATCCACCTGGCCGTCCGAGCGCTGCGCGGCCGCGAGTGCGCGCTCGCGCTGGCGGGCGGTGCCACGGTGATGGCCACGCCCAACACCCTCGTCGAGTTCAGCCGCCAGCGCGGGCTGTCCCCCGACGGCCGCTGCAAGGCCTTCTCCGCCGGTGCCGACGGGACCGGGCTGGCCGAGGGCGCGGGCCTGGTGCTGCTGGAGCGCCTGTCGGACGCCCGGCGCAACGGCCGCCGGATCCTCGCGGTCGTCCGCGGCAGCGCGGTCAACCAGGACGGCATGAGCAACGGCCTGACGGCCCCGAGCGGGCCCGCGCAGGAGCGGGTGATCCGCCAGGCCCTCGCCGACGCCCGCCTCACCCCCGCCGACGTGGACGCCGTCGAGGCGCACGGCACCGGCACGGCCCTGGGCGACCCCATCGAGGCCCAGGCCGTCCTGGCCGCCTACGGGCGCGGCCGGCCCGCCGAGCGGCCGCTCCGGCTCGGCTCGCTCAAGTCCAACATCGGCCACACCCAGGCCGCGGCAGGCGTCGGCGGCGTCATCAAGATGGTGCTGGCCATGCGCCACGGCGTGCTGCCGAAGACCCTGCACGTGAGCGAGCCCACCCCGCACGTCGACTGGTCGTCAGGGGCCGTCTCGCTGCTCACCGAGGCGGCGCCGTGGGAGACGGACGCGAACCGCCCCCGCCGGGCGGCCGTCTCCTCCTTCGGGATCAGCGGCACCAACGCCCATCTCGTGCTGGAGCAGCCGCCCGCCGCCGAGGAGCCGGCGGCCGGGAAGCCCGCGCAGGAAGGCCCGCTGCCGTGGGTGCTGTCGGCCCGCACCCGCAGCGCCGTACGGGCCCAGGCGCGGCGTCTGCACCGCCACCTGCTCGACCACCCGGAGACCGGGGCCGCGGACGTCGGTCTGTCGCTGGCGACCACGCGGACCCATTTCCCGCACCGCGCCGCGGTCGTGGGGCGGGACCGCGAGGAGCTGATGGCCGCCCTGGCGGACCTCGCGCGGGACCGCGGCGCGTCCGGGCTCGTGCGCGGCACCGCAACCGGGGCAGGCGGCACCGCCTTCCTCTTCACCGGCCAGGGCAGCCAGCGGCTGGGCATGGGGGCCGAACTGAGCGAGGCCTTCCCGGTCTTCGCCAAGGCGTTCGGCGAGGTGTGCGACCACCTGGACGTCCACCTGGAACGTCCGCTGCGCGAGGTCGTGTTCGCCGCGCCGGACAGCCCGGAGGCGGCGCTGCTGCACCGCACCGCCTTCACCCAGCCCGCGCTGTTCGCCCTGGAGACGGCGCTGTACCGGCTGCTGCGACACTGGGGGATCACGCCCGGCCGGCTCGCCGGGCACTCCATCGGCGAGCTGACCGCCGCGCACGTGGCCGGGGTCCTCGACCTGCCGGACGCGGCCGCCCTGGTGGCCGCCCGGGCGCGGCTGATGGACGCGCTGCCCGCAGGGGGCGCCATGATCGCCGTGGAGGCCGGGGAAGCGGAGGTCCTGCCGCTGCTGGCCGGGTGCGAGGACGCCGTCGGCATCGCCGCCGTCAACGGCCCCCGGGCGCTGGTGCTGTCCGGGGAGCGGGAGGCGGCCGAGCGGGTCTCCCGGCACTTCGCCGGGCAGGGGCGCAGGACCACCCCGCTCCAGGTCAGCCACGCCTTCCACTCACCGCTCATGGAGCCCGCGCTGGAGGAGTTCCGGGCGGTCGCCGAGACGCTGACGTACCACCCGCCGACGATCCCCGTCGTCTCGCTCGTCACCGGCCGCCCGGCCACCGCCGAGGAGCTGTGTTCGCCCGGCTACTGGGCCGGGCAGATCCGCGCGACCGTCCGCTTCCACGACGGCGTCCGCCACTTGAGGGACGCCGGCGTGTCCACCTACCTCGAACTCGGCCCGGACGCCGTGCTGACCTCCATGGCACAGCTGAGCCTGCCCCCTGGTGAGACGGTGTGCGCACCGGTGCTCCTCAGGGGCCGGCCCGAGGCCCCGCGCGCGCTGGACGCCCTCGCCCGGGCCTGGGCCAACGGCGTGGACGTGGACTGGGAGGCCGTGCTCCCCGGCGCGCACCGCGTCGCCCTGCCGCCCTACGCCTTCCCGCGGCGGCGCTACTGGCTGGAGTCGGCCGCCGTCCGCGGCACGCACCGCGCGAGCGGGGGCGAAGCGGAGTTCTGGAACGCGGTGACCGGCGGGGACCTGGATGCACTGGCGGAGCGACTGGAACTGGACGACGGCCGCCGGGCCGCGCTGGGCGAGGTGCTGCCCGCCCTGTCCGCCTGGTGGATCCGTTCGGCCCCGGATGCCCCGGAGAAGGCCGCCGAGCCGCCCCAGGTCCTGGAGGACACCGACAAACAGCGGCGGCTGAGCGAGAGCCTCGCCGGCGCCTCCCACGAGGAGCAGGAGCGCGTCCTGCTGGACATCATCCGCACCCACGCCGCCGCCGTGCTCGGACACGACACGCCGGACGCCGTCGAGGCGGAGGTCACGTTCCAGAACGCCGGGTTCTCCTCCTTCACCGCCCTCGACCTGCGCAACCGCCTGTGCGAGGCCACCGGACTGCTGCTGGAACCGGTCGTCGTCTACGACCACCCGGCTCCCGTGTCCCTCGCCCGGTACCTGCGCACCGTACTCAGCGCTCGGCACACCAAGGAGTGATCCGCATGACGACGAACGAGACCCGGCGACCGGTGGTGGTCTGCGGCGCCGGCCCGACCGGGTTGATGCTGGCCGCCGAACTGCGGCTCGCGGGCGTGGAGGTGGTGGTCCTGGAGAGGCGTCCGGGATTCACCGGCGAACGCGAGTCGCGCGCGCCGGGGGTGTACGCGCGGACGATCGAGATCTGGGAGCAGCGCGGGATCCTCGACCGGTTCACCGGCAGCCGGACCGGCCGCTACAGCCACTTCGCGCTGCTGCCGGTCGGCATCGACCTCGGCCGGCTCGACAGCCCGCACGCGGTGCTGCTGTTGCCCCAGGCACGCATCGAGCGGGTGCTCGCCGAGTGGGCGGAGGAGCTCGGCGCCGAGGTCCGGCGCGGCCACGAGGTGACGGGGCTGCGCCAGGACGCGGACTGCGCGGAGCTGGAGGTGACGGGCCCGGACGGCCCGTACCGGCTCCAGGGCGCGTACGTCGTCGGCTGCGACGGCGGCCGCAGCACGGTCAGGTCGCTCCTCGACGTCGAATTCCCCGGGACCGACGCCACGGCGGACGTCCTGCTGGCCGACGTCTCCGGGGTGAGCCGGGACCTCCCCGGGCTGAGGCAGCGGCCCTTCCCCTTCGTACGGAGCGAGCGCGGCTGGCTCGCGGTCTCCGCCGTCGCGGTCTCCACGGCGGGCGAGGACGTGCTGCGGTTCATCGTCGGCGACTTCACCCGGCCGCCGGTGCGGCGGGCCGCGGCACCGAGCTTCGAGGAGGTCTGCGAGACCGTCGCCGCCGTCGCCGGCATCGACCTCTCGGGCGCGACGCCGCAGTGGCTGAGCCGGTTCGGCAACACCACCCGGCAGGCGGCGCGATACCGCGTCGGCCGGGTGCTGCTGGCCGGTGACGCGGCGCACGTCCACCCACCGTTCGGCGGCCAGGGACTCAACCTGGGGGTGCACGACGCGGTGAACCTCGGCTGGAAGATCGCGGCCGAGGTCGGCGGCCGGGCGCCCGAAGGCCTGCTGGACAGCTACGAGCAGGAGCGCCACCCGGTCGCGGCCCGCGTGCTGCTCAACACCCGGGCGCAGAACGTCCTGATGACCGGGGGCCCGGACATCGACGCGCTGCGCACGGTCGTCGCGGAGACCCTGGAGTCGGCCGAGGTGAACGACCGGATGGCCGGGGAGCTCAGCGCCGTCGACGTACGGTACGACCTCGGCGGTGAGCACCCGCTCGTGGGCAAGCGCATGCCGCACCGCGAGCTGACGGCTCCGGACGGCTCCACGTACGGCAGCCTGCGGCTGCTGGAGCGGGCGCGCGGGGTGCTGCTCGACCTGTCGGGCGCGCCTGAGCTGAAGGGCGTCGCCGACGGCTGGGCGGACCGGTTGGACGTGGTCACCGCCACCTGTCCGCAGGCCACGGCCGACGGCCTGTCCGCCGTGCTGATCAGGCCGGACGGGCACGTCGCCTGGGTCGCGCCGCAGGGCCTCGCACCCGACGTGCGGGGGCTGGAGGCGGCCCTGGGCCGCTGGTTCGGGTCCGCCTCCGCGGGACCGGACGGCCGCTGAGCCGCCCGGCGGCGGCACGGACGGCCGCGGAAGCCCGTCCGTGCCGCCGCCGCGCAGGACGCTCCCACGTTTCGACCTTCCTCTGAAACACCTTCATGTCCCGTACAACCGAAAGGAATTGACATGCGTCTGATCGACCCGTTCCGCGCGGCGGTGGAGATGTGCCCCGAGTGCGCGGCCTCGATGGTCACGGAGCCGATGACCGTGTCGGAGAAGCCCGCGGGCGACTGCTTCGCGCTCACCGGCCTGTCCGAGACGGTGAACCTCGACTACAGGGCGGTCTCGGAGGGGGGCTTCAGCGCCGGTGACCGCAGCACGCACACCGACGAGTTCTTCACCGCCGACGGCACCTCCGTGGGCCACCTCGTCGGCCACAGCTGGAAGGTCGTCAACCAGCCGTCCAACGGCCACCTGATGGCCTTCTACCGGGAGGAGATCACCCTGCCCGACGGGGAGGTCCAGACGGCGGGCTGGATCGACGTCAACGCCATCCTCGCCGGCGAGTGGCAGGTGCTCCACGCGGTGGGCACCGGCGGCCGCTACGTGGGCAAGGTGGGCGTGCGGGAACTGCGCAGCGAGGTGCTGCGCCACCGGTTCCAGGCGAATCTCGTGCTGTGCGGTGCGCCAGGCCGGTGAGCACTCCGGGGGCGGCGGC
Source organism: Kitasatospora sp. NPDC093102 (assembly GCF_040683915.1). Classification (NCBI taxonomy): domain Bacteria; kingdom Bacillati; phylum Actinomycetota; class Actinomycetes; order Kitasatosporales; family Streptomycetaceae; genus Kitasatospora; species Kitasatospora sp. NPDC093102. Next base: position 59,272 of record NZ_JBFBFA010000043.1, on the reverse strand, counting down.
CCGCCGCCCCCGTACCACCCCCTCCGAACGGGACCGTGGGGCGCCTCCGCACCAGGTGGCGGTTCGGTCCGAACCGCCACCGCAGCCTTTTCCGTTTCCGTTGACCGCGCCGATCGGCGCCGGTTAGGTTTCCAACACGGCTGGATGACGTTGCGTCACTTTTCATCCGCCGCTCCCCCACGACGTCGAAACGGCTGCCCCATCTGAGTACTTGGAGTATCACGTGCGGTACAGAATTCTTGGCAAGCTCCACGTCATGCACGACAGCGAACCGGTTTTCCTCTCGGCACGCAAGAAGGAGATCGTCCTCGCATCGCTGCTGGCCCGGGCCAATCACGTGGTGTCGCTCGAAGAACTCATCTCCGAGATCTGGGGCGGGAATTCACCGCTGCGCGCCACCACGGCGGTCCACGTCCGCATCTGCGAGCTACGGAAGTTCCTGCGCTCCTGCGGCATGGCCGAGAGCCCGATCGTCACGCGCTCCCCCGGCTACTTCATCCACGTCGAGCCCGGCGAGCTCGATGCGCACGTGTTCAGCCGGTTCGCCGAGGAGGGCCGGGCCGCCGCACGGGCCGGGGCGCACCACGAGGCCGTCGAGAAGCTTCGCTCCGCGCTGGAACTGTCCCAGGAGACGGCCCTCGGGGGACTGCGCAGCGGCCCCATCATCAACGGCTTCGTGAACTGGCTCGACCAGGCCCGCCTGGACTGCACCGAGCAATGGATGGAATCGGAACTGGCATTGGGCCGGCACCGTGACGCGGTGGGCCGGCTCTATTCGTTATTCAGCCAGCACCCCTTGCACGAGGCATTTCATCGGCAGCTCATTCTGGCGCTCTACCGCTGCGACCGGCGGGCGGACGCCCTGCACGTCTACCAGGTGGCCCGCAACACCCTCCGGGAAGAACTCGGCCTCGAACCCTGCCTCGCCACCCGCCGGGTCCACCACGCGATTCTCACCGCGGACGACCACCTGTACGCGCGGGCTTCCGCCTGACGGCGCCGCGGGCGGGCTTCCGGGCGCTTCGGCCGCGGGGCTCCGCCCGGCCGTCCCCCGCGCGGCTGCACGCCCGACGGCCGGAAGGGGCCGCTCAGCCGGATCCGGGCGTGCGCAGTGCCCCGGCCAGTTCCGTACGCCTGCGGACGGCCAGCTTGCGGTAGACGGCGGTGAGGTGCTTCTCCACCGCGCGCCGTGTCACCCCCAGTTCGCCGGCGATGGCGCCGTTCGACAGCCCGCGGGCCGCCATCCGGGCCACCGTGAGCTGCACCGGGGACAGGCCGTGGACCGGGTCCGGAACCGGTCCGCCCAGCAGCGCGCGGGCGCGGGCCGAGAGACCGGGCAGCCCGCAGGCCTCGGCGAGCGCGGCACCCTCCCTCAGCAGTTCCTCCGCCCGCGGGCCTCCCTCGCCGGCCTCCCGGCCGCCGAGCTGCACCAGCGCTCTGGCCAGTTCCAGGCGGTGGTGCGAGCCCCGCAGCACGTCCACCGCCTCGCGCAGCAGCCCCCTTCCCCGTTCCCCGCCGGCCAGCGTGCCGTGCACGCGCAGGGCACGGCCGAGTGCGGCGGGGGCTCCCCAGGCCCGGGCCCGCTCGCACTCCTCGCGCATCAGCTCCTCGGCCGCCTGCACGTCACCGAGGCGGCAGTGGGCACGGGCCGCCCAGGCACGCCAGGGGCCGAGCGCGGGGTTGCGCCAGCCGTCCCGCTCCAGCCGCCTGCCGCAGGCGAGGAAGTGGTCCAGGGCGGTGGCGTCGTCGCGCCGCTGGAAGGCGCGTACGCCGCGGAGCATCCGGTAGGTGACGCCGCGGTGGACGTCGGCGGCCTCTCCGTACGCGGAGCCGGAGTCCTGCGCGAGGAGACGGTCGCACAGTCGCGGGTCCATGGTCTCGACGGCGACGGCGGCCAGGGCGACTCCGGCCGCCGCCTGATCCTCCCACCGCTCCCCGGCGAGCCGGTGGGTCTCCAGGGCCAGGGACCTGGCCCTGGCCACGTCCCCGGACCGCAGCCGCACCAGGGCCAGCTCGGTCCCCGTGATCACCTGGGACACCAGGGCGTTCTGCTGTGCGGAGCGCGCCAGGCGCGTCTCCAGCCAGGCCGCGAGGTCGGTCAGGTCGTCCGCCGCCACGAGCGTGACCGCCAGCAGAGGCAGGGTGGTGTACGACAGCTCGGGCACCGCCGGTTCGCGCTCCAGGACTTGCCGGGCGAGCCGGACGGCGTCCTCCCGCGCGATCCCTCCCGCCGCCACCGCATCGTGCAGGAGCACGGTCACGAGTTCGCGCTGCGCGCCGGTCCCCAGCCCGGGTTCAGGGCCCAGTTCCCGCAGTCGCCGCACCGAGTCCGCGAGCCGTCCGGGAGCAGTGGGTTCCGCGCAGCGGACCCGGGCCTCCAGCCGCAGTGCCACCTCGTGTCCGGCGTCGCCCGCCGCATGGCCGGGACCAAGCGCGGCGAAGACCTCGCGGAACAGGTCGACCGTCTGCGGTGCCGCGGTGTCGAAGACGAACGGCGAAATGCGCAGCAGCGCCGCCGCCCGCTGCTCGGCCGAGGGCAGCAGGGGCACCGCCTGGGAGACGTGCCGCGCGGCCGTCCAGGGGTCGGTGATCCGCTCGGCACCGGCCAGGTCTACCAGGACCACGGCACGGTCCTCGCCGTCCGTGGAGGCTTCTTGGAGGGCCCGGCGCAGGAAGCGCACCGCGTCTTCGGGCGCACCGCGGTCGAGTGCGGCATCGGCGGCCGCGCGCAGCACGGTGACCGTCCAGGGCGCGTCGGACGAGGCGGACGGTGCCGTCGCCATCAGCCGGGCGGCGATCTGCTCAGCCGGGTGGCCTGCCCGGAGGAGGAGCACGGCCGCCCGGCTGAACAGCCTTTGCAGTTCCTCGACGGCGGTGATCTCCTCCACGGCGTCCCGGAAGACGGGATGGACGAAGACCGGCACCAACGAGCCGGGACGCAGGCGGAGCAGGCCCAGTGCCCGCAGTGCCTGTTCGGCCGCGCGGCACCCGACGGCGTCCACCTCCGCGAGCCGCGCCAGGAGCTCCGGCTCGGCCTGTTCCCCCAGGACGGCCACGGCCCGCGCGAATTCCGGCAGGGGTGAGGGGAGTTGTTCCAGGCGCAGGGCGAGCCGTTCCCGGAGGGCGGGCGGGCTCACGCGCGCGGCCCTCTCGCCGTGCTCCGCGACCGGCCGCAGCCCCGCCCGGCGCAGGGTGTGGCCGACGGCGGCCGTGACCATCGGGCTGCCCCCGCAGGCGTCGTGGCAGACCCGCGCGAACACGTCGTCCGCGGGCTCCCCGAAGCTCCGCTCCACCAGAGCCCGGGTCCCCTGGGGGGACAGCGGGCGCAGCCGCAGGGTACGGCCGGCCGCGGCGAGGAGGTCCCGCACCAGGGGTGTCCGGGCCCCGGGGTCGCCGTCAGCGAGGGTCACGACGACCGTGACGGGCTGCGCGGTGGGCCGTCTGGCGAAGTACGCCAGCCAGCGCAGCGAGGCCTCGTCCGCCCAGTGCGCGTCGTCCACCGCGATGAGCAGCGGCTCGTCGACGGCCATGCGGGCGGTCAGCGCGCGCAGTTCCCGCAACAGGTGCGGGTGCGTGCCGTCCTCCGGGGCGGGCGCCTTCTCGGCGAGGACGCACCGGACGGCCTCGGCGCCCGGGCCCAGCCACCGCTCCCGGACCGCTGCCCCCGCGAGCGCCGGCTCGAAGAGCTGGCGCACCACGCCGAAGGGTAATTCCCGCTCCGGCCGCGCCGCGTCGGCACGTAACACCCCTACGCCCTTCTCCTCCGCGAGCTGCGCGAGGTGGTCGAGCAGCGCCGTCTTGCCCGCGCCCCAGGCCCCGGTGACGACGGTCAGTGAACTGCCGTGGGTCACGGCGGTGTCCAGGGCGTCGGCCACCGCGCACAGTTCGGTGTCCCGTTCGAGCAGCAAGGGAGTCAGTCCTCCTGGGGGATGAGCCGGGAGAGATCCTGCCGACCGGAGAGGCCGAGCTTCCGGTAGACCTGGGTCAGGTGCATCTCCACCATCCGCCGGGACACCGAGAGCCGTTGGGCGACGGCCGCGTTGGTCATGCCGCCGCGGACCAGTTCGGCGATGCGCTGCTCGGCCGCGGTGAGTTCCCGCCCGGCCGCCGGTCCGCGGAGCCCCGTGGGCTCCGCCGTGGCGTCCCACGGCTCCGGAAGAGTGCAGGGCTCGCCGGTCAGCTCCCGCACCCGGCGGGCGCGGCGGGGGGTGCCCCACTCGGGTGGGGTGGCGTCCCGCAGCAGTCGGGCCGCCGCGGCCCTGGCCTCGCAGGACCGCTCGCCCTCGGTCACCTGGCCCAGGGCGACCAGGGCCGTGCCAACCGCGCTCGCGCTCCCCCACGCCTCGGCCGCCGCGTGCTCCTCCGCCGCCATGCGCTCGGCTGCGGCCCGGTCCCCGCAGCGCAGCCGGGCGGCGGCCGCAGCCGAACGCCACGGCACGACGGCCGGATTGGTCCATCCTCTGGCCAGCAGCCCGCGCCCGCACTCCAGCAGGTCGGACAGGGCCGCCTCGTGGTCGCCGGTGCGCAGCCGCAGCAGGCCCCTGGCGTGGAGGAACATCGGCCACCACAAGTCGTTCGCCGCGCGTACGGGCATCTCGGCCGCCGCACACCGGCCCGCCTCGTCCACCTCGTCCCGTTCCAGGTGCAGCAGCAGGCGCATGGCCGCGATCATCGGTCTGGCCTTGACGGTCGCAGAGCCGGGCAGCTCCGCCCACTCGACCTCCGCAAGGTCCCGGTCCGCCTCCTCCAGCCATCCACGGCGCAGCGCGACCATCGCGCGCAGGCTCAGCGCCGCCGTGACGGCCGTACTCACGCCCTGTCTCCGGGCCTCGGCGACGATCCCGTCGAGACCGGCCGCCGCTTCCTCGTACGCGTCCGTCAGGGCCAGGGTGTAGCAGGCCGCCAACCGGGCGGTGAACAGCACCGGATGGCCGTTGTCGGAACGCAGCGCGGCCTCGGCCAAGGTGCGCACGCGGGCGAGCGGCAGGCTCTGGGCGAGGGCCGAGCGCAGGGCCAGGACTCCTGCTTGGGCGGGTCCGTGCGGTGGCCCGCACAACGGCGGTACGGGCGGGACGTCCACCCTTTCCTCCATCGGCGCTCCGCCTCCGATCAGCCAGTACAGGGCCTGGAAGGCGCTCCGTTCCGCCCGGTCGGCCCCCGGCAGCGACCAGGCCACCGCCGTGCTGCGGCGTACCGTGGCCGCGTGGCCGCACACGGCGAGCAGGTCGGCGGCGTGCAGCCGGGCCGCGAGGGGCACATCGCGCTTCGGGCTGTACAGCACGCGCCACAGAGCGCGTTCGCCGCTGTCGGGGGCGTCCGTCAAGGCGGCCAGGCCCAGGTCGACGAGCAGCTGTGCCCGCCGCTGGGGTTCGAGCGGTTCAGCCAGCGCGCGTTCCAGGAAGCGGGCCGCGCGGGCGGGTTCGGTGCTCCGGTACCGGGCGGCGGCGCCGGTCAGGGCATCCGCCGCCCATCCGGCCCCACTGGGCCGGGCGCCCAGGAGCAGTTCGGCCAGCGGTGCGTCGGGGAGGGCCATGCGGTGGCCGAGTGCGGCGGCGCGGGTGCACAGGTCCTCGCGCTGCCGCACGGTGAGTCCGGCGAGCACCCGGTCGGCCACGCCCGACGGCGCGCTCGGGTGCTCCGCGTCCAGGACCAGGCCGGCACCGGTCAGCAGGCGCAGCGCGCGGGGAACGGGCAGCGTGCGCAGTCCGGCCAGTTCGCAGAGCTGGGGGAGGCCGAGGTGGGGGCCGCCTACGGCGATCGCGCGCAGCAGGGAGGCGAGTTCGGGGCCGAGTCCGTCCAGGAGCCTGGCGGTGCGGTCGCCGACCGCTTCAGCCGCGCGCCCCGGCAGGCCGACCGCCGCCTCGGCGGTGGGTCCGAGGCCGTCGGCCGCCAGCGAGGCCAGCACCGAGCGCAGCACCGCCGGGTTGCCCTCGCACGCGCCGAAGGCTGCCTCGGCGAACGCTTCCTCGACGGGCCTGTCGTAGTGGGCGGCCAGCATCCCGGCCACTCCCTCCCGGGTCAGGGGCCGCAGTGCGAGATGCGCGGCCGTGCCGGGGAGGGTGGCCGGTACCGATCCGGGCGTTCCGGCGACGAGGAGGACGAGGGGCGCGCCGCGGGTGCGCCGAGCCATGGTCTCCAGCCACCGTCGCGAGTCCGTGTCGACCCACTGCACGTCGTCGACGGCGAGGAACAGCGGCCGCTCGCGCGCGGCCGTGAGGAACGTCTGGCACGACAGGGGCAGTGGCCGGTCGGCCGGGTCGTCCGCGCCGTCCGCGCCGTCCGCGTCCAGGCGCGCGAGGAGCTGGGAGACGATGCCGAAGGGCCGGTCCGTCTCGGCCGGGGAGCCGTACGCGCACGCGGCCGCGAGTCCCGCGTCGAGGGCCGCCGCGGTGGCGTACCGCAGGAGCGCGCTGCGCCCGGTGCCGGGGAGCCCCTCGACCGCGATCACCGCCGATCTGCCGGAGCGCAGCCCGTCGACGCCCTCGCGCAGGAGTGCCGTCTCCCCGTCCCGTTCGACGAGGACGTCCTCACCGGTCACCGGCCGCCGCCCGGGTGCGGGAGCCGTCGTCCTCGCCGTGCCGCCGGTCACGAAGCGGCCGGCGTGGCGGGGCGGGCGACAGGCTGTGCGAGGGCGCGGAGCGCGGCGGGCAGGTCGGTCCGGCCGGCCAGCCCGAGTTTGCGGTAGGTGGAGGTCAGATGCGTCTCCACCGTGCGCCGGGAGAGGAACAGGTTCTCGGCGATCTCCTGGTTGGTGGCGCCCGCCGCTGCGGACTCGGCCACCTGCCGCTCGGTCCTGCTCAGCGGCCCGGTACCGACGGGGGACGGGCGTGGGCGGTCGGCACCCGCGGCGGCCAGCGCTTCGCGGGTCCTGGCCGCCAGCCGGCGCGAGCCACAGCGCTGCGCCGTCTCGTACGCGCGGAACAGGTGCGCACGGGCGCCACCGACGTCGCCGCGCCCCGCCAGCTCCCTGCCCAGCAGGAGTTCGCCGCGGGCGCGGTCCAGCCGGGCCTGCGAGCGGGAGAGGGTCTCGACCGCGGCGGTCAGCAGGTCCACGCGGCGGTCGTCGCGGGCCGCCGTGCCCGCCGCGAGGAGCGCGTGGCCAAGTGCGTGGGGGGTGCCCCAGCGACGGGCCAGCTCCAGGCCCTCCTCAGCGAGGCCGACGGCTTCGGCGGTGCGGCCGAGCCCGGCCAGGGCCATGACGGCCACGGTGCGCCAGGACGCCCACGCCGGGTTGCCCAGGCCCGCCTCCGCGAACCAGTGCTCGCAGCGACGGGCGCGGACCAGCGCGCCTGCCGGGTCACCCGCGCGAAGCCGGAGACGAGCCCAGGTCGTCAGGTACCAGGACCGCCCGAGGACCGACTGGCCCAGGCCGGACTCGGCCGCCCTGGCGAGGGCCGTCTCGGCGGCCTCGGTGGCTCCCTGCTCGCTCCGGACGGCAGCCCAGGCGATGAACGGCAACGCGGAGCCGGGGCTCTGCCGGGGACGGCCCATGCACTCCAGCGCGGCCCGCGCGTCGGCGACGGCGGCGGGGATGTCGCCGAGCCGGTGACGCACCATCGACCGGTCCGCCAGCAGCCACCACCGGGGCAGGCATCCGTTGCCGTCGGCCATCGCCGGTTCCAGCGTCTCCAGTGCCCTGCCGGGCTCGTCGGCCAGGTGGAACAGCACGGCTACCTGGACCCGCATCCAGTCCGGGGCACCGGAGCCCGCGGCTCCCATGGCCCGGGCGGCGAGGTCGACGACCTCGCGGGCGGACGCGCCTTCCAGCGCACCCAGTTGGGCCCGCACGAGCAGGCTGCCGCCCCCGGCGGACTCGGCAGGCTCCCGCGCCATGGCGGCGCGAGCCCGCTCCCGCACGGCGGCGAACGCGGATTTCTCGTGCAACCCGGCGGAGAGGACGGCCGACTCGATCCTCCAGCACAGGTCACGGCCGGCCTCGTCGCCGTCGGGGCTCAGTACGGCGCGCAGCATGTCGAGGGCGCGGGAGAGCTCGGTGAGCGCCGGGCGGCCCACGGCCTGCGCGGTCATCCCGAACTGCAGCGCGACCAACGCCCGCAGCCGGACATCGGCGGTCCGGTTCAGCAGGTCCCGCAAGGTGTCCAGCGCAGCCTCGGGGTCGGTGGCGGCCAGCGCTCCGGCCAGTTCCAGCCCGGTGCGAACGCGACTGCGCTCATCGCTCTCGTCCTCCAGCAACCGTCGCAGGTACGGGGCGGCCAGGGACCGGTCGTCGTGCCGCCGTGCCCGCTCGGCCGCGTCGCGCAGTACGCCGCGCATCCACCCCTCGTCGAGCCGGGGTAACGGCAGCAGGTGGCCGGCCACCACCGGGGCCGCGAAGCCCTCGTCGTTGAGCAGCCGGGCCGCGCCGGTGCGCAGACGGACCAGTTCCCCGGCCGGGGTGGCCTCCAGGACCGCGGCGCGCAGGGCCTCCGGGCCCCCGGCGGCGAGGAGTTCGCCGTCGCGGTAGCCGCCGAGCACCGCCGACACCAGTCGGACCGGTACGCCGGCGAGCGCGCCGACGCGCTCGGGCGACGCGACGTGACCGGCGCCTTCCTCGGCCGCCGCCGGGGAATCGGTCCAACCGAGCACGGCTGCGGCTCGTACCACCAGGAGTTCCGTCGCCGACAGGCCTCTCAGGTGTGCCCGCACCAAGGAGGCGTGGATCTGATGCCATGCCGCGTCGACGTCGCCGACGGCACAGGAGCCGGGCCGTACGCCGTCCCTGCGCAGCCGCGTCAGGATGCGCCGGAGCAGCGGGGGGTTCCCGCCGGAGAGTTCCCTGCAGCGCCGCACGGCGGCGGCGCCGGGCGTCCGCCCCAGACAACGTGCCGCAGCCGCGGCCACCTCGGCCTCGGTCAGCGGCCCAAGGGACAGCAATCGGGTTCCCGGGTGGCGGACGATCCTGCCGAACGCCGGGCCGGCCGAGCCGCCGGGGCCGATGCCGGGCCCTCCCCAGGCCAGGACGACCAGCAGGGGCAGGCCTTCCGGCCGGTGGAGCAGGGACTCCAGCCAGCGCAGGGAACGCTCGTCGCACCATTGGGCGTCGTCGACGACGAGCACCAGGGGCCCCGGTGACGGAGCCGCCGGGATCAGCCGCTCCCGGCGGGGCGGCACGGCCTCCCGCAGGTCCCCGAAGAGCCGGCCGACCGTGGCGTACGGGGTCTCCGCGGTCGCGCGGTGGCCGGCTGCGGACAGCACCGTGGCCCCGTCCGGGCCGCCGTCGCGCCGGAACCCGTCGAGCAGCGCCGTCTTCCCGCTCCCGGTGTTCCCCCGCACCACCACGCAGTGCGCCTTCCCGGCGCGGGCCTGCTCGGCACAGGCGCGCAGCGCGGCCAGTTCCGAGGAACGGCCGACCATGTCCCACTCCGCCGCCGGGACGCAACTTCTCACCTTGCCGGACATGACACCTGTTCCTTTCGACGCCGCCGATGGTGCTGTGCCGGGCGGCGCGGCCGTTCTCCCGCGCCGTTTCCACCCGTGCCCTCCAGATCACCGCATGCGAGGATCTCGTCCACGATCCGCGGCGGGACACCGCCGTGGTTGCCCGGCTTCCACTGAAGATCACCCCAATTCACGGGGCGCCGGAATCCTGATGAAGATCTTGAGAACGCGCCCAGCTTGCACTGGTTCGACCCGACGGACATCTGCAGGCGATCACTGGCAGGACGGCCCGACAGGGCCGCCCCGGCGAACCTAAGCAGCCGACAGTGCCCGAAGTGCCTCGCAGCGCACCGCCGGTTGCCCCGCAGCGCACGAGGCTGCCGGCCGGCCCAGGTGCACCGTCGGCGCGGCGGCCGGCCGGGCCTCCCGCATCGGCTTCGGACGCCTGTGTCCTGGGCCGGCGCCTGCAGGACCCCGGCCAGCGCAGGGCCCACGGCAGAACCTCTCCTGGAAGACGAGCGCCAGTACAGGTAACCGACCAGTGCGGCCGCCACCACGCCCCGGCACGATCCACCACCAGCCGCCGGCCAGGGCACCGCGCTGGTCCGCGTGGTCGCGTTCCCGGGAACGCCGGAAGCCCCTGGCCGCGCGGGGGGTACGGGCCAGGGGCTTCCACTCTCGACTACGGCCGGCGCGCCCTCACGGGTTCAGCGCCAGCACCACGTACCCCGCCAGCACCGCCAGGTGCACCGCGCCCTGGAGCGGAGTCGCCCGGCGCGGGATCACCGTGAGGGTGAGCAGCACGATCGTCAGGGTCAGCAGCACCATGTGCGCCGGGTCGAGACCGAGGACGAGGGGGCCGGAGAGCCAGCTGGAGGCGATCGCGACCGCCGGGATGGTCAGGCCGATGCTGGCGAGCGCCGAGCCGAGGGCGAGGTTGAGGCTGGTCTGCACCCGGTTGCGGGCGGCCGCGCGCAGCGCCGCGATCGTCTCCGGCAGCAGCACCATCATGGCGATCACCACGCCGACCACGGCGTGCGGGAGCCCGGCGTCGTCCACCGCCTTCTCGATGGTCGGCGACACGCCCTTGGCCAGGCCGACCACCGACACCAGGGCGACGGCGAGCAGCAGCAGGCTGACCCCGGCGGCCCGGAGGGTGGGCGGGGAGGCGTGCTCCTCCTCGTCCAGCACCCGGCCCTCGGGGGTGACGGGCAGGAAGTAGTCCCGGTGCCGGACGGTCTGGGTGGCGACGAACAGTCCGTAGACCACCAGCGAGGCGGTGGCCGCGAAGGTGAGCTGGGTGGTGGAGAACTGCGGGCCGGGCGTGCTGGTGGTGAAGGTCGGCAGCACCAGGCTGAGGGTCGCGAGGGTCGCGATGCAGGCGAGCGCGGCGCCGGTGCCCTCGGCGTTGAACACGGCGGTCCGGTACTTGACCGCGGCGACCAGGATGGACAGTCCGAGGATGCCGTTGCAGGTGATCATCACGGCGGCGAAGACGGTGTCCCGGGCCAGCGTGGCGGACTTGTCCCCGCCGTCGGCCATCAGCGTCACGATCAGTGCGACCTCGATCACGGTGACCGCCACTGCGAGGACCAGTGATCCGAAGGGCTCTCCCGACCAGTGCGCGATGACCTCGGCGTGGTGCACGGCGGACAGCACGGCGCCCACCAGGAAGCAGGCGACCACCGCCACCACCCAGCCGGGCAGCTCCTCGTGCCAGGTCAGGACGAGGACGAGGAAGGACACCACCGGAACGACGACGGTCCATTGCGCGGCACCCGCGCGGAGCTTCGTGATCATGCCGCCGAGGATTCCAGACCGGAGGCCCGTCACCCGGGTGCCCGCGCCGGGATACGTATGGATGTGGCATAACTCATCCCGTTTTGCCACTCACCCGCCGTAGTCGTGAAGATACTGAAGAACTCTGTCGACATGTGTCCGAACCCGTTCCGGGACGCCTCCGGCGGCCGCCACGGTCTTGTCGCTGGTCCGGTAGGCCGCCGCGACCAAGGCGGGCAGGTCACGGGTGAAGCCGCGGCGCTTTATCTGCTGGTCGAGCCAGCAGGCGTAGTTGCCCATCGCCGCGATCGCGTCGCCCGGGTCCCAGTACGACTTGGGACCGGCGTGGGTGGCGGCCTCGCCCCACGCCTCGAAGACGGAGGGCGTCCACATGGCGATGCCGTACTCGCCGGTCTCCGGTCGGGCGGCGTTCGGGTCGAAGCCGCTCTCGGCCTTCAGCATGGCGGCCAGCAGCACCGGGGTGACCTCCGGCTCGGGGCAGCGCCGTGCCGTGCTCTCGATCACGCCCCGGTAGGCCACCGGAACGTCCGAGCCGGCGGGGATCGCGCCGGACAGCGGGGGCACCGCCCGAGGGGTGGCGCCCGGCCCGCCGGGCTCCGGCCCGCCGGCCAGGGCGAGGACGGCGAGCCCGCAGGAGAGCAGGACCGCGCCGGCCCGGACGGCGGCGCGTCGGCGCGGGGCCGGCCGGGCGGTGGCCCGGGCGACCAGCACCGCCGGCTCGGTCCGGGTCCGCTGCTCCCGTCCGGGGGCGAGGCAGGCGGTGACCACGGCCCGCCAGCGCACCGGCAGCGCCTCGTCCAGCCGCAGCGGCGCGGCGCCCCGCGCGTACGCCTGGGCGGCCAGCGAGCGGGCCCGGGCGGTGGCGCCGAGGAAGGGGTGCAGGCCGCCGGTGAGCAGCTGGTGGGCGATCACGCCGAAGGCCCAGACGTCGGCGCTGGGGCGCACCGCGACACCGCGGGCGCCGGTGCGCTCGGACCACCACTCGGGCGGGACGTGGTCGGGCGAGCCGAGCGGCGGGGCGTAGGCGTGGGTGCCCTCCAGTTCGGCGGTGAGGCCGAAGTCGGCGATCTTGGCGGTGCCGTCGGGCATCAGCAGGACATTGGCCGGTTTCAGGTCCCCGTGCACCCAGCCGGCCCGGTGCATGTGGGTCAGCCCGGCGCAGACCTCGGTCAGGATGCGCTCGGCGCCGGGCACCGCCGTGCCGGGGCGGGCCTCGGCCAGCAGGTCCTGGAGGCTGCGGGCGGCGCGTTCCATCACCAGGGCGACGGCGCCGTCCAGCGCCGGGTGGTCCGGGTCCTCGACGGTGACCACGGCGAGGGTGCGGATCAGGTGGGGGTGGTCGGCGCGGCGGCTGAAGCGCTGCTCGCTGCGGGCCATCCGGGCCACGGTCCCGCGCTGGCCGGGGCTGAACCGGGACGCGCCGAGGATCTTGACGGCAGCCGGGCTGCCGTCGGGGCCCTCGGCGGCGTGCACGCTGCCCCAGGCGCCTGCGCCGAGGAAGGCGCCGAGCCGGTAACCGGCGATCGGGTAGCCCTCCGGGACCGCGAAGGGCGGACCGCCGGGCGCCGGGCCGTCGCCGGGCGGGTCCGGCTCGGGTCGGGCGCCGTGCGTCACGGCCGGGCGACCGCGCGCCGGGACGGGAGCAGGGCCAGGTGCTCCTCCCGGACGAGGTCGAACTTCAGCGCCAGCGCGACCAACTCCTCGCGCTTGCCGCCGCCCGCCCCCTCCTCGTACGGCTCGCGCAGCCGCAGCTTGGTCTCCACCAGGTAGTCGATGTGGTAGTTCACCGCCGAACGGCTCAGCCCGCGACAGCCGGGCAGGGCACGCAGGCGGGCGAGCACCTCGGTCACCCCGGGGACGGCCGCGGCGGAGGGCGAGCGCAGCCGGGGCTCGCAGAGCGCGAGCAGGACCAGGAAGTACTTGGCGGTCGGGTCCAGGGCGAACGGGCTGACGGTGCGTTCGCCGTCGGCACCGCCGGGACGGCCGTCGAGGTAGGCGTGCTGCGGGGCGAAGACCTTGAAGGCGGCGGGCTCGCCGAGGGCGGGCAGCAGCACCCGGGAGAGTTCGAACGGGACGGGCGCGCCGAGCCGGCCGGGCGCCACCTTGATGTGCTCCCCCGCGCCCTCCAGGTTCTCCACCACGTAGGTGGACGTGCTGGAGAAGTTGGACAGTCGCCAGTAGTCCTCGGCCGCGGCCACCTCTCCCGCCCGGCGGGAGACGCCCTGGTCGGGCAGCGGGATGGGGACCGGCCGGCCGGGCTCCCCGCGCCCGAACACCGCGGCCTCGCCCGGGCCCATCCGCAGCAGGCCGGGGGCTTCGCCCGACGCCATCACGGGCGCCGGGCCGGGTAGTTGCACGATGACCGTGTCCACGCGGCACCTCCGTGGGATCGGGTCGATGGTATCCGTCCGATTCGCCCCCGGGGCAAACCGCCACCCGGACGGGTGATGGGACACCGCCAACCCTGCCGGGCGGGGCCCCCATTGCGGTCCTCCCCAGGGAGGAGGCGGTTCCTCCTTCCGGCCGGGAGGTCGGGCCGGTCGGCCGAAGCGGCCCCGGGCGGGCCCTGCGAGGCTCCCGCCATGGACACCAACTCCCCCATCTCCTCCTCGACTTCCACCGCCGGACCGGCCCGGCGGGCACTGCTCGGCGCCTCCGCCCTGGGCCTCGCCGGGGCGGCCGCCGCCACCCTGGGCGCCGGGCAGGCCCAGGCCGATCCGCGCGGGCACCGCGGGACGCCGGCCGGATCCACGGAGCGTTCCGACGGGCGCCCGGGGGCGCGCTTCGAGGGCCGTACGGTGTTGATCACCGGCGCCACCTCGGGCATCGGCCGGGCAGCCGCGCTGGCCTTCGCCCGGGAGGGCGCCCTGGTCGGCTTCTGCGGCCGGCGCACGGCGCTCGGGCGGCAGGTCGAGCAGGAGATCCGCCAAACCGGCGGCGAGGCCTCGTACTTCCCGGCCGACGTGCGCGATCCGGCCCAGGTCGAACGGTTCACCGAGCAGGTCGTGGCCCGGTACGGCGGGCTGGACGTCGCCGTCAACAACGCGGGCATCGGCAGCTCCAAGCTGCTGCACGAGCTGAGCGTGGCCGAGTGGGACGACGTGCTGGACACCAATGCCCGCGGGGTGTTCCTGGCGCTCAAGTACCAGATCCCGCACATGCTGAAGGCCGGCCGCGGGGTGATCGTCTGCACCGCCTCCTCCGCCGCCGAGCAGGCCCGGCCGAACGGCGGCGCGTACACGGCGAGCAAAAGGGCGATTCAAGGGCTGGTCAAGGCGGCGGCGTTGGCGTACGGAACGCGGGGCATCCGGGTCAACGCGATCCTCCCGGGCACCACGGACACCGCGTTCGTCCGCCCGCCGGGCATCCCGGACGCGGCCTGGGCGCAGTTCAAGAAGGCCTACGGCCCGTTGAACATCGAGGGGTTGGAACGGATGGCCGAACCGGAGGAGATCGCCCGGGCGATCCTGGCCCTGACCTCGGACGACTTCGCCTACCAGTCCGGGGCCTCGGTTCCGGTGGACGGCGGGGCGACGGCCGGGCGGCGGATGGTGATGCCGCCCACCAGTTGATCATCCGTCAGACCTGGAGTTGTCCGCGTGCTGAACACATGGCGAACGGTTGCGGGATGTAGTTGAACGGTCACCATGGGTGTGACGCAATGCACACGCACGACGTCCATGATGTGTGCAAGACTCATCTCACTCAGTGAGATTCCCTTTATTTCCAAGGAGGTTCACATCATGCGCACTCGGATCGCAGCTGCGGCGATGGCGGCGGCAGGGATCACCGGCCTGGCGGCAGCTCCGGCCATAGCCGCCACCGCGACGTCCGGGACCGACACCGCGGCCTGCGCCACGGTGCTCAACCGGCCCTGCATCTCGCACCAGGTCGACGGCGGGGGCATCGTGGGCGTCGCCCAGGTCAGCGCCGACCCGGGTCAGTTGACGATGGTTCAGGTCGAGGTCCGCACCCAGGCCGCCTGGGGCAGCCCGTGGGAGACGGTCGCCAGCGCGACCACCGTGCAGTTCGGCTCCGCCAAGGCGGTCACCCAGCGGGTGACCGCCACCGCGCCCCGCATGATCTGCGCGACCGCCGGCCCGGCGCTGGACGTCACCAAGCAGGTCACCACCTGTACCAACCCGTTCTGACCGCGGGGCCACTGAGGCACCGCACCCGCCACCCCCGTGCCGTCCGTACGACCGGGCAGCCGTCCGGACCACCGGGGAGCGGGAAGCAGTAGACGGCACGAACACCGGAGCCGGCCGCCGGGACACCCCGTCCCGACGGCCGGCCCCGACCGCCCCCACCAGGCGGAAGAGGCGGGAGCCGGAACTTCACCCGGGAGCGAACCCGGGTGGACCTGGGGCACCCCTACACGGCAAACTGGTCTAGACCTCGGAGGCCTAGACCTCAGACTCGCCTCAGAACGGTGGACCCAGTATGGAAATCGTGATCGTCCCTGACGCCCGTGCGGCCGGCGAACTCATTGCCACGGCGATCACCGATCTGCTGACCGACAAGCCCGACGCCCTGCTCGGCGTGGCGACCGGCTCGACCCCGCTGCCGATCTACCAGGCCCTGGCGGAGCGGGTCCGCAACGGCCGGCTGGACGCCGCCGGGGCGCGCATCTGCCAGCTGGACGAGTACGTCGGTCTGCCCTCCGGCCACCCCGAGTCCTACCGCTCGGTGGTGCTGCGCGAGGTTGTGCAGCCGCTCGGCCTGACCGAGGGCTCCTTCCTGGGCCCGGACGGCAACGCGTCCGACATCGCCGCGGCGGCCACCGCCTACGACCGTGCGCTCGCCGAGGCCGGCGGCGTCGACCTCCAGCTGCTCGGCATCGGCACGGACGGCCACATCGGCTTCAACGAGCCCTGCTCCTCGCTCTCCTCCCGGACCCGGATCAAGACCCTGACCCGACAGACCCGCGAGGACAACGCCCGCTTCTTCGACAGCATCGACGAGGTCCCGCACCACGTCATCACCCAGGGCATCGGCACCATCCTGGAGGCCCGCCACCTGGTCCTGCTCGCCACCGGCGAGGCCAAGGCCGAGGCCGTCGCGCTCGCCGTCGAGGGCCCGCTGTCCGCGGTCGTCCCGGCCTCGGCGCTCCAGCTGCACCCGCACGCCACCGTGGTGGTGGACGAGGCGGCCGCCTCCCGCCTCAAGCTCGCCGACTACTTCCGCGACACCTACGCGGCCAAGCCGGCCTGGCAGAAGCTCTGAGCCCTCCCGGGCAGCAGTCGTGACGGCCGGGGCGCCGGCCGCCGAATCCCTTGGGTGGCCGGGGCGCCGGCCGCCGAATCCCTTGGGTGGCCGGCGCCCCGGCCGTTCGCGGTGCGCCGGCGCCGGTCAGCGCTTGCGGAGCCACTCGCCGAAGGCCGCCAGGCCCGGGCCCGGGTCGCGGCGGCCGAGGCCGATCCGGAAGCGGCCGGCCAGGGTCGGGGTCAGCTCCGAGCGGGGCCCGGGGCAGCTGCCCGTACGCGGCAGGCGGGCGCTACTCGCAGGTGATCAGCAGCCCGAGCACCGCACTGCAGCTGCGGGTGGCCCGACTGGTCCCGGGCGACGGGTCGGCGGGCGCTCCGGCGGTGCGGGCCACGGTGACGTCCCAGCTGCGGAGCAGCGAGAGCAGGCCGACCCCGATCGAGAAGTGCCGGGTGGTGCTCGCGCCCTTGGCCAGCGGCGCGGTCAGCGCGCAGCCGAGCTTCCCGGCGGCGACGGTGCAGTCGCCGGAGGTCGCGGTCAGCCCGGCGGGCAGGTCGGCGGTGACGGTGGCCGAGGTCACCGGGTCGGGGCCCTGGCCGGTGAGGGTGATGGTGTAGTCGACCCGGCTGGAGAGCAGCCCGGACACCGGGGTCACGGTGAGCGCGACGCCCAGGTGGGCGGCGGGGGCGGCGTAGGTGAAGCGGTCGGCGGCGACGGCCGCGCTGGTGCCGCCGGGAGCGGTGACCCGCACGTCGACCGTCCCGGTGACGGTGGTGGCGGGGGCGGTCGCGGTGCAGCTGGTCCGGGTGCAGCTGAACGAGGCGGCGGCGCCGGCCGCGCCGAAGGTCACGGCGGTGGCGCCGGCCAGGTCGGTGCCGGTGATGGTCACCGTGGTGCCGCCCAGCCCGGAGCCGCTGTTGGGAGTGATCGCGGTCACCTCCGGCACCGGCAGCGGGAAGTTCACCACGTCGACGGCGCTGCCGGTGAAGTCGGCGAGGTAGCCGTGCCGCCCGTCGGCGGTCAGGGCCAGGCTGTACGGGCTCGCGCCCACCGGGACGGTCGCGGTGACCGTCCGGCTCGCGGTGTCCACCACGCTCAGGGTGTTGTCGGCGTAGTCGGAGACGTAGGCCGCCGCGCCGTCCGGGGAGAGGGTCACGGCGTAGGGGCCGGAGCCGACCGCGACGGTGCCGAGGACCGTGCCGGCCGCGGTGTCGATCACGGCGGCGGTGCCGTCGTCGCCGTCGGCGGCCCACAGCCGGGTGCCGTCGGGGCTGAGGGCGAGGCCGAAGGCGCTGTGGCCGACCGGGACGGTGCGGCTCACCGCGCCGCTCGCGGTGTCGACCACGGTGACGGCCTTGTCGCCGGAGGCGGCGACGTACAGCCGCGTGCCGTCAGCGGAGACGGCCAGTCCGTGCGGTTCGGCGCCGACGGGCACGGTCGCGGTCACGGTGTTGGACGACGTGTCCAGCACGCTCACCGTGTTGGCGGCGGCGTTGCTCACGTAGGCCCGGGAGCCGTCCGGCGCGAGGGCGAGGCCCCAGGGTTGGGCGCCGACCGGGACGGTCGCGGTGACGGTGTTGGTGGCGGTGTCCACGACGCTGACGGTGTTGTCCAGGTGGTGCGTCAGGTAGGCCCGGTGCCCGTCGGGCGACACGGCGACGGCGTACGAGCCGGTCCCGGCGGTGAAGCTGCCGGACACGGTGTTGCTCGCGGTGTCCAGCACGCTGACCGCGCCGCTGCTCTGGCTGGTCACGTAGGCGTGGCCGCCGTCCGGCGTCAGCGCGATGCCCGCCGGGTAGGGCGCCACCGCCACGTGCGCGGCGACGGCCGGCGGCGGCGTGACGGCCTCGGCCGTCGCGGGCAGCGACAGCAGTGCGGCCGTGGTCGCGGTTATCGCGGCCACGGCCGTCCGGGTGCGACGGGGCGCACGGCGTGTTCTCACGGAGTCTCTCCAGGGGTCGGCGAAGGGGGTGCGGCGTCTGATGCGGTTCCGGAGCCGGACGAAGCGTAGAGCGCCTGTAGACGGTGCGTCAGGAGCTGATCGGTAATGTCGCCATCTGTTCAAACTCGACCAGACTTTGGGCGTGCGGTCCGCTCCGGGCTTCGGCGCGCCACCAGGCCCGATCAGCGACGTGACCAGGGCCTCAGCCGGCATCGTGCAGAAAATTGGAGTTGCGGAGTCGCATTCGTTACGTTTCATTACGTGAGGCTGACCAAGAGCACCGACATCGCCCTGCGCATCGCCATGCGGCTCGCCGTACTCGACGAGGGCGAGAACCCGACCACCCGCGAGGTGGCCGAGGCGGTCGCAGTGCCGTACACCCACGCGGCAAAGGTGGTCAGTCGGTTGCAGCACCTGGGGGTGGTGGAAGCTCGGCGCGGTCGCGGCGGCGGGCTCATGCTCACCTCCGCCGGGCGGACGGGTTCGCTCGGATTGCTGCTGCGCGAGCTGGAGGGAGTCGGGGACGTGGTCGACTGCGAGGGCGACCCCCCGTGCCCGCTGCGGATCGCCTGCCGGTTGCGCGGGGCACTGCGCACCGCGCAGGAGGCGTTCTTCGCCTCGCTCGATCCGCTCACCATCGACGATCTGGTCTCCTCCCCGACCGGGCCGGTGCTGCTCAGTCTCACGACCGGACCCACCGCCTGATTCGCCCGTCCGAGGCTGCCCCCCCCATACAGAGCGCCTCTTAATGCGAATCTGAGATACCACTGAGGAGTCGTCTGATGCTGTCCGCGAAGTCCGCCGAGGTCATCGAGGCCACCCTGCCCGTCGTGGGCGCCGCCATCGGAGACATCACCCCGCGCTTCTACGACCGGATGTTCGCCGCGCACCCGGAGCTGCTGCGCGACCTCTTCAACCGGGGCAACCAGGCCAACGGCACCCAGCGCGAGGCGCTGGCCGGCTCGATAGCCGCCTTCGCCACCGCCCTGATCGCCAACCCGGACCAGCGGCCGGACGCGATGCTCGCCCGCATCGCCCACAAGCACGTTTCGGTCGGCATCAGCAACGACCAGTACAAGATCGTCCACGAGCACCTGTTCGCCGCCATCGTGGAGGTGCTCGGCGAAGCCGTCACCCCCGAGGTCGCCGCCGCCTGGGACGAGGTCTACTGGCTGATGGCCAACGCGCTGATCGCCATCGAGGACCGGCTGCGCGCCGAGGTCGCCGCCGGCGGCGACCCGGCCGACCTGTGGCGCCGCTACACCGTGATCGGCCGGCTCCAGGAGACCGAGACCGTCACCACCTACCTGGTCCGCCCGGCCGATGGCCTCCCGGCGCCGGCCTTCCACCCCGGCCAGTACATCTCGGTGCGCACCGAACTGGCCGACGGCGCCCACCAGATCCGCCAGTACAGCCTCTCCGGCGGCGCCGACGGCGCCCTCCGGTTCAGCGTCAAGCGCGAGCCGGGCGGCGAGGTCTCCAGCCACCTGCACGACCACCTGCACGCCGGCGACACCGTCGAGCTGGCTCCCCCGCTGGGCGACATCTTCCTGGCCGAGGGCGACGGCCCGGTGCTGCTCGCCTCCGCCGGCATCGGCAACACCCCGATGACCGCCATGCTCGACCACCTCGCCGCGACCGGCTCCACCCGGCGGGTCGTCTCGGTGCACGGCGACCGCGACCAGCTCAGCCACGCCTTCCGCGCCGACCTGGAGCAGCTGACCGCCAAGCTGCCCAACGCCACCGCGCACGTCTTCTACGAGCAGCCGCTCGGCGAGTGGCCGGCCGAGCGCACCGGCCTGGTGGACCTCTCCACCGTGGAGGTCCCGGCCGGCACCACCGCCTACCTCTGCGGCCCGCTCCCCTTCCTGCGCGCCGTCCGCGAGCAGCTGCTGACCGCGGGCGTCCCGGCGGCGGACATCCACTACGAGGTGTTCGGCCCGGACCTCTGGCTCGGCGCCTGACCCGCGCCGCCCGGGCGGCCTGAGTTCCCGCCCGACGCCCGAGGCCCCGCTGCCGAGGTCCCACCACGGCACCGGTCCGCTCGCTACGATCACGAGCGGACCGGTGCCGTCCGGCGTCCGCACCTGCGACGTCCGCACCTGCAATGTCCGCCCGTCCGGCGGAAGTTCGGCAGAAGGGAGCCCGGATGCGGGTCGCGCTGTTCGCCACCTGTGTCAACGACGCGCTGTTCCCCGCCACGGCGGTGGCGACCGTCCGGCTGCTGGAACGGCTCGGCGTGACGGTGGACTTCCCCGCCGGGCAGACCTGCTGCGGGCAGCCGCAGTACAACACCGGCTACCGCAGGGCCTGCGAACCGCTGGTCCGGCGGACGGCGAAGGCCTTCGCCGGATACGACCACGTGGTGACCCCCTCGGGCTCCTGCGTGGCGATGGTCCGGGACAACTACCCCCGGATCGGCGCCCGGGCCGCCGCCGAGGGCCGGGGCACCGAACTGGCCGACCTGGCCACCGACCTGGTGCCCCGGGTGGTCGAGCTGACCGAGTTCCTGACCGACGTGCTCGGTGTCGAGGACGTCGGCGCCCACTTCCCGCACACCGTCACCTACCACCCGTCCTGCCACGGCCTGCGCCTGCTCGGCCTCGGCGACCGACCGCGCCGGCTGCTGGGCGCCGTCGAGGGCCTGGAGCTGGTCGAGCTGCCCGGGGCCGAGGAGTGCTGCGGCTTCGGCGGCACCTTCGCGGTCAAGAACGCGGCGGTCTCGGCGGCCATGGCCGAGGACAAGATCGCCAACGCCCTCGGCACCGGCGCCCAGGTGCTGTGCGGCGCCGACAACTCCTGCCTGCTGCACCTCGGCGGAACCCTGCGCCGCAAGAGCGCGCCGCTGCGGCCACTGCACCTGGCGGAAATCCTGGCCAGTACCGAGGAGCACCCCTGGAGGCCGTCCGCATGAGCAAGCGGAGCGAGCGAACCGGAGACACGGTCGGCACCTTCCTCGGCATGCCCGCCTTCCCGCAGGCCGCCGCCGGGGCCGTACGCAACGAGCAGCTGCGCGCCAACCTGCGGCACGCCACCCACACCATCCGCGACAAACGGGCCCGGGCCGTCGCCGAACTCGCTGACTGGGCCCGGCTTCGCGCCGCCGGGAAGGCGATCAAGGACCACACGCTGCGCCACCTCGACCGGTACCTGGTCCAGCTGGAGGAGTCCGTCACGGCGGCCGGCGGCACCGTGCACTGGGCCGCCGACGCCGAGGAGGCCAACCGGATCGTCGCCGGGCTGGTCAAGGCCACCGGCCGGACGGAGGTCGTCAAGGTCAAGTCGATGGCCACCCAGGAGATCGAGCTCAACGAGGCGCTGGCCGCCGAGGGGATCACCGCCTACGAGACCGATCTCGCCGAGCTGATCGTGCAGTTGGGCGACGACCGGCCCTCGCACATCCTGGTGCCGGCGATCCACCGCAACCGGGCCGAGATCCGGGAGATCTTCGCCGACCGGATGGCCGCCTGGGGCCGCCCGGCGCCCAGGGGGCTCACCGACTCCCCCGCCGAACTCGCCGAGGCCGCCCGGCTGCACCTGCGGGAGAAGTTCCTGCGCGCCGAAGTCGCCGTCTCCGGAGCCAACTTCATGGTCGCCGAGACCGGCACCCTGGTGGTGGTCGAGTCCGAGGGCAACGGCCGGATGTGCCTCACCCTGCCGCGCACGCTGATCTCGGTGGTCGGGATCGAGAAGGTCGTGCCGACCTGGCGGGATCTGGAGGTCTTCCTCCAGTTGCTCCCCCGCTCCTCCACCGCCGAGCGGATGAACCCGTACACCTCGCTCTGGACCGGGACGACGGAGGGCGACGGCCCGTCCGAGTTCCACCTGGTGCTGCTGGACAACGGCCGCACCACCGTGCTCGCCGACCAGGTCGGCCGCCAGGCGCTGCGCTGCATCCGGTGCTCGGCCTGCCTCAACGTCTGCCCGGTGTACGAGCGGGCCGGCGGGCACGCCTACGGCTCGGTCTACCCGGGGCCGATCGGTGCCATCCTGACGCCCCAACTGCGCGGCACCGAAAGCCCGGTGGACGCCTCGCTGCCGTACGCCTCCTCGCTCTGCGGGGCCTGCTACGACGTGTGCCCGGTGGCCATCGACATCCCCGAGGTGCTGGTGCACCTGCGCGAACGGGTCGCCGAGCAGGGCGGGCACCCGCTGGAGCGGGCCGCGATGGCGGCCGCCGGGTTCGTGCTGGACCACCCCGCGGCGCTCACCGCCGCCGAGCGGCTGGCCGGCCGCACCCGGTCGCTGCACCCCCGCCGGCTGCCCGGGCCCGGGCGGGCCTGGACCGACACCCGGGACCTGCCGGAGGTGCCGGCCGAACCGTTCCGTGACTGGTGGCGGAGGAACCGCACATGACCGCATCCGACCACATCCGGCCCAACGGCCCCCGGAACTCCCGGGAGTTGGTCCTCGGCCGGATCCGGGCCGCACTCGGCGACACCGCCGAGGTGGCCGAACAGCCCCTGCCCCGCGACTACCTGACGGCACACGTGCCGGCCGACGACCCGGCGGCGCTGCTCGACCTGCTGCACCACAACCTGGCCGACTACCGGGCCCTGGTGCACCGCTGCCACGAGGACGAACTGCCGCGGCGGATCGCCGGGTTGCTGATCGAGCGGGGCAGCCGCACGGTCGTGGTGCCGGCCGGGCTGCCGGCCGCCTGGCTCACCGCGGCCGAGGCCGAGGGGGTCGAGCTCCTCCCGGACGACGGAACGCTGACCGCCGCCCGGCTGGACGCCGTGGACAGCGTGGTGACCGGCTGCGCGCTGGCCGTCGCCGAGACCGGGACGATCGTGCTGGACGCCGGTCCGGGCCAGGGACGGCGGCTGCTCTCTCTCGTCCCCGACCACCACGTCTGCGTGGTCCGGACCCCGGAGCAGGTCGTCGCCTCGGTGCCGCTCGCGCTGCCTCGACTCGATCCGGTACGGCCGCAGACCTGGATCTCGGGGCCGTCCGCCACCAGCGACATCGAGCTGGACCGGGTGGAGGGGGTGCACGGGCCGCGCACCCTGGAGGTGCTGCTGGTCACGGCCACGGGGGCCGACGCCGTCACTCCGGCCTGAGCTCCAGGGTGCAGCACTTCGCCCCGCCGCCGCCCTTCAGCAGCTCCGACACGTCCACCGGGACCGGCTGGTAGCCGTGCTCGGCCAGGCGGCCGGCCAGGTTCTTGGCGGCCTCCGGCAGCAGCACCCGTCGGCCGTCCGAGACCGCGTTGAGCCCGAACGCCTCGGCGTCGGCCCGGTCGGCGAGGATCGCGTCCGGGTAGAGCGCGCGCAGCACCGAGCGGCTGTCGGCGTCGAAGGCCTCCGGGTAGTACATGACGTGGTCGTCGGCGAGCACCGCCAGTGCGGTGTCCAGGTGGTAGAAGCGCGGGTCGACCAGGGTCAGGCTGACCACCGGCACGCCGAACAGTTCCCCGGCCTCGGCGTGCGCAGCGCGCGAGGTGCGGAAGCCCGTCCCGGCGAGCACCCGTCGGCCCACCACCAGGTGGTCGCCCTCACCCTCGTTGACGTGCCCGGCCCGGCGCACCTCGCGGTAGCCGCGCTCGCGGAACCAGGCCTGGTAGGCCTGTGACTCGGCGGCCCGCTCCGGGTGGCGGAAGGTGGCGACCAGGGCCCGGCCGTCCAGCACGGTGGCGCCGTTGGCGGCGTACACCATGTCGGGCAGGCCGGGCACCGGGTCGATCAGCTCGACGGTGTGGCCGTGCCGACGGTACGTCCAGTAGAGCCGTTCCCACTGGCGCAGGGCGAGTGCGGTGTCGGTGGGCTGGGTGGGGTCCATCCACGGGTTGATCGCGTAGTCCACGGTGAAGTGCGTCGGCCGGCACATCAGGTAGCGACGCGGCCGGGCGTGGCGCTCCGGAGTCTGCGTGAGCATGGCTCAACCATCCTTGGGTCGCTGGGAGTTCTTCGCACGGAGTTCGGGGTTCACGGGGCCGAACACCTTCGTTCCCAAGGCGGCTGCCCCGGCGGCACCGTTCGCACACCCGGGCCGGCGCTCCCGGCGGTCGCACGCCCCCGCGCACCCGGCGCAGGCACCGGCGCACAGGGCCTCCGACGCGCCGCGCCCCGACGCACGGCCCGGCCACCGCGGGCGCGCCGTCGCTACCGGCGGACCGTCGCTACCGGCGGACCGTCGCTACCAGCGGACCGCGCCGAAGTCCACGGGCACGGGCCGCAGCTCCTGGCACCGCTCGGCCAGCGCCCGCAGCCGGCGGTCCGCCTCCTCGGCCGGCATCCGGTGCCGGTCGCCGTGGCCGGGCAGCAGCCACTCGAAGCGCAGCACGCCGAGGCCGCGCCGCAGCGAGGCGGCGAGCTCCTCGATCGAGTACCAGGTCACCGACTCCACCACCTCGATGTCCCCGGTGGCGCGGGACCAGTACATGCTGTCGCCGCTGAAGCAGTACCGCTCGTCCGCGAGGAAGAGCGCGCTGCCCCGGGTGTGACCGGGGAACGGGTGGGCGACCAGGCCGGGCGAGATCTCCGTCGGCCCGGTGCCGCGCAGCACCCGGTCGGCGTCGGGGGCGGCCTCCAGATCGCCCTCGTGGATCCAGAGCCGGGCGCCGAACCGGTCGGCGTACGCCCGGCCGTGCACGGCGTGGTCGCGGTGCGTGAGCAGGACGTCGGTGACCGGGCCGAGCGCGGCGTACCGGGCCGCGAGGGTCTCGCTGTAGCGCGGCGTGTCGACCATCACCCAGCCGGTCGGTCGGCGGCAGAGGTAGGAGTTGGCGCCCGCGGTGCGGCGGGAGTTGTGGCCGAGCAGCAGCAGGTCGTCGGCGAGGGCCAGCGGGAACGGGTCCTCGGCCGGGTCCAGCGGCCCGGTGCCGGGGCGGATGGAGCGGGTCGGGCAGGCGTGGGCGGCAGCGAGCAGCTGCCGGCGCTCGGCCGGGTCGCGCGGCTGGCGGACCAGCTCGGAGCGGCCCTCGTGCTCGCGGATCAGGCCGGGCGCCAGCTGCCGGGCGACGTCGCAGTTGGTGCACCGGTCGTCGATGGACCAGTTCTCGGACCGTTCGGAGCGCGGGTCGGTGGTCATGGCTGCCTTCCCCCAGAAGGACGGCGGCCGGAGCGGCCGCTCCCTTCGAGCATCCGCCGGACCGGCCGGAAAGCGGAAGGGGGTGCGGATCTTGTGCTTTCCGGGGACCGGGCGTCTGCGGGCGGAAGCGGCCGACGAGGGCACGTGGCCCATCTCACGTGCCGCCGGGGTCACCTACGGTGGCGTAGGTCACTTGATTGGGTGAACTATCTCTTTCATGCCGAATCTCCAGGAGACCCTTGACCTCGATTCGTATGCCGCTCTCGGGGACAGCTTCACCGAGGGTCTGAACGACCCCGGCGTCGATGGCAGGTTCGCCGGGTGGGCCGACCGCCTGGCCGGAATCCTCGCCGACGGGCGCCCGACGGGCGCCTTCCGCTACGCCAACCTCGCCGTGCGCGGCCGACTGCTGGACCAGATCACCGCCGAGCAGGTGCCGCAGGTCCGCCGTCTCCAGCCCGACCTGGCCACCTTCTGTGCGGGCGGCAACGACATCCTCCGGCCGGGCAGCGACCCGGACGAGGTGGCCGAGCGCTTCGAGGCCGCCGTCGTCCAACTCGCCGAGAACGCCGGGACGGTGCTGATCTGCACCGGCTTCGACACCAAGGACGTGCCACTGCTGAAGCACCTGCGCGGCAAGATCGCCACCTACAACGGGCACGTGCGCGCCATCGCCGACCGCAACGGCTGTAAGGTGGCGGACCTGTGGTCGCTGCGCGCGGTCCACGACCGCCGCGCCTGGAGCGAGGACCGCCTGCACCTGTCCCCCGAGGGCCACCAGCGGGTCGCCCTGCTGGCCGCGCGCTCGCTGGGCCTGCGCACCGAGCAGGACCCGGAGGCCCCGTGGCCGGACGCCCGCGTGCTCACCCCCGCCGACCAGCGGCGGGAGAACATCCAGTGGGCCCGCGAGCACCTGCTGCCCTGGGTCGGCCGGCGCCTGCGCGGCGAGTCCTCGGGCGACCACGTCGAGCCCAAGCGACCGGAGCTGCTTCCGCTCTGACGGATCGTCAGAGCGCTCCGCCGGATGCCGGGACCCGGGAGGTCCGCAGCACCCGGTGGAGCGCCCCGGCGCAGCCCGCGCCGACCAGGTACCAGAGCAGGTCCGGCGGGTTGAAGGTCGAACCCAGCACCAGGCGGGCCATCGTGCTGTGCCGCCCCCAGGCGTCCGGCAGGCCGGTGAGCTGGAACAGCTCCACCATCCAGCTCACCCCTGCCGCCACCACCGCGGCCCGCACCGGCCGGACGCGCGGTGCGACCACCACCACCAGCGCGTACACCAGCACGGTGTAGAGCGCGTCCCCGGCGCACTTGGCGAGGTCCCCGCCCAGCACCGCCCGCACGCCCAGCCCGGCCGCCACGGTCAGCATCGCCGCCGACGCGGCCGCCAGGCGCGTGCGGCGGTGCGCCCGAAGACCGTTCCCCCCGAGATCGTCCACCCGCCCCACGCTACCCCTTCATCCCACAGCGCCACCCCCACGCCCCACGCCCCCCTTCGCGCCACAAGCGGACCCTCGTCCCCCGGAACCACCGCGCACCGCCGTACGTCACTCCCCCCGACGAACGTCCGCGCAGGTAGCGGGCGGGTCGAGGACCGGAAGGGACGGGCAGGAAAAGTGGCGCACGTGGGTGGGGCCGAGGCGGCCGGGGCTCAGTCGGGGCCGGCGGCGGGGCGGGACGGGCGGATCCGGCGCGGGTTCGCGGTGGCCGGGTTCGCCTCGGCGCAGGACGGGCAGGCGCGGGAACGCGGCAAGGAGCTGCGGGCGCGGGTGCCCCGGGAGCGGCACGCGGAGTTCTCGCCCGCGTCCGACCGTCCGACGGCCGTGACCGCGCTGGAGGCCTCCAACTCGGGCCGAATAGACCGGCTGGTACCGATCCGGGTCGGCCGGATGGCCGCCGGTCCGTTCGCGTTCCTGCGCGGGTCGGCCGGGCTGATGGCCGCCGACCTCGCGGGCACGCCGGTGACCGGGGTGGGCGCGCAGCTGTGCGGGGACGCGCACGCCGCGAACTTCGGCCTGTACGGCGATGCCCGCGGCCAACTCGTCCTGGACATCAACGACTTCGACGAGACCGTCCCCGGCCCCTGGGAGTGGGACCTCAAGCGGCTCGCCGCCAGCCTGGTGCTGGCCGCCCGGGAGGCCGGGGCGAGCGAGAGCATCGCGCGCGAGGCCGCCCAGCACGCGGCCGGTTCGTACCGCCGGACCGTGCGCACGCTCGCCAAGCTGCCCGGGCTGGACGCCTGGAACGCCGTCGCGGACGAGCAGTTGGTCTCCTTCGCCGAGGCGCACGACCTCGCCGAGGTGCTGCGCAAGGTCGGTGCGAAGGCACTCGGCAACACCAGCGCGCGGTTCGCCGCCCGCAACACCACCCGGACCGCGGACGGCGGTTGGCGCTTCACGGCCGCTGCCCCGGTGCTCACCGAGGTCACCGACGCGACCGCCCGCGCCGTCGCGCACGCGCTCGGCCCGTACGTCGGGACGGTGCCGGCCGAGGTGCGCACCCTGCTGTCCCGCTACCGGGTGCAGGACGTGGCGTTCCGGGTGGTGGGCACCGGCAGTGTGGGCACCCGCTCGTACGTGGTGCTGCTCACCGACCACCGGGACCAGCCGCTGGTGCTACAGGTGAAGGAGGCCCGTCCCTCCGCCCTGCTGCCGTACCTGCCGAACGGGCCGCAGCCGGCGGCGGACGGGCACGAGGGCCGCCGGGTGGTGCTCGGCCAGAAGCACATGCAGGTGGTCAGCGACACCCTGCTGGGCTGGACGACGGTCGACGGACTCCCCTACCAGGTACGGCAGTTCCGCAACCGCAAGGGCAGCGTCGACCCGGCCGCGCTGCTGCCGTCCCAGCTGGACGACTACGCCCGGATCACCGGCGCCCTGCTGGCCCGGGCGCACTCGCACACCGCCGACCCGAGCCTGCTGGCCGGGTACTGCGGCAAGAGCGAGGCGCTGGACGAGGCGGTCGCCGCCTTCGCGGTGGCCTACGCGGACCGCACCGAGGCCGACCACGCCGACCTGCTGACGGCGGTGCGCAGCGGGCGGCTGCCCGTCGAGCACGGCGTCTGACCCACCTGGCCCCGGCTTCGCGGCTCAGCGGGCCAGGAACGGCGCCACCGCGGCGACGAACTCGGCGGGCCGGGCACCGTGCACCAGGTGCCCGGCCTCGACGGTGACCAGGCGGCAGTCCGGGATCAGCCGGGCGAGTTCGGCGATCCGCTCCTGCGGGACCGGGCTGGCCGGGCCGCCGGCCACCGCCAGGGTGCGGGCGGTGATCCGGGCCAGCCCCGCCCGCCAGGCCGGGTCGGGATCGTCGAACTGGGCCTTGACCGCCCGGACCATCGCCCAGTCGAAGTGCACGTCCTGCGCCGGGTTCTCGGGCAACACGCTCGCCGGGCGCGGGTACAGCGCGGGGATCTCCTCCAGGACCAGCCGGTCGACCCGCTCCGGCGCGGCCTGGGCGAGCAGGTGGGCGACGGCGCCGCCCATCGAGTGGCCGACCAGGTCGACGCGGGCGAGCCCGAGGGTGTCGAGGAAGGCCAGCACGTCGTCCCGCATCGCCTCCAGCGAGTAGGCGACGGTGCGGGCGCTGTCACCGTGGCCGCGCAGGTCGAGCGCGAACACCCGGTGGGCGGGGGCGAGGCCGGGCAGGACGGTGTCCCAGTCGGCGGCGCGCTCGCCGAGGGCGTGCAGCAGGACCAGGGGCGGTCCGTCGGGCCGTCCGCTCTCGCGGTAGGCGAGCGTCACCCCGGGCAGGTCCACGGTCCGGTTCCGCATGTCGGTCATCCCGCCACGGTACGCGCCGCCCACCGCCTAACGGACCGGCGTTCGCCCTCGGCTCAGCGCGACCGGTCCGCCCTCGCGCTGCTCCCGGGCCGCGGCTCGGTCGGCGAACACCGAGGCCAGGACGGCGAGTCCGGCCACCCCGGCGCACACCACGCTCGCGGTCAGGAAGGCGGTGCGGTGCCCGCCGCCCCCGGCGGTCCCCCGCAGGTAGACCCCGGACAGCGCCGAGACCGCGACGGCCGCCGCGATCCGCTGGGCCATCTGCAGGATCGCCCCGCTCACCCCGGCCGCCTCGGCGGGCGCGTGGCGCAGCACGTACGCCTGGTTGGTGGAGCCCATCAGGCCCACCGAGGCGCCGCCGAGCAGTTGCAGCAGCGCCAGTAGCCAGGGCAGGGCGGTGACGGACGCCCAGTGCGCGAGCAGTCCGCTGAGCAGTATGGCGAGCGCGGAGCCGATCATCCCGGCGGTGACGGTGCGTCGGCCGTAGCGCTGGACGACCCGCCAGGCGAGCGCGGAGGCGACGCCCATGGCCACGGCGGAGGGCAGGGCGACCAGCGCGGCACCCATCGGAGAGAGGCCGAGGCCGTCCTGGAGGAACATGGTCAGGACCAGCGAGGCGGCGAGCGAGGAGCCGAACTGGGCCATCGCGGTGGCCGTCCCGAGCGCGTACGGCGCGGAGCGGGTCAGGGCCGGGTGGATCAGCGGGTGGCCGCCGGTGCGGGCGGAGCGGCGCTGCCACCCGGCGAGCGCGCCGAGCAGCAGCAGGGCGGCGGCCGCGAAGGCGAGCCAGCCGGTCCAGCCGGGCGGCCGGACGAAGGGCAGCATCAGGGCCAGGGTGAGCGCCCCGACCAGCAGCAGGCCGAGGATGTCGAGGTCGGCGTTCCGGGAACTGGGGCGGGGCTTCGGCAGGTGACGGGCCGCCAGGGCGACGGTGGCGAGGCCGAAGGGAACGTTGAGCAGGAAGGTCAGCCGCCAGCCGTGCTCGGGGCCGGCCAGGGCCAGTACCGCGCCGCCGATCGGCGGTCCGAGCGCGAAGGCGAGGCCGCCGGTGACGGCGTACATGCCGAGGGCGCGGGCCCTCAGCTGGCCGTCGAAGACGTCCTGGAGGGTGCCGATCATCTGGGAGTTGACCAGGCCGGCGCCCGCGCCCTGGAGCAGCCGGGCGGCGACCAGCACGCCGGGCTCGGTGGCGGTCGCCGAGACCAGGCTGACCAGGGTGAACAGGGCCAGGCCGGTGACGAAGAACCACTTGCGGCCCTTGACGTCGCCCAGCCGCCCGCCGGGGATCAGCGCGAGGCCGAAGGCGAGCGAGTAGCCGGCGACGATCCACTGGAGGTCGGCGGGCCCGGCGTGCAGGGTCTCGCGCAGGGCGGGGATGGAGGTGTTGAGGACGGACTGGTCGAGCAGCGTGGTGAAGCCGCCCGCGACGCAGACCAGCAGGACCCGGCGCCCGGCGGCGTCGAAGCGCTCCCTGGATTCCTTGGGCTCCTTGCTCTTCTCGGGCTCCCCGGGCTCCTCGGCTATCGGGCCGGTGGCGGCGCTCACGGCTCGACCACCACCAGCGCGTACCGGGCCTCGCCCGGGCCGAGGCTGCGGAAGCGGCTGGTGCCGCCGACGTAGCGCAGGCAGTCGCCGGGGCCGAGCGGCTGTGCCGTGCCGTCCACGGTCAGTTCCAGTCGCCCCTCGAACAGCCAGAGGTGATGCTCCCGGCCGGGCGTGCAGGCGCGGTCGTAGGCGATGTCCGCGCCGGCCGGCAACCGGCCCTCGACGATCTCCGCCCGCAGCGAGCCGTGCGGCGGCGAGACCGAACGGCGGACGAACCCGGTCGTCTCGTCCCGCCACACCTGCTGTTCTCCGGCCCGCAGCAGCGGGGCCGGGCCGGACTCCACCTCGGCGAGCAGCCGCGACATCGTCCGCCCGTAGACGGCGCACAGCCGCCCGAGCAGCGCGGCCGTCGGGCTGACCTCCGCCCGCTCCACCCGGGACAGCGTCGACCGGCTGACGTCCGCCAGCCGCGCCAGCTCCTCCAGGGTCCATCCGCGTTCGAGCCTCAGCTCGGCGAGCCGTTGTGCCAGCCGCTCGTCGGCGGCCGTGTCGATTCCCATATTCGCGATGCTATCCCGGATGTGAGACCCACTCGCCGGGCTTGGGCACACGACTCCGCCTGACCGGCGTGACAGGGCGGCGGGTGTCGGCCGAAACCGGCCGACCGCAGCTGCGGAAGGTGCAGAGGCGCACCTCCACGCCCCCCGGCAGCTACGTGGAAGGTGGGCGGCGGTTCGCCGTCCGGGTCGCGCTACTCGCGGGCGACGCCACTCGCGGACGAACAGTGCCACGAACGCCACCACTGCCGCCGCACCCGCCAGGGGTACGGCCGGCGCGAACCATGCGCCGGGCCGGTGTACCCCGCCGCCGGGACGGGGTGCGCGGCCACCCCCTCCGGCTGGATCGCGGCTTGACGGGCCCTCGGTCCGGAAGGGGCGCCGATCATATGATGTCCGGCGAATCGTGGCCGGTCGGCGGCCCGTGAGGCGAGGGGGACCAGCGTGTTCGGCATCATCAGACCGTGCAGGCACCGATTGTCCGAGCACTTGCAGACCTCCTGGATGGCCCACCTGTGCGGGCTCTGCCTCGCACTACGGGACGACCACGGGCAGCTCGCCCGGACGGCGACCAACTACGACGGCCTGATCATCTCCGTGCTGGTCGAGGCCCAGGCCGCCCGGGAGGACTCCTCCCGGCGCCGCACCGCCGGGCCGTGCCCGCTGCGCGGCATGCGGACCGCCTCCGTCGCCAAGGGAGAAGGCGCCCGGCTCGCCGCCGCCGTCTCGCTGGCGCTCGCCTCGGTCAAGATCCGCGACCACGTCGAGGACCGCGACGGCGTCTTCGCCCGCCGCCCGGTCGCCGCCGGGGCCCGTGCCGTCACCCGGCGCTGGGACCGGAAGAGCACGGGAAGCGCCTCGACCGTCGGCTTCGACACCGCCGTGCTGCTCGACGCGGCCCACCGGCAGGGCGAGTTGGAGCGCTCGCTGCGGCCCGGCGGGTCCGTCCTGCTGGTCACCGAGCCCACCGAGACCGCCACCTCGGCCGCCTTCGCGCACACCGCGGTGATCGCCGGGCGCTCCGGCAACGCCGCCCCGCTCGCCGAAGCCGGGCGGCTGTTCGGCCGGCTCGCCCACCTCCTCGACGCCGCCGAGGACCAGGGCGCCGACGCGGCCGCGGGCGCCTGGAACCCGCTGACCGCCACCGGCACCGACCGCGCCGAGGCCGAACGGCTCTGCCGCGACGCCGTCCACGGCATCCGGCTCGCGCTGCGCGAGGTCGAACTGACCGACCGCGCCCTGGTGCACGTGCTGCTCGCGCACGAGACCGAGCGCGCGGTGGAGCGGGTCTTCGGCCACTCCCGGCACACGGCGAGCTGCCGCCGCCCCGAGGCGGCGGGCACCACCACCGGCGAGCACCCGCACCAGGCGCCGCCGCAGCAGACGCCGCCGGACCAGGCACCGGTCCCGCCGTGGGTGCCGCAGGGCCCGGGCTTCACCCCGCCCGGCGAGAAGCCGCCGAACCCGCGCAACCTGCTCGCCGGGTGCGCGGTGTGGGCGCTGATGGCCTGCAGCTGCCAGCTGCTCTGCTGCGACCACAACGACCCGTTCAGCCGTGAGCGCCGCAAGGGCTTCTGCGAGCGGCACGACGTCGACTGCCCCGACTGCGGCGACTGCTCCGGCTGCTGCGACTGCTGCAATTGCTGTGACGGGTGCGACTGCTGCGACGGCTGTTGCTGCGACTGCAGCTGCTGACGGACGGTCAGTCCTCCGGCACCGTACCGTCCCTCCCGCCCGGTCCGCCCGGTCCGACCCGGCCGTCCGGTCCGCCGGGCCCGCCCACCGGCCCGGGGTGCCCCCGCAGCACCCCGGGCCGGTCCGCGTTCCGGTGGTCCTCGGCCTCGGCCCGCCGCCAGAGCGGCAGGACCGCCACCGGCAGCACCGCCACCGGGCGCAGCTCGGCGCACTCAGGCATCGCGCCCCGCCACCTTCCGGTCCACCGCCAGCGAGTCCTCCAGCCGTGCCAGCAGCTGCCGGAACCGCTCGGTGTCCTGCTCCGTCATCCGTCCCTCGGGCAGCGTCCCCGGCCGTTCGACCGCTCTCTCGTCCATACGCCCCAGGCTAGGCAGCGGTGATCAACAGGCGATAAACGCGCGTTCGGCCGAAAAGCACGTGCCCGGGACGGTTCGGCCCGCGACGATCGCACCTCATGACGCCCCATCGGAACCACCCGACGCCCCAGATCCCCCGCCCGGTGGCCCTGGTGACGGGAGTGGGCCGGACGGTCGGCATCGGCGCCGGGATCACCGGGCGGCTGGCGGCCTCCGGGTGGGACCTCGCCTTCACCTACTGGACCGCCTACGACCGGCGGATGGCCTGGGGCGCCGAGGAGGCCGCGGCGGCGGACATCGCCCGGGGCCTGCGCGAGCACGGTGCCCGCGCGCTCCCGATCGAGGCCGACCTGGCCGATCCGCAGGCACCCGCACGGGTCTTCGCCGAGGCCGGACAGGGGCTCGGCCCGGTCACCGCGCTGGTGCTGTGCCACTGCGAATCCGTCGACTCCGGCCTGCTGGACACCACGGTCGAGAGCTTCGACCGGCACTTCGCGGTCAACGCGCGCGCCACCTGGCTGTTGGTCCGGGAGTTCGGCCGCCGCTTCGCCGGCGCCCCGGGCAGCGGCCGGATCGTCGCGCTGACCAGCGACCACACCGTGGGCAACGTCCCGTACGGCGCCAGCAAGGGCGCCCTGGACCGCATCGTGCTCGCCGCCGCCCGGGAGTTCGCCCGCCTCGGGGTGACCGCCAACGTCGTCAACCCGGGCCCGGTGGACACCGGCTGGATGGATGAGGGGACCAGGGCGGAGCTGCGCGGGCGGACCCCGCTCGGCCGGCTCGGCACGCCGCGCGACGCCGCGCACCTGGTGGACTTCCTCTGCTCCCCGCAGGGGCAGTGGGTCAACGGGCAGTTGCTGATGAGCAACGGCGGCCTGACGCAGGGCGGTTGACCGGGGCGAGGGGCGCGCCGCCCCGGGCTACCGGGCCCGCGCCGTCGTGTCGAGAAGCAGCCGGGCGGCCTCCTTGGCATCGGCGGCGGCCGTCGGGTCCCCGTGGACGGCCGCGCTGGTGATCGCCCCCTCGGCCAGCAGGGTCAGATGGACGGCCGTGGCGGGCGGGGCACCTGCGGCCTCGGTCAGGCCCGCGAGGTAGCCGCCGAACTCCGCCTTGTGGTGCCGGGCGGCGGCCACCACCGCGGGGCTCACGGCACCGAGTTCGCCGAGCGAGTTGACGAAGGCACAGCCCCGGAAGCCGGGTTCGGCGAGCCACCGGCCGAGCCAGTCGAAGACCGCGAGCAGCTGGTCCCGCGGACAGCCCCCGGTGCGCGAGACGTACACGGCGAGGCTCGCCCGCCAGCGGCCGTCGCGGCGCAGCAGGTAGGCCTCGACGAGATCCCCCTTGGACGGGAAGTGCTGGTAGAGGCGGCGCATGGTCACGCCGGAGGCGGCCCGGACGGCGTCCATGCCGACGGCCTGGATGCCCTGCCCGTAGAACAGCTCCTCGGCCGCGTCGAGGATCCGGGCCCGTGGGTCTTCCTGCTCCATCTGCCCTTCCCTTTGCGCGAGAACGATGGTTCTCCTATCGTAGCCAGAGCAGTGAGAACGGTCGTTCTCATCGACGGAACACCCATTCCGAGGAGCACCATGCCCGAGACCGGCACCGAGCAGCGCCCTCCCCTGCCCCCGTTCACCGAGGAGACCGCCCGTCGGAAGGTCCGGGCCGCCGAGGACGCCTGGAACACCCGCGACCCCCAGCGGGTCGCCCTCGCCTACACGCCGGACAGCCGCTGGCGCAACCGCTCCGAGTTCCTCACGGGCCGCGAGCGGATCGCCGACTTCCTCACCCACAAGTGGCGGCGCGAGCTGGACTACCGCCTGATCAAGGAGCTCTGGGCGTACGGCGGCAACCGCATCGCGGTCCGCTTCGCCTACGAGTGCCACGACGACGCCGGCCACTGGTACCGCTGCTACGGCAACGAGAACTGGGAGTTCGACCGGAACGGCCTGATGGCCCGCCGGTACGCCTCCATCAACGACCTGCCGATCAGCGCCGAGGAGCGGCTGTTCCACTGGCCGCTCGGCCGCCGCCCCGACGACCACCCGGGCCTCACCGAACTCGGCCTCTGAACGACACCCCGCGGGGCCACGACGCGCCCGCGCTGTTCCACGGCTGTGACGCGGCACGCATCCGCCGCTGACCTCGCACTGCGAGGCTCCTCGTCGGAAGCGAACAGCACCCGAGGGGGACGTGGAAGATGTCCGTGCGCAACAGCTCCGTGCGAAACCGGTTCGGCACCACCGCGGCGATCGCCCTGATGGTCAGCGTCGGCGCCGTCCTGGTCTCCGCCTGCGGCCCCGAGAACGGCGACTCCGCCCCGACCGGCGCCGCCGTCCCGACCGGCACCGCCCCCGGGACGGCGGCGACCGGCGCTCCCGCCCCCTCCGGCAGCGCCGCGCCCGGCGGCACGGTGGTCAACGGCACCTCGGCCGCCAACCACCTGACCATCTCCACCGGCACCAGCACCGTCGCGCTGAACGGCGCCACCGCCGACTTCGGCACCGTCGTCCGCGACCTGGCCTGGTCCCCCGACGGCAAGAAGGCCGCCTTCGTCAACGGCGACGGCGACCTGATGACCGCCGACCCGGACGGCAGCGGCAAGGTCGTCCTCGCCAAGAACCCCGGTGGCGAGACCTGGTCCCACCCGACCTGGCAGCGCGCCACCGCCGACCCGAGCGTCACCGCCGGCGCCGAGGCGCTGGAGCGGTTCGCCGCGATCGTCTTCACCTCCGACAAGGGCGGCACGCTGCGCCTGGAGAAGGTCCTCACCAAGTCCCCCGGCGCCACCCCCGAGGTGCTCACTCCGCACAACTCCGAGGGCGGCGGCGATCCGCTGCCGCAGCCGCCGCAGACCGGCAACACCTGGGCCAACGCGGGCGGCCACCGGGGCGAGATCGTCTACGCCAACACCCCGACCAACGAGGTGTACCTGTACGACGACTACATCCGGCCGGCGACCCGGGACCTGGGCAAGGGCTCGCAGCCGGCCCTCACCCCGGACGGCGAGCACCTCGTCTTCGTCCGCTCGGTGAACGGGCACGACCACCTGTTCACCCGCTCCACGCAGATCGACCAGAAGGCCGAGAAGGACCTCACCCCGTCGGCCACCACCGACTACACCGAGCCCGCCTGGTCCCCCGACGGCAGGACCATCGCGGTCCGCACCCCGGACGGCATCAGCACCCTGCCCGCCGACGGCTCGGCCGCGCCGACCCAGGTCTCCACCATCAAGGGCCTGCCGTCCTACCGCCCCTGACGGCCGGTCGACCTCTGCGGCGGCCACCACTTCGCCCGGTTCGCCCCGGACGGTCCGACCCCCGACGCCCCGCCGGCCGGGCCGGGGCGGGCCCTACGAGGGCTTCGCCAACTCGGCGCGCAGCTCGGCCAGGTGCTCGTCGGCGGACTCGTGCGGCAGGAACTCGACCACATCGAGGAAGCGGAACAGCACCCGGGTCTCGGTGACCGCGTACTCGTAGTCGCCGAACCCGACCACCGCGCCCGCGCCGCCGCGCGCCGCACCCCGGACGGCGGCCGAGGTCAGCTCGTCGGCAGGGTCCTCGGCGCTCGCCCGCCGCCGAGCGTTGGGGCGCGCCAGGTACGGGCAGACCATGGCGGCGTAGAGCATGCAGGCCCGGTGACCGGGGCCCTCCATGGTGGGTGCGAGGTTGCGGTACGGCCGCCCGGCCGCGAGCGCCCCGGCGATCGCCTCGCTCTCGGCGGCGCCGACCACCCGCCACACCGGTCCGCGCTCCATGAACCGCCCGCACACCGAGCACCTGCGCTCCAGCGCGCAGCCGGCGCTGCGCCCGTGGTCGGTCAGCGCGAACTGCGGCACGTCGCCCTGCCACGGCGTGATCGCGGGCACCGGGTAGCCCCGCTCGTCCCGGGGCCGTGCCCCCACGCCCTCCGGCACCGGCACAAGTTCGAATCGCACGCCCCCATCGATACCAGGGACGGGCACCACGGGTCGACCCAGGCGGCCGGAGGCGGAGTCCTACCCCTCGCCCTCCTGAGCCAGCATCACCTTCCGCAGCAGGTCCGCCAGGGCGCGCCGCTCCTCCTCGGACAGCACGCCCAGCAGCCGCAGCTCCTCCCGGCCCACCACGTCCAGGGCCTCGCGCCAGGCGGCCCGCCCGGCCTCGGTCAGCACGATGTCGACCTTCCGGCGGTCCTCGGTGGACGGCGTGCGCAGGACGAAGCCGCGCCGCTCCAGGGTCTCCAGTCGGCCGGTGACCGAGGCCGGAGCGAGGTTGAGGTCGGCCCGGAGGTCGGAGGGGGCGGCGTGGCCGCCGCGGCCGGCGAGCACGTGCAGGGTGTCGAACTCGTGCTTGTGCAGGCCGTAGTCGGCGACGCCCTGTTCGCGGACCCGGCCCAGGTGGCGGGTGAGCCGCGACATCCGGGTCACGGAGGCCTCGATGTCCGGGTCGAGGCCGGGCAGCACCGGTTGCCAGCGGTCCACGTGGCCGTCCGTCCAGTCACGGGGCGGGGTGTCCTGCTGGTGGTGGTGCTCGGCCATGGGAGGAGTCTACAAACCCTGAAGCAACGGCACCAAAATATTCGTTGCCAAAATTTCGACACCGAAATAAGGTGCGGCGCGTGACACGACACCCCCTGAGCCTGAGCGGCTTCCGCCTGCTCTTCATCGGCCGGACGATCTCCACCCTCGGCGACGCCGTCGTCCCCGCCGCACTCGCCATCGCCATCACCCGGGCCACCGGCTCCTCCGCCGCGCTCGCCCTGGTGCTGGGCTGCGCGATGGTGCCGAAGCTGCTCCTGCTGCCCTTCGGCGGGGTGGCCGGGGACCGCTTCGACCCGCGCCTGGTCGCCCTCACCACCGACCTGGTCCGGGCCGTCGCCCAGCTGCTCGTCGGCCTGGAGCTGCTCGGCGGGCGTCCGAGCCTGACGCACATCGCCCTCGCCTCGGCCGTTGGTGGCGTCGCCTCCGCCTTCGCCATGCCCACCACCTCGCCGCTGGTCGCGGCCACCGTCCGGGGTGAGCTGCGGCTGCGGGCCAACGCCCTGCTCGGCACCGCGACCGGCGCCGCGCGCCTCGGCGGCCCGGCGCTGGCCGGGCTGCTGGTGTACACGGCGGGGCCCGGCTGGGCGTTCGTGCTGGACGGCGCCTCCTTCGTGCTGAGCGCCGCGCTGCTCACCCGGCTCACCGTCGACCGCGCCGAGAGCGCTCAGAGCGCTGGGAGCGCCACCGCCGAACCGCGCTCGCTGCTCCGGGACCTCGCCGAGGGCTGGAGCGAGGTGCGCTCCCGGGACTGGTACTGGACCAGCCTGATCGCCCACGGCGTGTGGAACGGCGCGAGCGCCGTGCTGCTCACCCTCGGCCCGCTGATCGCCACCACCCGCCTCGGCGGCGACGGCGCCTGGGTGGCGCTCACCCAGGCCGGGGCGGTGGGTCTGCTGGTCGGCTCACTGATCGCCGGACGCGTCCGCCCCCGCCGCCCGGTGCTGGCCGGCAACCTCGCGCTCGCGCTGTTCGGGCTGCCGCTGCTCGCACTGGCCGTCCCCGCCCCGGTGCCCCTCGCGGTGGCCGCGCAGGCGGTGGCGATGGCCGGGCTGGGCTTCCTGAACCCGCTGTGGCAGACGGTGGTGCAGCAGGACGTCCCGGCCGGGGCCCTGGCCCGGGTCACCTCGTACGACTGGCTGCTCTCGCTGGGCGCGGCCCCGCTCGGGTACGCCCTGGCGCCGCTCGCCGCCGGCGCCTGGGGCAGCCGGGTGCCGCTGCTGGCGGCCGCGGCGCTGGTGACGCTGGTCTGCGCGGGCACGGCGGCGGTGCCCGGGGTGCGCAGGCACGGCGTGCGGCCCGCGGCCGCGACCGGGACCACCTCCGACACCGCGCCCGAACCGATGGCGGAACGGCCACCGGCTCAGGCTCGGGTCAAGCCCTGATCACCGCGACGTGACTCAGTTCCAGATGCCGGTGATGTCGGCGGCGGAGGCCGCGTTGCCCGCGTGGCCGGTGGCGCCGGCCAGGTCCTCCAGGGTGCGCAGCACGTTGTAGTGGTTGTAGGTGGCGGAGCTGCTGCTGCCGGGCGTCACGTGGGCGCCGTAGATCACGGTCGGGATCCGGTTGCCGGACAGCTTGTTGTCCTCGTCGAAGGTGACGACCAGCAGGCTGTTGTGGGTCTGGGCCCAGGCCGCGTACCCGCCGAGGTTGTTCTTGATCCAGGTGTCACCGGTGCCGACCGAGCAGTCGTGCATGTCGCTGCAGAGGTTCGGCACCACGAAGGAGACGTTCGGCAGGGTGCTGTAGTCGGTCGGGAACTGGGCGAAGGTCTTCGCGGAGCTGAGCGGGACGTTGCCGAAGCCGAACCACGGGTTGTGCTTCTGGGCGTAGCTGCCGCTGCTGCACACGGTGCTGCCCTGGCTGGGCAGCGACTCGTTGTAGCTGGCCCAGGTCTTGCCGGCGGCGATGACCTCGGAGGCGAGGTTGGCGGCCTGGAAGCCGCCGACCGTCACACAGCTGTCGTCGACGGTGCCCTGGGTGGAGCCGGAGAACAGCGCGTAGTAGTTCGGCTCGCTCGGGTGGGTGATGCCGAAGGACTGGGTGAGGTTGGCGCCGCCCGCCTTCAGGGTGTTGTTGATGTACGGGGCGCTGCTGCTGCCGATGACCTGGGTGTAGGCGTGGTTTCTCCATCACCACGACGACGATGTGGTCGGGCGTGGGCAGCACGGCGGCCTGGGCGCTGGTGGCGGTGGCCGCCCAGAGGCCGGCGGAGGCGGCGACCAGGGCGACGGCGGAACCGATCGCGGTCGCGGTGCGGCGGGAGCGGGGGTTCAGGGGCTTCATGGACGAAGTCATGACAATTCCTCGGATGGGAGACGGCCCGGCGAGCCGGGCCCGGGACGGGAGGTGCCTCCGTGGTCGGCGAGGGGAGCACCGGAGCGCGCCGGAGTGCGCGAAAGCGCCCGAACAGCATGGGGCTCGTCCGTTGACGCGGGTAGACGACGGCAGGTGAAACCTTGGCCCCGGAGCGGGAAACGAACGGTGCGGCCGCCGAACTCGCCACCGACAACGGGAAATGCGGGCGAAGCAGTTCACATTGCCATCAACCGCCCGGGCCGGTGATAGTGATCTCCGAACGGCGCGGTCGGACACCGCGTCAGCTGACGAGAGAACCGAGGAACATGGCGAAGACCAGCCTTCTGCGTCCGCTCGCGGTGGCCGCCGCCGG
The DNA here is from genome assembly GCF_040683915.1 of Kitasatospora sp. NPDC093102. Classification (NCBI taxonomy): domain Bacteria; kingdom Bacillati; phylum Actinomycetota; class Actinomycetes; order Kitasatosporales; family Streptomycetaceae; genus Kitasatospora; species Kitasatospora sp. NPDC093102. Next base: position 18,796 of record NZ_JBFBFA010000043.1, on the reverse strand, counting down.
CGCTGTCCTGGTGGCGACCGGTGCCCTGCCCGCCGCGGCGGCCGGCCAGGACACCACCGACGCGCCCGCCCCCGACCTCGCCGGTGTGCGCGCCGCCCTCCAGGCCACCACGACGGCAGGCGCCCCGGGCGCCTTCGCGGTGATCCGCGACCACGGCGGCACCGACCGGACCCGCTCGGTGAGCGTCGGCCTGGCCGACCTGGACGGGACCCCGATGAACTCCTCGTGGAGGTTCCGGGTCGGCAGCAACAGCAAGATGTTCGCCGCCGTTCTCGTGATGCAGCTGGCGCAGGAGGGCCGGATCGACCTCGACCGGCCGCTGCGCGAGTACCTGCCCGAGGGCACCCTGCCGGAGGCCTGGACCATGACGGGCCGCCAGGTGATGGAGCACCGGGCCGGCATCTACGACCACACCAACGACCTGCTGGAACAGGCCGGTGAGGAGACCACCAGCGCGTTCGAGGCGCGCATCCGCACCAAGGTCTACGACCCGCGCGAGCTGGTGGCGATGTCGGTCGGGCACGGCGTGCAGTACACCCCCGGCAGCCGCTACTCCTACTCCAACACCGACTACGTGCTGCTGGGCCTGGCGGTCGAACACCTCACCGGCCGGCCGTACCCGGAGGTGCTGGACGAGCGGATCATCCGGCCCCTCGGCCTGCGCAGGACCTCCTTCGTGGTGCCCGACCAGGAGATCCGCGGCGCCCACGTCACCGGCTACCTCACCAACGACGACCGCAGCAAGCCGCTGCTGGACTCCACCGAGCAGACCGGCTCCTGGGTGTGGACCGCCGGAGCCGTCATCTCCACCGCCGAGGACCTCGACCGCTTCCTCGGCGCGCTGATGGCCGGCAGCAACGGCGGGCTCGTCTCGGACGCCTCGCTCCAGCAGATGACCGCCGCCCTGCCCACCCCCACCGCGAAGATCTCCTACGGCCTGGGCCTGCGCCGCATCTCGCTCTCCTGCGGGGACGTGTACGGCCACGGCGGCATCGTGCAGGGCTTCAACAGCCAGTCCTTCACCACCCCGGACGGGCGGCGCAGCGTGGTGGTCTTCGCCAACGCCTCCAACAACGGCTCGGTGACGCAGGGGCTGATGAACACCCTGGAGCCGGCCTTCTGCGGGAAGCAGCCGGCCGCCGCGCCGCGCACCTCGTTCTCCGTCCAGGACGCCCGGGGCCAGGACGCCCGGGAGCTGCCGGTCGTGGAGGACACCCGGATCTGACCCGTCTGCCGCCGCGGCCGGGTCTCCGCTACGGCGCGATCCGGCCGTGCTGACGGCCGTGCCGGCCGCCGTCCGCGCTCAGGTCGGTGAGGGCCTCGGTGAGGATCTCCCGGGCCTCGTCCGCGCGGCCCTGCTCGATCAGCGCGGTGCCGAGCTCGGTCAGCGTCTTGGTCATGCTGTCCGGGCGCCCGATCGCATCGAAGTGGGCGAGCGCCTGCCGGTAGGCCTTCTCTGCGGCCGGCCAGCGCTTCAACGCGGCGCGGTCCTGACCGAGTTCGTGCGCGGTCATCGCCGCCATCAGGTGCATCAGCGGTGAGGACCAGCGCTCCACCAGCTCCAGCGCGCCCGCCAGCGCCCGGCGGCGGGACTCCACCGCCTCCTCGGCCCGGCCGAGGTTGCGCAGACAGGTCGCGGCGCCGCGCAGGGTCACCAGCCGGCCGATCAGCGCCGATCGGCTGTCGACGGCTCCGAAGGCCTCCGCCGCCCGCTGGTAGCTCTCGCTCGCCTCGCGGTGCCGCTGCAACTGCCGCAGGCCGGAGCCGAGGTAGGTGAGCGCCCAGCCCTGCTGCAGGTCGTCGCCCAGGGCCCGGGCCAGCTCCAGGCCCTCCCCGGCCAGTTCGATGCCGCGCTGGTAGCGGTGCAGACAGGTGACGTACGTCCAGGCCAGGTAGTTCACGTGCACCGCCTCGGCCTGCCGGTCGCCGGCCGCCCGGGCGGAGTCCACCGAGAGCCGGAACACCTCGCCCCAGATGTCCCAGCTCAGCAGCCGGTCGGAGAACCAGTGCATGGCCTCGGCGGTGTCGATCACCTCCCGGTGGCGGCCCGCCCGCTGTGCCTCGTACAGCGCCGCCAGCCACTCCGGGTACTCGTCCTCCAGCCAGCGGGCCGCCTCGGTGAGCGGCACCGGCGGCGGGCCGGAGGGGTCCGCGGGGTCATCGTCCGCGGTGTGGTCCGGGTCGAAGCGCAGCCCGTACTCCGCCGCCTGGGCCAGCAGCCGGCGGCCGGCCCGGCTCCGGGCGTCGGCGACCTCCTCGGGCGTCTCGTCGACGGCGAGCCGCTCGCCGGCGTAGAGCCGCACCAGGTCGTGCAGGCGGTAGCGCTCCGCGGTGTCGGGCTGCACCAGCCCGGCGTCGACGAGCTGCTCCAGGACGAGTTCGGTGCGCGCCGGGGACAGGCCCGCGTAGGCGGCCAGCACGGCGGCCGTGAAGTCCGGCCCGGCGGTCAACGCGCAGCGGCGCAGCACCAGTCGGGACTCGACGGGCAGCTTGCGGTAGGACAGCTCGAAGGCCGGACGCACCGCCAGGTCACCGGTCTCCAGCAGGTCCAGTCGGTTCTCCTCGGCGCCGAGCTGGCGCGCCAGCTGGGCCACCGGCTGCTGCGGGCGGGCCACCAGCCGCTGCCCGGCGATCCGCAGCGCGAGCGGCAGGTAGCCGCAGAGCCGGGCCAGTTCGTCGGTGGCGTCGGGCGCGGCGGCGATCCGCTCGGGCCCGGCGATCCGGGCCAGCAGGCCGGACGCCTCGGCCGGGGAGAGCACGCCCAGCCGCTGCCGGTGCACCGACTCCAGGCCAGGCAGGGCGTTGCGGCTGGTCACGATGGTCAGGGCCGGTCCGGAGCCGGGCAGCAGCGGGCGCACCTGGCTCTCGTCGGCGGCGTTGTCCAGCACCAGGACGAGCCGGCGCTCCCGTACCAGCGCGCGGTAGAGGCCGGCTCGCTCCTCCGTCCCGGCGGGTACGGCGGCGTCGGCGACGCCGAGGGCGCGCAGCACCTGGCCGAGGGCCTCCCGGGCGGAGAGCGGGGTGGGGGCCATCCCGGCGAGGTCGAGGGAGAGCTGGCCGTCCGGGAAGCGCGGGGCGAGGCGGTGGGCGGCGTGCAGGGCGAAGGCGGACTTGCCGAGGCCGGGCGGGCCACTGACCAGCACAACCCGGGGGTGGGTGGGCCGTTCCTCCGCGGCGAGCGCGGCGAGGGTGGCCAGGGCCTCCTCGCGGGCGGTGAAGTCGGCGATGTCGCGCGGGAGGGCGAGGGCGCCGGGAGCGAGCGGGGCCGCCGGGGCCGGGGCGGTTTCCGGGGCGGTTTGCGGGGCGGTTTGCGGGGCGACGACGGTCGGCTGTGCGGGCACCTGGCGCGGGCTGCGGGGGCGGCCGGACTGTGCAGCCCGTTCGAGGACGGCCGCCCCGGCACCGTCCAGCCACAGGGCGGCGGCCAGGGCCTGCACGGTGCGCCGCTGCGGTCCTCGGGTGCGGCCGCGCTCCATGTCCCCGAGGGCGCGCAGACTGACCCCGGCGGTGGCGGCGAGCTCCTCCTGGGTCAGGCCGGCCGCCACCCGGTACCCGGTCAGCAGGCGGCTGAACTCGCCGGTTCCGCTGCTGCTCGCGACCGTCATCTTCCCGCCCACCCCTGTCCTTCGGCCCGCTGCGTCCGCACTTCTGCCGGGCGTGGTGCCGGGCAGTTCCCCACAGGCAGAAGTATGCCCTGGCGGAAGTGGGGCGCGTACCGCCCTGCCGCCTGCGGCGATGCCCGTACCGGCGGCCCCGGGCGGGTGGTTCCGGGTGGCGGAACCGCCGATAGTTCTGCCTGTGGCGGGCGGTGCCGAAGGCAGTTGTACCGTCAGAACTCCCCCTTCACCAGCGCCTGTTCCTGCCGTCGGGCCTCCGCGCTCTCGGCGCTGCGGCCGAGTTCGGAGAGCAGGTCGGCGAGCAGCCCGTGGGAGCGCGCCTCCACGGCGGCGTCGCCGACGGTGCGGCCGAGGGCGACGGCGAGCTGTGCGGTGGACAGCGCGGCGTCCCGGCGGCCGAGGGCGTGCAGGGCGCGGGCCCGGCTGTGGGTGGCGAGCACGGCCTCGACGGCGACGGACGCGGTACGGGCGGGCCCGGTGCCCACGGCCCCGGTACGGGCCGTGGCGGTACGGGCCGTGGCGGTACGGGCCGTGGCGGTGCGGACCGCCTCGTCGGCGTGGGCCAGCGCCCGCTCCGGGGCGCCCGCGAGCACCAGCGCGTCGGCGAGGTCGGTGAGCGATCGGACCAGCAGGTGCTCGGCAGCCGGGGTGCGGGCAGCCGCCACCAGGTCGGTGAGGACCGGCAGCGCCCGGTCGTACCGCCCGGCCCGCGTCAGCGCGGCGGCCACCCGGCTCCGACTGTGGTGGGACAGCTCCGCGTCGCCGGCCCGGGCGGCGGCCGCCACAGCCCGGTCCAGGTGCTCGACGGCGGTGCGGTGCGCCGCGCGGTCCACGTGCAGGACGGCGAGGTCGGTGCAGAGCCGGGCGACCGCCGCCTCGTCCCGGCCGGCCTGCGCGGCGCGCAGCCCGGCCTCGGCAACAGCCCGCCAGTGGCCCCGGTCGTGGCCGGTGGCCTCGTACAACAGGCCGATCCGGTGGGCGAGCTGCCAGGCGTCCTCGGTGCGCCCGTACTGCTCGGCGCAGACCACGACGGCACGCAGGGCGCTCTCCTCCCGGCGGAACCAGGCCGCCGCCCGGGTGCCGCCGCCGGGCGCCGGGCTCCCGGCCGTCCAGCGCGCGGTGATCTCCAGGTAGTGGGCGATCAGCCGGTCGAGGGCTTCGAAGCGCTCCTCGCAGCCGAGTTCGGCGGCCCGCCCGACGGCGTAGCGGCGCACCAGCTCGCGCCGGGCGTAGCGGCCGGGGCTGGTCTCCTCCAGCAGGTGGACGGCGTCGAGCCCGGTCAGCAGGGCGCGGGTGGCAGCGGGCGGGAGGGCGGCGAGCGCGGCGGCGGTGTCGGTGTCGATGACGGCGCCGGGGTGCAGGCCGAGCAGGGTGAACAGCCGGGCGGCGGCGGGCGGGAGCGTCCGGTAGGTGCGGTCCAGCGCGGCGCCGAGGCCGACCGGGCCGCGCCCGGCGCCGCGGTCAGCGGGGTCGGCGCAGCGGTGGCCGCCGTTGTCGGCGCCCGCCAGGGCGGTCAGTCCGGTCTGCTCGTCGGCGAGTTCGGCGGCGAGGTCGCCCAGGGACCAGTCCGGGCGGGTGGCCAGCCGGGCGGCGGCCAGGCGCAGGGCGAGCGGCAGGCGGTCGCAGCGCTCGGCGAGTTCGGCGGCCGCCTCCGGGTCGGCGGCCGGGCGCTGCGGGCCGAGGGTGCGGGCGAGCAGGGCGAGGGCGTCCTCGGCGGCGAGCGGGCCGATCGGGAGCGGGACGGCGTCCTCGTGGACCAGCACGCCCCGCAGACGGCTGCGGCTGGTGACGACGGCGACCGGGCCGGTCCCGTCCGACGGGCGGCCGGGCAGCAGCGGGGCGAGTTGCCGGTGGTCGGCGGCGTCGTCCAGCACGATCAGCATCCGGCGCCCGGCGAGGAGTTCGCGGTAGCGGGCGGCCCGCTCCTCGGAGTCGGCGGGGACGGTGTCCGGCGCGGCGCCGAGGGCGGTGAGGAACTCACCCAGGACGTCGGCGGGTCGGCGCGGCCCGCCGGGGTCGAGGCCGCGCAGGTCGGCGTGCAGGACGCCGTCCGGGAAGTGCTCGGCGCACTGCCGGGCCGCCCAGTGCTGGACGAGGCTGGTCTTGCCCACCCCGGCCGCGCCGGTGACCAGGATCGGGCGACCGGCCCGGGCGGGGCCCAGGGCCGCGTCCAGCCGGGCGAGTTCGGCGGTGCGGCCGACGAAGACGAAGCGGCGGTCGGGCGCGGTCTGGCGGGCCAGCCGCTCCCCGGCCCGGCGCAGCTCCGGCCCCGGCGGGCCGGACAGCCGCGCCACCGTACGCTCGTACCGTTCCCGGGCCTCGGTGCCGCGCCCGGCCTGCTCCAGGCACTGCACCAGCCGGGCGGCCAGCGGCTGCCGGGTCGGGTGGGCGTCGGCCGCCTCGGCCAGTTCGGGGGCCAGCTCGCCGCCGCGGCCGGCCCGCAGCAGCCCCTCCGCCAGCCGGTCCAGGGCGCGCAGCCGCAGGTCGGTCAGATACGGGAGGGTGCGCTCGCGCAGGAGGTCGGAGCCGCAGTCGGTGAGCGCCGGGCCGCGCCACAGGTCGAGGGCCGTGCGCAGCAGCGACACCGCCGGATCGTCCGGCTCCACCCCCGCCCAGGCGACGGATTCGGGCAGCAGCACCCCCGACCGGCCGCAGAGCCGGCCGAAGCGGACCACGTCGACCCGCTCGACGTCCCCCGCCAGCAGGTACCCGCCCCCTCGGGTGTCCAGCACCAGCCGGGGGTCGTCCAACTGCCGCCGCAGCGCGGCCACATGACCCTGGAGGGCGGCCCTCGCGGTCGGCGGCGCGGCGCCGTCCCAGACCAGCTCGATCAGTTCCCCGGTGCCCACCGTCTGGTTCAGCCGTACGGCCAGCGCGCTCAGCAGGGCGCGCCGCTTCGGCGCCGAGGGAGTGATCACCGTCCCGTCCGCCCGCCGCACCACCATCGGCCCGAGCAGCTCGATGTCCATGCTCCGCCTCTCCCCCGGCCCGCCCGCGGCGGGGTGTCCTGCGCCCCGAGAATAGGCGCGACCTGGTGTTTCACATCAGCCCGTGCCGGGCTCGCCGGTCCGACGACGGCGGGCCGGCCGATCGCCCCGCCCTCCGGAACCGGCGCCCGGCCCCGCCGCGTCCCCTCCCGCGGGGGGTCGGACGGGCCGTGGCCGCACGGTGACGGACCGGACGGGTGTTCGCATTACACTGCTCCACCCCTGGGCCGCCCTCGGGTTCCGGGTGTGGCGATACGGAGGTACTGGTGCGGATTCGGCTCCTCGGGCCGGTGGAGTTGCGGGCTGCTCAAGCCGGCTTCGCCACGCTGGCGGGGGCGCAGCGGCGGGCGGTCCTGGCGCTGCTGGCGCTGCGGCTGGGGCATGTCGTCAGCGTGGACGGCTTCGGCGAGCTGCTGTGGGGCGACCGGCCGCCGGCCAGCGCGCGCTCGGCCGTGCAGGGGCACGTGGCCGCGCTCCGCAAGGTGCTCGCCGACACACCGTTCGAGCTGCACACCCGGGCCTCGGGCTATCTGCTGACCGGGCCCGCCGAGGAGGTCGACGCGCTGCGCTTCGAGGCGCTGGCCGCCCGGGCCGAGGAGCACGCCGGGCGGGGGGACGACACGGAGGCGATCGCGCTGCTGGAGGAGGCACTGCGACTGTGGCGCGGCGAGGCCCTGGCCGATCTTCCCGACACCCCGGTCCACGCCACCGCGGTGGACCAGCTGAAGCGGTCCTACACCGCCGCCGTGCTCTGCTGGGCCGAGCTGCGGCTGCGCGGGGGCTCCGGGGCGGCGGCCGTCGCAGCCCTGGAGCAGAACATCCGCCGGGACGGGCTGTGCGAGGAGCCGGTGGCGCTGCTGATGCGCTGTCTGCACCAGGCCGGGCGGCCCGCCGACGCCCTGGGCGCCTACCACCAGGCGCGGCTGCGGCTGGACCGGGAGCTGGGCATCCGCCCCGGGCCGGTGCTCCAGGCGGCGCTCGCCGAGGTGTTGGCGGACGATCCGGCGGGCTCCCCGACGGAGGAGCCGCCCGCCGCTCCCCCGGCCGCCGAAGCGGATCTCCCGGCCCCGCAGCAACTCCCTCGACAGGCCGTCGAGTTGATCGGCCGGGACGCCGAACTGCAGTGGCTCGACCGCGCCTGTGCCCCGGGCCGGGCCACCGACGGGCCGGCCCTGGTGGTCGGCCCGGCCGGGGTCGGCAAGAGCGCCCTGGTCGCCGCCTGGGCGCACCGGGCCGCCGCCCGCTTCCCGGACGGCCGGCTGTACGCGGACCTGCGCGGCCTCGACCCGGCCGGACCGGCCCGCCCCGAGGTCGTCCTCGGCCGCTTCCTGCGCGCACTCGGCGTCCCGGAGACCGCTGTCCCCGCCGACCGGGCCGGACGGGCCGCGCTCTACCGCGAACGCACCCGGGGCCGGCGCCTGCTGGTGGTCCTGGACGACGCCGCCGGCGCCGGGCAGCTCGCCGACCTGCTGCCCGAGGGGCCGGGCTGCGCCGCCGTGGTCACCGGGCGCGGTTCGCTGGAGGAGTTGGTCGCCACCGACGCCGCCGCCCTGCTGCGCCTGGCCCCGCTGCCCGAGGACGACGCCCGGCGCCTGCTGGAGCACCTGCTCACCCCCGAGCGCGTCCGTGCCGAGCCACAGGACGTGATCGAACTCGCCGGTCTCTGCGAGAACCTGCCACTCGCCCTGCGGATCGCCGCCGCCCGGCTGGCCGCCCACCCGGACTGGACGGTCTCCGAGCTCGTCGCCGAACTCGCCGACGAGAGCCTCCGACTGACCTGCCTGGACGCCGACGGCGCCACCGGCATCAGCCCGCAGCTCAGGCTGACGCACCGCCGGATCTCCGCCGAAGCCGCCCATCTTCTCACCCTCCTCGCCGTCCACCCGGGCCGCGAGGTGGACACCCTCGCCGCCGCCGCCCTGCTCGGCACCGACCTCGCCGCCGCCCACCGGGCGCTCGGCGAGCTGGCCGCCCACCACCTGCTCACCGGCACCGCCCCCGGCCGCTACCACCGCACCGACCTGGTCCGCCTGTTCGGCGCCGACCTGCTCGCGGCCGAACCCGAGCCGTACCGCCGCCATGCCCGCGAGCGCCTGCTGGACTACTACCAGGCCGCGCTCCAGCACTGCGGCGGCTACCTCGACCCCGGCCAGGAGGACGCCGCCGGACAGGAGGACTCCGCCACCCGCCCGCCGTACGCCGTGCCGGCCGCCGCCGACATCCGTACCGCGCTCGACTGGTTCGAGGCCGAGGAGCCCGCGATCCGCGCGCTGGTGGGCGACGCCGCCACCGACCCCGACCGCGCCTGGCGGCTCGCCCTGACCGCCGGGTCGCTCTACTACGGCGCCAGCCGCTTCACCGACTGGCTGGAGCGCGCGGACACCGGACTGGCGGCGGCCGAGCGCTGCGGTGACCCGGCCGCAGTGGCCTTCCTGCACAACTGCCGAGCCCAGGCCCTGGTCGCGCTCGAACGCTGGGCGGAGTCGGCCGAGGCGGCCCGCCGGGCGGTGGCCGCCACCGAGTCGGCGCACGGGCCGGCCGCCGTCTCGGCCCGGATCCGGGCACTCGCGACCCTGGCCCTGGTCACCGCGATGCTCGGCGACGCCGCCGAGGCCGGACGGCTGGCGGCCTCGGCGACCGCCCTGGCCGTCGAGTCCGGCGACCGCAGGCGCCTGGTCGACGCGCTGGTCCACCAGGGCTGGGTGGGCCTGGCGACCGGCGACCCGGAGGGCGCGCAGCGCCGGTCGCGGGAGGCCAGGGAGCTGCTTCCGGCCAGTCCGGTCACCCAGGTCCACCTGTGGTCGTTGCTGACCGAGGCGCAGGCCCTGGCGCCGACCGTCCGGGACGACGCCGCCGACCTCGCGTGGCACCGGCTGCTCGCCGCATGTGAGGAGGCGGGCCTGCTCTACCTGCACTCGGTCACCGAACAGTCCTACGCCGCCCACCTGGTGACCAGGGGCCGCGAACCGGAGGTCCGGGCCCGGCTGCGCTCGGCCCTCGACCGCTTCCGCCGCCACGACCGCCGGGCCGGCTACACCAGCTCCTTCACCACCGGCCTGGAGGCCTCGCTGGACCTTCGCACCGCTGGGCCCGGGCTCACCGGCTGACCGGCGCGTACCCGTGCTCGGCCGCCAGCACCGGCCGCAGGGCCCGGACGGCGTAGAAGTTCCGGGACTTGACCGTCCCCGGCGGCAGCCCCAGCCGCGCCGAGGCCTCCAGCACCGACCGGTCCTTCAGATGCAGTTCCACCAGCACCTCCCGGTGGTGCTTCTGCACCCGCCGCAGCGCCATGGCGATGTCCCGGGCGGCCACCACCTGCTCGTACGGGTCGTCGGCGAGCGGCCGGTCCTCCACCGTTTCGCCGATCGCCTCGGGAGCGCGGGAGGCGGCCATCCGGTGGTGGTCGATGGCGATCCGCCGGGCGACCGTGAAGAGCCAGGCGCGGCTGTGCTCGGGGCCCTTCGACAGTGCCCCCGGGTGCTGCCAGGCGCGCAGCAGGGTCTCCTGGAGAATGTCCTCGGCCTTCCCCCGGTCGCCCCTGGTGGATCGCATCAGCGCGCGCAGCAGGTAACCGCCGTGCAGCCGGCTGATCTCGGCGAGCGTCTCGGGATCAAGGGTCTGACGGGCCTCGGCGGTGGCACCCCCCGGGGCGGCCGACGGGCCGTCGGAACTCTGGGCGACGGGCGCGGGCTTGGCGGCGGACGGCTTGGACACACGGGTCCTCTCGATCGGGGGACAGGTCGCCGCCGCGGGCCGGTGCGGTCGTACGCCCGCCGCGCCCTGCGGCTGGTAGAGCACACTGCCCCGCCCCGCCAAGGACCAGCCAATGATTCGCCAACGCCCGCCGGCGCCTCCTGCCGGTGCCCGACCGAAACACGCCGGAGAGGGCGTCAGCCTCTGCCGGTGACACGCCTCCGGTCGAGGCCCAGGAGTCGCGCCGCCATGCACCCCAGGGCGACGGCGCTCAGGTGCCCGATGGTGGTGAAGTCGGGCAGCAGCCCGTACCACTCGGCCGTGGACAGCACGTATCCGACGCCCGACAGCAGCCACAGCGGCCTGAGCAGTCCGGGCAGCCGACCGGTGACGGCGGCCATCGCGGCGACCGCCGCGTAGCTGATCCCGAAGTCGAAGCCGAAGGCCTCCGCCGGGTCGTAGCGCCCGCTCACGATCCCGCACATGACGACGGGCGCGGTCACCAGGGTCGCCCCGAAGTGGCCGATCGCCAGCGCCGCGAGGGCCCGCCCGGTGCCGTGCGTCCGCTCGATCCAGCCGAGGCACCCGGCGATCCCCACACCGAGCGTCAGCACGCCCGGCACGCTCAGCAGGGGCGTGGCCGGGAACAGGGCGCTCCCCAGGAGCGAGCGGACGGGGTGGTGCTGGAGGTTGTCGAGGTTGGTACTGACGGCGTGGAAGACCCGCTCCGCCTGATCCAGCGGCAGCAGCCGGAACGTCACCCAGTAGGTGGTCAGCAGCACGCACAGATAGGTGACGGTGGCCGGGCTGCGCCGCCAGGTCGGTAACAGGGAGGCCAGCCGGCGCGCCGCCCGCAGCTCCCACCGGGCGGGCTCCAGGGGCAGCGGGAGGGGTGCGTCCGGGCGTGTCCGCGGGGTCACCCGGCCCACCCGCGGCAGCTGTGTGTGGTTGTTGATCTCGCTCTCCGAACATCGTGGTCGTCATCGGTCCACTCGGATCACGCAGGAGGGAGCCGACGGGTTCAACGCAACCGGAGTCCTGGCGGACGCAGCTGCCGCCGGCCGAACGGTGGCGCCTGATCCTGGCGGCCCGGCTCAGCTACGGCAGGAGCGCGACCAGCCCGTGCGAGGACTACGCCGAGGACAGCCGGCTCCTGGCCGAGCTGATCGACGAACCCGGCACCGGCGGCGGCCAGGCCCCTTCTCTCCGGTGGCTTCCAGCGCCATCCACGTGCTCAGGGACTTCTCGTTGACGCCGAGTCTCTTCGCGGCCACATCCCGGCTCGACTTGGGGTCGAGGCCCTCCAGCAGTCGGGCGGCGCGGGCGAAGACCGGGTGCGCGACCTCGGGGTGGTCGATCCTGCCGTGGCCGGCCGTCGTGGGGGTGTAGGGGGTGTTGGCCTGGAGGTGAGCGAGCAGGGTGCTGGTCTCCTGGTGGTGGTCGATCCAGTCCCGGACGAGCCGCTCGGCCTCCACCTCGGTCCACGGGTTCCGGCTGGGGGCGTGCGCCACCGGGTCCCGCACCGACTTGTCCCCTGCGCCGAGGCGTTTGGTGATTCCCCTCTCCGAGGTGCCGGTATCAGCCGGCTGGCATGCCGCCGCGGGGGTGTGTCCAGCCACCGTCTCACGGTGGTGCATGGGCCGGTCGTCGGGGTCTGGTTATGGGGTGGGTGTTTAGGCTGCGGCTGCGTGTCGGAGTGTGTTGAGGGTGTGGGGTCGGTGGTTGTCGCGGAGGTCGTTCACTTCGTTGAGGATGGTGGTGATGTCGAGGAGGTCCTGGATGTCGGTGCCGGTGGGGTGGGGGGTGTTGAGGACGAGTCTGGTGAGGTTGCGCAGGTTGGTGGTGAGGGTGCGGGGGGTGGAGTTCGTGGGGTTCGTGGGGTTGGTGAGGAGGGGGGTGAGGGTGTGGAGGGCGCGGAGGTTGTCGGGGGTGATGCGGCAGGTGGTGTCGAGGAGGTCGTTCACTTCGTTGAGGGTGGTGGTGATGTCGCGGAGGTCGTTCACTTCGTTGAGGGTGGTGGTGATGTCGAGGAGGTCCTGGATGTCGGTGCCGGTGGGGTGGGGGGTGTTGAGGACGAGTTTGGTGAGGTTGCGCAGGTTGGTGGTGAGGGTGTGGGGGGTCGGGTTGGTGGGGTTGGTGGGGTTGGTGAGGAGGGGGGTGAGGGTGTGGAGGGCGCGGAGGTTGTCGGGGGTGATGCGGCGGGTGGTGTTGAGGAGGGTGTGGGCGAGGGTGTGGAGGTGGTTGTCGGTGATGGGGATGGTGGTGGTGAGGTGGTGGCGGAGGGGTGCGAGGGGGTCGCGGGGGTCGGGGTGGGTGGTGAGGCCCGTGGCGGCTTCGGTGAGGCGGGTGGTGAGGCGGTGGGCGAAGCGTGTGGCGGCGGGCCCGGGTGTGTTGGACGGCGGCGGCGGGGTGTGCGTGTCGGGGGTGGGCCGGCCGCCCGCGGCGGGTGCGGGTGCGGGGGTGGCCTGAGGGGGTTGGGCCGCGTGGCGGGCGGGTTGAGGGGTTCGGGCGGTTCGGGTGGTGGTGGGCCGGCGGGTTGCGGTGGGGGTGTCGGGGCGGGTGGTTCGGGTGTTGGTTGTGGTGGGGGTGTCGGGGGTGGTGGGGAGGGTGATGGTGGGTAGGCGGAGGGCCCGGGGGGTACCGGTGCCGGTGGTCGTGCCGTTGGCGGGTGGGGTGCCCATTCGGCGGGGTGTGCGGGGGGCCGGTGTCGTGGTGACGGGCTGACGGCTTGTGGCCGGTGTCGTGGCGGGGTTGCGGGGCGGGGGTGGGGTGTTCGGGGCTGCGGGTGTGGCGGGTGTGGGGGGTTCGTGGCGCAGGTCGCCGCGCTGGTAGTGGAGGACGGTGCGGGTCACGGCTTCAATAACCTTGTCGGGCAGAGGTCGTCCGCTGGGGGTCCGGGCGGCATGGATGCTCAGCAGGCGCGCCTCCGGGCCCGGCAGCGGCAGAGGGCCGGCCGGATCGTAGGTGCGCAGATCGACGTTCGACACGTGCCGGCGCAGGTAGACGGCGATCTTCTGCCGGTAGGCGCGGATGACCGCCGGCGACGCGAACACGTGCGCGCCGGCAGCGGAGTGGTCGGCGCCCGTCACCGAGTCGAGCACCCTCTGCGCCAACTCCAGCTGACCGGCCGACAACCCGGCCGCGCTGTCCCGCAGGAACTCCCGGGCCTGCTCCCGCAGATGACCGGGCCACGGATCCGTCGACACCCGCTGCGCCGGGATGCCAGCGGTGGCGGGAGTGTCAGGGGTGGCGGGTCCGGCCGGGGCGGGTGTGGTGCGGGTGCCGGGGGTGGATGGCGGCGAGGTGTCGGGGTCCGTCCGGGTGGGTGGGGCCGTCGGTGTGTCGGTGGCGCTCAGGGTGAGGCGGGCGACGGAACGGACGGCGGCCGTGACGGACGGCTCGGGCCCTGCCACACCACCCCCGTCGAAATCCCCGTCGAACCGCTCCCCGGTGGGTTGCGCTTCTGTGTGGTCGTGTGTGGTGCGGGTCGTGGTGGGCGGGGAGTCGACGTCCATGCTCATCCGCCTTCCCGTGCCGGGCAGGTGACGGGTGTTCTCCGCGTCGAGTCTGCGTTTCAGTTCCCGCCACAGTGCGGGGAAGTCGTCCTCCAGGTCCTCGACGAACGCCAGCTTGTAGAGGTGGACGGCGCGGAGTCCGTCCTCGGTGTCGGCGGAGCGGGGGGAGCCGGTCGCGGCCAGCGTGTCGAGCTCGCGTTCGATGTAGTCCTTGAACAACTCCTGCTCGCCGTTCCACCAGCGTTTCCGCACCGAGCGGGTGGAGTCCAGGGCCTGGTCGAGGACGGCGTGGTGGTCGGGCGTGAACTCGATCAGGGTGGGGCCGGTGAGGGGTGGTGTGTCGGAGCGGGTGGGGTCGATGGTCTCGGGGGTGCTGTGGGCGGCGGGTGCCTCGACTCCTGTCACGGCTCCGGCCGCGGGAGACGGGGAATCCACCTTCATGTCCATCCGCTGCCCCTCGCCGGTGGGCATGTCATGGATGGCCTCGACGCCACTGCCATGGGTCAGGTGCTGCCACAACAGGGGAACATCGTTCTGCAGCTCCGCTTTGAACGCCCGGAAGCGGAGGTAGGCGTAGCGGCGCAGGGCCTCGGTGTCGGTTGGCCGGGATGTTGGGCTTTCGGCCAGTTTTTCAAACGTTTCCCGGATGACGTCTCTGAATGTCGGGCCGATCGCGTTCCAGCAGGATTCCAGCGTGGCGGGGCTGGCGGTACGGGCCGCTTCGAGGACGGCCTGGTGGGTGGGGGTGAGGACGGTCGGGGTGGGGTCGGTGGGGGGTGGTGTGTCGGAGCGGGTGGGGTCGATGACGGTGCGGGACGCATCCGCTTTTGGCGCCGCCGTCCCGTTGTCACCGCGCGCGACGCTGACCGCACCGGACGCCGAGCCCGAGCCCGAGTCCGGGTCCGGGTCCGGGTCCGGGTCGGTCGACGGGGCGGGGTCCGCTGACGCACCGTGGGTGCCATCCACGCCACCCTTGCGGTTCAGCTCCTGCCACAGCAGGGGGAGAGCGTCCTCCACACACTCTTTCATCGCTTCGCGGCGCAGGAACGCGTAGCGGTGAAGGGCTTCGGCGTCGGCCGGTGTGCGTACCTGGTTGCCGGTCAGCTCGGTGAAGCGGTTCCGGGCGATGCGCATCAGTTCCGGTGTGCGCCTGTTCCACGAGGCTTCGAGTTCGGCGGGGGTGATCGTGCGGGTCTTGTCGAGGATGGCCTTGTGGGCATCGGTGAGGGTGATAGGGGTGGGTTCGGGGTTGTCAGTGCGGGGTTGGAGGCTGCCGTCGGTGGTGGTGTGGCGGGCGGGGGTGTCGGGTGTGGTGGTGAGGCGTTCGTAGCCGGCGGGGACTGCGTTGGCGCGGTTGCGCAGGTGGCCGTACTCGGGGGTGAAGGAGGTGGAGCCGGGGGCGGGGAGGTAGATGTCGGGGTTGTCGAGTTCGGTGGCGAGGTCGAGGAGGTAGCGGTGGGCGGTGGCCCGGTATGCGGTCGGGTAGGTCGCTTGCCAGAGCAGGTCCTGGCCGTGGTAGCCGCGTTTGTAGAGGGTCTGGGCGACCAGTCCGGGGCCGACCTGGTACGGGGTGCCGGTGCGGTCGGCGGTGTTGGGGGGCCCGAACGGCGAGAACGAACGGGGGAAGACGGTGAACAGGCCGGGTTTGGGTGCGAGTGCGGGCGGGTTGGCGTCGGTGCCGGTGAGGCTGATGACGATGCCGTCGGTGGGGTGGGGGTGGCCGGGGGCGGCGGTGAAGGGGTGGGCGTGGGTGTCGAGGGCCTTTTGGAGGCCGAGGACGGGGTGGTCGGGGGTGGCGGGGTGGAGTTGGCCCTGGTGGCTGATGAAGTGCGTGTCGCCGCCGGGGCGGGTGGAGATGCGTACCCATTCTCCCCAGTAGAGGTCGGTGCCCTCGGCGGTGAAGTCCTTCTCACGCGCCTGGGCGCCGGTGTGTTTCGCCGTGCTGAGGGTGAGGCCGGGGGCGAGGGCGCCGACGGTGTGGATGTCCACGCCGTCGGGGTGGGGGTGGTCGTGGTCGAGGGCGTGGGCGGCGTGGCGCAGGTAGGCGGTGTAGGCAGGGTGGTCGTAGCCGTCGACGGCGTCGGGGTGGAGGGCGGCGAAGACCACGCGCAGGGCCTGGCCGCGTTGCCAGCCGGCGGCCCGGGCGAGGGCGCTGAAGTCCTCCTGGGTGAGGGGGCCGGTGCTGCTGTGGGGGGTGCCGTCGCCGCCGAGGTAGGGGACGAGGACGGTGCGCAGGTTCTCGTGGACGGGCAGGTCGTCCAGGACGGGCTTCCACAGGGCGGCGGTGGCCGCATCGACGGCCGCCGCACCACCGGCGAAGACGAACGGTTCCGGGTGCGGTGCGCCACCGTGCGGCGTCGAGGTCGGGGGTGGGCCGGATGGCAGGCCGGGGATGGGGCCGCGGTCGATGCGGCGGAGTGTTGTCACGGGTGGTTCGGTGGGGGCGGTGAGGCGATGGCGCAGGGTGAGGGAGACCAGGTCGTCGTTGCGGATGCGTGAGCCGAACGGGCTGGTGTCGAGGTGCCGCCGGAGCTGGTCGGCGGTGGTGTCCGGGTGCTGGAGCATGGCGCGGACCTCGCGCAGCGCGACCCAGTAGCGGGCCTCGGCAGCGTAGCCGCTGAGCACGCGCTTCACCGCCAGCTTCCACCGCTCTTCGGGGTATCGGAGGGAAGACGGTTCCTCCCAGGAGGGCACCTTGTGGGCGAGCCGGATGTTGGACATGTGGTTGCGGCCGGTGGTGAAGACCATGGGGAGGTCGTCAGGATAGCCGTAGCGGGTGAGCGGACGATTCGGGTCGGGCAGGGTGTTGTACTTCGAAAGTATGGTGTCGCGCCAGCGGGGTGCGGCATCGCGCAGGTAGGCGTGGGGGTCCTCGAGGAATTCGTGCGGGGTGGTCTCGAAGCCGGCGATGCGGGCGTGGGAGTGGACGCCCATCTTTGCCAGCCAGGCTCGCAGCGGCATGGCCTCGTGGCCGAGGGAGGGGTCGATGACCGTCTCGATGTGGCCGCCCGCGCCGTCGTCGACGAGCACTACCGCCGCCACGTGGAACCACCAGGCCACCTTCGTCGGCGCCCCTGGCATCGCCGCCTTCGCGGTCTCCGACTCCACGACCAGACCACCGCCGTCGGGCACGTCCCGGACGGCGAACACCTTCCGCGAGTACACCCCCGCCTCACCGAGCATCTTCGCCACCACATGAGCCCGGCCGTAGCAGCCGTCGGGGTAGCCGAACGGGACCGGCAGCACCTCCCCGGAGTCTGCGGTGAAGGTGAGGCGGGCGGCCTGCTCGTGCCAGTGCTGCGCCTCGGCGGGGGTGAGGACCATCGCCTCCAGGCCGGGTTCGTGGCCGAGAAGGTACGCGAAGTATGCGGCGTGTTCGTCGAAGGCGCGTCGCAGGTCGCCCTGGAGGCTGCGGGAATACTGGTCGGAGTAGCCGTCCTCGAGGTCGAACACCTCCGGTACCCGGCGCCGCAGGCCGCGCAGGAGGGTGTTCAGCCGTCGTGCGTCCTTGCCCCGGATGGCACCGCGTACGGCCATGACCCGCTCCGGCGGCTGGAGGTCGCGGGCCTCGGCCGGGCCGGGGCG
Source organism: Kitasatospora sp. NPDC093102 (assembly GCF_040683915.1). Lineage (NCBI taxonomy): Bacteria > Bacillati > Actinomycetota > Actinomycetes > Kitasatosporales > Streptomycetaceae > Kitasatospora > Kitasatospora sp. NPDC093102. The sequence continues at coordinate 1,399 of NZ_JBFBFA010000043.1, read as the reverse complement.
CAGGGTCTCCCGGGCCAGGGCGTGGCTCCCGGAATCGAGTCTGCCGTCCTGGCGGGCACGGGTGAGTTCGGCGGTGACCGATCGGCCACCGGTGTGTTTGCGGAACTGTGCGCTGATCGCGGGGAGCTGTTCGGGGTCCGTGGCGAGGTGGTGGAGCAGCACGAGGACCTCGACGCCGTTCACGTTCGGCCGGGACAGGGTCCGGTGCAGGTCGTTCACCCGCCGGACGGTCACCGGATCCGCCGGCACGCTCTCCACGCGGGCACCGCTCCCCACGCCCGCACTCTCGACACCCGTGCTTTCGATGCGCGGGCTCTCGTCGTGGGACGGGCCGGGCCGGGCCGGGCCGGGAGCTGCGGGGTGTTCCCGCTCGGTCGCCTCGGCGGAGCCGGATGTGGATCCGGCGGCCGGACGTTTGCCCGTCCGCGAGCTCGGCCCAGCCTCTCTGTCCCCGGCCGGGAACCCGGAGGATGCGGCCGTTTGCCGGGCCTTCGAGGGCCCGGCGGCGGTGTCCGTACGGGTACGCCGCGGCGGACGGACGGCCTCCGTCCTGCCGTCCCGCGACCCGCCTGCCGCGCCCCCGGCGACGGCTGTGGTGACAGCCCGTGGTGTCGCGGCGGGTCGCCGGGGGGCGGATCCCCCGCCGCGACCGTGGCCGGGAACGGACGCGGTGCTCCGTCCGCCGTTTGTGGTGCGGGCGCCCCCGGCCGCGCCCTCGGCTGCGGCTGTCGTGGTGGCGGGGCGGGAGGAGCCCTCGCCGTTGGTGTGGTCGGCGGTGGGTGCGGTGCCTCGGAGGGTTCCCTTGGGCCGGGTGCCGGCGGGTAGGCCGGGGCGGAGTCGGTCGGCGGCGGTGGCCTGGAGGGAGGCGGCGTGGCGGGCCGTTTCCCGGTTTGTGTCGTCCAGGCGGGGTGTGTTGCCGAGCCGGGCCGCACCACCCAGGTGGTGGTGGGTGGTGGGGTCGGGGTTGTGGGGGTGGGTGGTGTGGTGTGCGGCGTAGGCGGCTCGTAGGTGGGTGGTGGTGGGGGGTTCGTGGGTGAGTGCGAGGGGGGTGGGGGTGTCCTCGTGGGGGTCGACGAGGGGGTCGACGAGGGTGTGCAGGTCCCGGCGGTAGGTTTCGGGCAGGGTCCGCCACCAGACGTGCAGCCTTTCGGCGTCGATGGCCTGGACGTGTTGGACGCGCGGGTCGGCCTGTGCCTTCGCGACCGCCGCGGGCCAGTTCGGCTCGTGACTGCGCCAGTCCGTACGCGCGTACACCGTCCCGCCACGACGGGTGTGGCCGGCCGGCAGCACCGGAGCGGGATCGACGTGCCCGGCCGCGGCCGTGGTGTCGGCCGCGTGGCCGGGCCCCGATGCAGGTGTGTCCGTCACCGCGTGGTGCCCCGTCACGGTGTCCGCCCGT
>NZ_JBFBFA010000042.1:0-66460 GCF_040683915.1 Kitasatospora sp. NPDC093102 | reverse complement strand
ACGAACGGCTCGCGCAACCGGCCATGCACCCACCGGGACCGAGAGGTCACAACCCTACCGAAGAGGGCTGCAGAAGGGATGGTCCTCTAATGAGCCGTGACCCCGTATCCGCGACCGAGACCATCCGCCCCGAGTGGGCCGCGATCGACCAGCTGCCCACGGTCGAGCTGCTCCGCCTGATGAACGCCGAGGACCGCACGGTGCCCGCCGCCGTGGCCGGGGAGCTGGACCGGATCGCCGCCGTGGTCGACGCCGTGGCCGCCCGGATGACGCGTGGTGGTCGGCTGGTCTACGCCGGCGCGGGGACGGCCGGGCGGCTCGGTGTACTGGACGCCGTCGAGTGCCCGCCGACCTTCGGCACCGATCCGGCGCTGGTCGTCGGGCTGATCGCGGGCGGGCGCCCGGCCGTCACGGCGGCCGCCGAGGGCGCCGAGGACCGTACCGACCTTGCCGGGGCCGATGTGGCCGCGCTCGCCCTCACCCCTGCCGACACCCTGGTGGGCGTCTCCGCCTCCGGCCGTACGCCCTACCCGCTGGCCGCCGTCCGTGCCGCGCGGACGGCCGGGGCACTGACCGTAGGCCTGGCGTGCAACCGGGGCTCGGCGCTCGTGGCCGCGGCCGAGCTGGGCATCGAGGTGGAGGTCGGCCCCGAGGTGCTGGCCGGATCGACCCGGCTCAAGGCGGGCACGGCGCAGAAGCTGGTGCTCAACCTGCTGTCCACGGCCGTGATGGTCCGGCTCGGCCGGACGTACGGAAATCTGATGGTCGACCTCCGCGCCACCAACGACAAGCTACGCGAGCGCGCCCGACGGATCGTCGCCGAGGCGACCGGCGCCGACGAAGCCGCGGTCGACCGCGCCCTGACCGCGACCGGCGGCCGGGCCAAGGACGCGATCCTGTGCCTGCTCGCGGGCGTGGACGCCCCCTCCGCCGCCCGACTGCTCACGGCCTCGGACGGACGGCTGCGCGAAGCCCTCCGCCTCGCCAGGCCGTAGCAGCCCCCGGCCGCAGCAGCAGCTCCCAGCCGTAGCAGCCCCCCCGGCCGCAGCAACCCTCCGCCTCGCCCGGCCGCGACCCGGCCCTCCGGCTCACCCCAGACGCACGTCCGCCGCCACGACGACCTCGCCGAGCCGCGGGAAGTCCAGTTCCACCGACGCCCGGTGCTCCTCCGCCGTGAGCGCGGCCATCGCGTCCTCGACGAACACCACCCGGTACCCGTGGTCGCCTGCCGCCCGGGCGCTCGACTCCACGCCGAGGTTGGTGGCGATCCCGGTGAACACCAGCGTCTCCACGCCCCGCGCCCGGAGCAGCCCGTCCAGACCCGTGCCCTGGAAGGCCCCGATGGTGCGCTTCACCACGACCTCGTCGGCCACCGCCGCGACCTCCGCGAGCAGCCCGCTCCCCGGCGGCTGCTCGGTGACGTTCGGCCGCTCGACCCGGACCGCGACCACGGGCGCGCCCACCGCCCGGAACTCCCGGGCCAGCTCCAGCGAGGCGTTCACCACCTCCGAACCGGTGCGCGGCGCGAGCGGGTTGGCGACGATCCGGTCCATCAGGTCGATCAGGACCAGGGCCGTGCTGCGGGGGTCAAGGGTGGTCATGGAGGGTCACGCTAGTCCATCGGACAACCGGCCCGTCGACCCTGGAGCGCCCTGCGCCGCCTCCCGCGCGATCTCCGTCCGGAACCCCTCGATCAGCACCCGCAGCCCGTACTCGAAGTCCGCGTCGTGGTCGGTCATCCGCAGCACGTCGACCGCCTCGCGCAGCAGCGGCAGTTCACGCAGCGCCTCGTCCGGGAACGGCGGCCGGTCGCGGTCCGCGGCGTCCTGCCGCCAGGCCTGCTCCTCGGTGACCCAGCCCATGATGTACCGATCGACGGTCAGCAGCAGCCGCAGCGCCGTGCGCGGGCGCAGCCCGGCCCCGCAGAGGGCGCTCAGCTGGGCCTCGACTGCCGGGAGTTCGTCCTCCGTGGGCAGGGTGCCGGCGTGCACCCGGGCGCCGTCGCGATAGGCCAGCAGGGCGTTGCGCTTGGCGCGGGCGTCGGCGGCGATCCACTCCGGCCAGTGCGCCGGGTCCGGCTCGCGGTCGGGCGGGAGGGCCTCGGCGAGCATCGCCTCCGCCATCAGGTCGAGCAGTTCCCGCTTGCTCTTGAAGTGCCAGTACAACGCCGGTGACTGGACGCCGAGTTCACGGGCGAGCCGACGGGTGGTCAGCCCGTCGATGCCCTCCTCGTCGAGCAGGCGCAGCGCCGTGCGCACCACTTCGTCGCGTTGCAGCGCCATCCGATCGGCCTCCTGGTCATCCGCTTGCCAGACCACCTTATCGCCGATAAGTTCCCACACGGGAATTTATCAGCGATAAGGACTGCCGCCGCGACGTCGACGGCCGCGAAGGGATCGCCCCCTCATGACCACCGGACCGAACACGACCTCCGGAACGGACCGCCTCCGGTCCCGGCTGCTGCCGAACACCGCGCCCTGGCGGTCCTCCCGGGACTTCCGGCTGACCTGGACCTCCGGCACGGTCACCCTGCTCGGCTCGATCTTCACCATGACGGCGATCCCGCTCCAGATCGCCGACCTCACCGGCTCACCGCTGGCCGTGGGCGCGGTCGGCGCGGTCGAACTCGTGCCCACCATCCTGTTCGGCCTCTACGGCGGTGTGCTCGCCGACCGTGCCGACCGCCGCACCGTCGCCCTGGTCACCGAGATCGCACTGGCCGCGCTCAGCGCCCTGCTGTTGGCCAACGCGCTGCTCGGTACCCCCGCCGTCTGGCCCCTCTACGTCGCCGCCGGGGTGGCGGCGGCGCTCCAGGGCATCCAGCAGCCCTCGGTCGAGGCGATGGTCCCCCGGCTGGTGCCCCAGGACCAGCTGGTGGCGGCGGGCGCCCTACTCTCGCTGCGCTGGAGCATCGGCGGTGTGGCCGCCCCGGCCGGGGCCGGCCTGCTGATCGCCACCGCCGGCATCCCGGCCGCCTACCTCGTCGACCTCGGCACCTTCCTGCTCTCGATCGCGCTGCTCGCCCGGGTCCGGCCGGTCCCCTCGACGCGGGACGCCGAGGCACCACAGCTCACCGAGTTCCTCGACGGCGCCCGGTACGCGGCCCGGCGACCCGACCTGATGGGCACCTACCTGGCCGACCTCGCAGCCACCGTCTTCGCCCTGCCCACCGCGCTCTTCCCCTTCCTCGCCGCGGACCTGGACGCCGGTTGGGCGCTCGGCCTGCTCTACTCGGCCAGTGCGGCCGGCAGCCTGATCGCCGCCGCGACCGGCGGATGGGCGGAGCGGGTGCACCGGCACGGCCGACTGGTCCTGCTCTCCGCCGCCCTGGTCGGCGCGGCGACGGCCGCGGCCGCCTTCGCCCCGGGCCTGTGGGCCGTCCTGCTCTGCCTGACCGTCGCGGGCGGCGCGCACTGGATCGGCGACACCTTCCGCAGCGCCATCTGGAACCAGTCCATTCCGGACGAACTCCGGGGCCGCGCAGCCGGGCTGGAGATGCTGATCGGCTCCGCCGGCCCCGCCCTGGGCGACCTGCGGGCCGGCGGGCTCGCCGCCCGGCAGGGCATCCGGGCGGCCCTGCGCACCAGCGGCCTGCTCTGCCTCGGCAGCTCGGCCGCACTGTCCGCCGCGATCCCCGCGCTCTGGCGCTACGACCAGCGGGCGCACCGCACCGAGCCGGCCGGGGCGGAACCCACCCGGTGCCGCACCACCCGCACCGGCCCCACCGCATGACCCACCAACCGCACCGGCCCCGCCCCATGACGCACGCACAGAGCCGGCCCCACCGCACGAACCGCCGCTCAGCCCGGAACGAGCACCGCCGTGTGCCGATCGATCAGCTCCCGCAGCCGCCGGACGTCCTCGGTCCCGCGCTTGGGCAGCATGGTCAACACCCCCGTCTCCTCGCTGCCGCCCAGCAGCAGGAACATCCCGGGCGTCTCCAGGTGGTAGCACTGGTCCGGCCAGCCGAGCTCGGTGACCGCGACCGCAGTGCTCACGACCACCCCGTAGTCGTCCAGCACGACCCGGAACTCGCCCTTGTCCGCCACCCTCCGCATCACCCGCCGCACCCGCACCCGGGACTGCGCGAGCACCACCAGCAACGCGAGCACCACCAGAACCGCGGCCGGCAGCAGCGCCACCCCGCCGACAACGGCGAGCAGCCCGGCACCCGCCGTCGCGCCGGCGGCCATCACGTAAGTGCCACGCCGCGCCCGGCGCCCGGCCACCGTGCGCCGGGCCCATGTCGCGAACGCCTCCCGGAAGTCGGCGGCCGTCGGGGTGTAGCGAACCTCGACCGACTTCACCGCCCCCTCACCCACTCTCACGTTCTCGCCCTCCGGTCCACGCACGCACAACTCCTGACGACTGCTTCGCCGCATCGTAGCAAAGGCCGTACGTATCCGACCCGATCGCCTCTGCGCCCTCGCGGCCCGGCGCGGGCGTTCCCGGGCTCACACCGTGAACGCCCGCGCCGAGGCCCGGATCGGCGCCGGCAGCTCCGTCCACCCGCGCAGGTACCGGTCCACCGCCGCCGCCACCGCCCGCCCCTCCGCGATCGCCCAGACGATCAGCGACTGCCCCCGCCCGGCGTCCCCCGCGACGAACACGCCCTCCGTCGCCGTGGCGAAGCCGTCGTCCCTGGCCAGGGTTCCCTCCGGCCCGGTGGCGAGGCCGAGTTGGGCGAACAGCCGCCGGTCCGGCTCCGGCCCGGTGAAGCCCAGTGCGAGCAGCGCCAGCTGCGCCGGCAGGCTCCGCTCGGTGCCCGCCCGCGGGCTGCGGTCGACCGGCCCGGCCTCGGCGAAGCGGACGGCGGCCAGCCGGCCGTCCGGGCCGGGCTCGAAGCCCACGGTGGCCGCCTCGAACACCCGGGGCCCGGCCTCCGCGGCACGGGACTCCTCGTGCGAGGTGGTCTCCCGGTACACCTTGGGGTGCACGGGCCAGGGCTGCCCGGAGGCCCGGCGCTGCGGCGGGCGCGGGTTGATGTCCAGCTGGGTGACCGAGGCGGCGCGCTGGCGCAGCGCCGTCCCCAGGCAGTCCGCCGCGGTGTCCCCACCGCCGACGATCACCACGTGGCGCCCTTCGGCGGACAGCGGCGAGGCCGGGCAGTCGCCCTCGTCCACCCGGTTCGCCCAGGTCAGGTACTCCATCGCCTGGTGGACCCCGGACAGGCCCTGCCCCGGCACCGGCAGGTCCCGGCAGGCGGTCGCGCCCACCGCGACCACCACCGCGTCGTACCCGGCCCGCAACTCCTCGCCCGGGACGTCCCGGCCGACCCACACCCCGGTGCGGAAGGCGGCGCCCTCGGCCCGCAGCTGGTCCAGCCGGCGCTCCAGTCGGTGCTTCTCCAGCCGGAACGGCGGGATGCCGTACCGCAGCAGCCCGCCCGCGCGGTCGGCCCGCTCGTACACCGTGGTGGCGTGCCCGGCCCTGGTCAGCTGCTGGGCGGCGGCGAGCCCGGCCGGGCCCGAGCCGATCACCGCGACCCGTCGCCCATCGGCCCGCTCGGGCGGCCGGGGCCCGTCCCAGCCTGCCTCCCAGGCCCGGTCGGCGATCGCCAGTTCCACGTTCTTGATCGTCACCGCCGCACCGTCGATCGCCAGCACGCAGGCGCTCTCGCAGGGCGCCGGGCAGAGCCGCCCGGTGAACTCCGGGAAGTTGTTGGTCGCCAGCAGCCGCGCCGCAGCCGCCTGCCAATCCGCTCCCGCGCCCGGTTCTCCGCCCGTCCCCGACTCCGCCACCAGCCGGTTCCACTCCGGCACCAGGTTCCCCAGCGGACAGGCGCTGTGGCAGAACGGCAGCCCGCAGTCCATGCACCGCCCCGCCTGCCCGCCCACCATCGGCAGCAGGGACCCCGGCCGGTACACCTCCTGCCCGTCCCCCAGCCGCTCCCGCGCGTCCCGCCGCGCCCGCTCCGCGCGCGGGGTGGTGAAGAAGGCCATCCGGTCTGCCATCGCGGCCTCCGGTAGGGCGTGCCGACACGGACCAGGCGGCTCACCCGGCGGCGCGCCACCGTGTGGCCACCGTACGCCCGCGAAGCACCGCGCGAAAGGGGCAGCGGTCCCGGGCCGGCCCGGGATACGCGGCCCCGCCCGGAAGCGTCGTGAGCACGCCAGGGAGAATCTCCGCCATGACCCACACCGTGCTGATCGCCGAGGACGACCGGGCCATCCGCGACTCGCTCGCCCGCGCCCTGATGCTGGAGGGCTACCGGGTGCGGATCGCCGCCGACGGCACCCAGACCCTGGCCGTCCTCGCCGAGCAGCGCCCGGACGTCCTGGTGCTCGACGTGATGATGCCCGAGCCGGACGGCCTGGAGGTCTGCCGCAGGCTGCGCGCGGCGGGCGACCGCACCCCGGTGCTGATGCTCACCGCCCGGGTCGAGGTGCCGGACCGGATCGCCGGCCTCGACGCCGGCGCCGACGACTACCTGGTCAAACCCTTCGACGTGGAGGAGCTGTTCGCCCGCCTGCGCGCCCTGCTGCGCCGTCGGCCGCCCGAGCCCGCCGCCGAGGTGCTGACCGTCGCCGACCTGCGGATCGAGCCGTCGGCCCGACGGGCCTGGCGCGCCGCCCAGGAGCTCGAACTCTCCCGCACCGAGTTCGACCTGCTGGAGCTGCTGGCCCGGCACGCCGGCGCCGTCCTCGACCAGGCCACCCTGTACGAGCGGATCTGGGGCTACGACTTCGGCCCCGGCTCGAAGAACCTCGCGGTGTTCATCGGCTACCTGCGCCGCAAGCTCGACCGCCCCGGGCTGGCGCCGCTGATCCACACCGTCCGCGGCGTCGGCTACACGCTGCGCGAGCCGTGACCGGCCCGGTGCCCCGCCGGCCGCTGCGGACACGCCTGCCGCGCCCGGGCCTGCGCACCACCCTCGCACTGGCCTTCGCCGCGATCGCCGCGCTGGTCGCGGTGCTGATCGGCGCACTCGGCTACCACGCCGCCGCCCGGCTGATCCGGGACGACGAGACCGCCGACTTCACCGCCGCCGTCACCTCCGTGGACCGGCAGGTCGAGCGGCAGGTCCTCCTCCCGGGCGACTTCGCCGGACCGAGCGGACTGAGCGACGACCTGGTGCGCCCGATCCGGGTCACCACGCAGGCCCTCGACCCCGACGGCCGGGTGCTGCCCGGCACCGGTCGGCTCGACCTGCCGCCGACGCCCGCCGACCACGACCTCGCCCACGCCGAGCAGCCCGGCCGCACCTCCACCGGGCTGCGCCACTGGCACGGCGACGCCTACCGGGTCGGTGTGGTCTCGCTCGGCGGCCGGCGCGGCGCGGTCCAGATCATCCAGCAGGTCGAGCCCACCGAGAAGCTGCTGACCGCCCTGCGGACCCGCACGGTGGCCCTGGTGGCGGTCGTCGCGGTGCTCGCCGGCGGGGCCGGCCGGCTGCTCGCCCGCCGGATCACCGGACGGCTGGTCCGGCTCACCGATGCGGCCGAACTGGTCGCCACCAGTGGGCGGTTGGACGTCCCGGTGCCCGCCTCCGGAACGGACGAGGTGGGCCGGCTCGGCCGAGCCTTCGACCGGATGCTGGTCCGGCTCGCCACCGCCAAGGAGAACCAGCGCCGGCTGGTCCAGGATGCCGGGCACGAGCTGCGCACCCCGCTGACCAGCCTGCGCACCAACCTCTCGGTGCTCCCCAGTCTGGACCGGCTGCCACCTGCCGAACGCACCGCGCTGATGGCCGATCTGGCCGAGGAGGCACGGGAGTTGACCCAGCTGGTGGAGGAGCTGGTGGCGCTCGCGGCGGACCGCAGGGCGGACGAGCGGCCGACCGAGGTGGTCCTCGCCGACCTGGTCCGGCAGGCCGCCGCCCAGGCCCGGCGGCGCAGCGACCGGGAGATCGTGGTGGACGCGGACGGGACCGTCGTCACCGCCCGGCCGGACGCGCTGGCCCGCGCGGTGGGCAACCTGCTGGACAACGCCGCCAAGTTCGACCCGGCCGGGACGACCCCGATCGAGGTGGTGGTGCGCGGCCGACGGGTGGAGGTGCGCGACCGCGGCCCGGGCATCGACCCGGCCGACCTCGACCGGGTCTTCGACCGCTTCTACCGGGCCACCGCCGCCCGCAGCCTTCCCGGTTCCGGACTGGGCCTGGCCATCGTGCACGAGGTGGCCCGCTCGCACGGTGGGACGGCCTTCGCCGCCAACCGGGAGGGCGGCGGCGCGGTGATCGGTTTCACCCTCGGTTCCTGAACCCCGCCCCCGAACACCGCGGCGGGCCCCGGCCGTTCGCCGGAGCCCGCCACCTGATCGCTTTCCGCCGGCCGTCAGACGGCGGCCAGCAGTCCCCGCCCGAGCCAGTCGGCGTTGTCCTTCACGCCCGGCAGGACGAAGAAGTACCCGCCGCCGGTCGGCGAGATGTAGTCCACCAGCGGCTCGCCGACGAGCCGGGTCTGGGTCGCCTCGAACTGCCGCACCACGTCCTGTTGGTAGCAGCAGAACACCAGGCCCATGTCCAGGTTGCCGACCTTGTCGATGCCCCGGTCGTAGTTGAAGCCCCGGCGCAGGATGCGCGAGTTGTCGGTGTCGGCAGTGCGCGGGTTGGCCAGCCGGATGTGCGCGTCGAGCGGGATCGCCTTGCCCTCCGGGTCCTTGCCGTAGTCCGGCGCGTCGGTCTCCCGGACGCCGTCCAGCGGCGCGCCGGTGTCGCGGCGGCGGCCGAACATCTTCTCCTGCTCGGCGAGGGTGACCCGGTCCCAGAACTCGACCAGCATCCGGATGATCCGGATCACCTGGTAGCTGCCGCCGGTCGCCCAGGCGGGCTCGCCCAGCCCGTCGGTGACCCAGATCAGCCGGTCCATCTCGCGCCCGGACCCGGTGTCCGGGTTGGCTATGCCGTCCTTGAAGCCGAGCAGGTTGCGCTGGGCGCCGTCCGGGCGGGACTGGTTCTGGAAGCCGTCGATCCGCCAGAGGACCTGCAGCGCGCCGCGGGTGTGCCGGGCGATGTCGCGCAGCGCGTGCAGCACGGTGTCCTGGCGGTCGGCGCAGATCTGCAGCGAGAGGTCGCCGTGCAGTTCGGCGGCCTGGAGGTTGTCATTGGGGAAGGTCCGCATCGGGGCCAGCTTGACCGGCTTGGCCTTGGCCAGCCCGTAGCGGTCGTCGAAGAGCGAGGCGCCGACGCCGACCGTGACGGTCAGGTTGTCCGTGGGCAGCGACGGGCCGAGGATGCCGCTGTCGGAGGGCGGCGCGCCGACACCGAGGTCGGGCGGGGTGCCGCCGGCGGTGAGGAAGCGGATCCGCTCGGTCAGGGTCTTGAAGAGGTCCTCCAGGCCCTTGCGGTCCTGGGCGATCACCTGGCAGGAGACGAAGGCGGCGAAGCCCGGGGCCTTCGTGGTGATGCCGGCCTGGTGGTCGCCGTGGAACGGCACGGCCCCGCTCTTCTCCTGGCGGCTGTCCCCGGCGGCGGCCGGTCCGGCGGCGAGGGTCAGTGCCCCGCCGCCGACCACGGCGGCCCCGGCGCCCGCGCCGAGCGCGGCCCGCACGAAGCTGCGCCGGGCCGGACCGGCCGGGCAGCCGCCGTCCGCGGGCTGGGCGGCGTGCGGGAACGGGCAGCCGCCTCCGGTGGCTGCGGTGTGGTCGGTCATCAGGCGGCCTTCCGGATCTCGAGCAGGGCGGGGATGGGGGCGAGGTCCTCGAGCAGCTGGCCGGTGGCGCCGTCGAGCTGTCGGCGGGTGTCGGCGGGCAGCCGGTCGACCGGGGTCCAGCCCTCGGGGCCGTGGGCGGCGGCGACGAGGTCGCCCACCCGCTTCATCCCGGCGTCGACCCGGGTCAGCACCTGCGGGTCGCGCTCGTCGAGCAGCGGCTTCAGAACGGTCAGCAGCTCCTGGGTGCCGGCCAGGTTGGCCTGCGCGGTGGCCAGGTTGGTGCCGCTGCCCTGGTCGGTGTCGCCGGTCAGCTCGAACTGGAGGGTGTTCTCCAGGATCTCGTGGGCGCGCAGCGGCAGGTCGCCCGGTGCGAAGTCCTGCCCGGGGAAGTCGTGCGCCAGCTTGGCGACGTCCTGCGCCAGTCCGTCGGCGACGGGCGTCAGCTCGGCCGCGCCCTGACCGTGCCACAGGCCGTACTCCAGGCGCAGGAAGCCGGTGAAGTCCTTGTCCTGGGCCTTGTCGGCCAGGCCGTCGGGGCGGCCGTTGATCTTGCCGTCGAGGTCGGCGAAGGTGCCGTAGGCGGCGCCCAGCGAGGTGTACTGCAGGTGGGCGGTGAGCCAGTCGGCCCGGGCGGTGCCGAGGTCGCCCGCGTGGACGTCGGCCTGGAGCTTGCGGGTCTCGGTCACCAGGGTCGCGAGGCCCTGGTTGACGTAGTCCTTGTACGCGGTGAGCGGGCCCTGGAGGTCGTCCTCGGAGACCGGCTCGACGGCCTTGACCTCGGCGCCGCCGGTGACGTGCACCGCGGAGGAGGTGACGGCCTTCCCGCCGGTGGGCACGCAGCGCCAGGCGTAGTCGCCGGAGCCTATGGTGGCGGTCAGGGCACGGGTGGTGCCGGGGGCCAGGCCCTCGATCTCGCCGTAGACGGCGCCGGTGCCCGGGTTGACCAGGTAGACCTCGGAGACCTTGTCCCCGGTGTTGTGCATCTGGAAGACCTGCTGGCCGGGCAGCGGGGTGGTGAAGCCCTTGCCGCATTCCTGCTCGGAGACGGCGACGGTGGCGGAGCTGTCCTGCTTGCCGTCGCTGACCGCGATCACGGTGCCGGCCACGACCACGGGGACGGCGACCACCGCGGCCGGCAGCACCCAGCGCGGGCGCCCGGAGCGCACCGGCCCGGCGGCGGCCTGCTCCTGCGCCGACGCCGGCTTCTCCTGCGACGACGCGGGCTCGGCGGCGGCCGGGGCGGGCTTGCCGCCACGGACCCCCTCGACGAACAGCGTCATCACGACGCCCAGGTACGCGACGTAGCCGACGACCTGGAGCACCGTCATGGTGACGGTCAGGTTGAGGGTGCCCTGGACCAGGGTCGCGTACCAGGACGAGGCGTCCAGGTGCCCGCTCAGGTCGAAGGCGTACGCGCTGCCGCCGCCGACCAGGCCGGACTCCTGGAGGTCGCGCAGGCCGTAGCCGAGCACGCCCGCCGCAACGACGATCAGGCCGATGCCGGTGATGGTGAAGAACCGGGTGAGGTTCATCCTCAGAGCCCGCCGGTACAGGCCCCAGCAGAGCCCGGCCGAGAGCAGCAGGCCGACGGCCGCGCCGATCAGCGGCCCGGTGGACTCCCCGGCGGTGCGCACGTTCGTCCACAGGAAGAGCGAGGTCTCCAGGCCCTCGCGGGCGACCGCGAGGAAGCTGGTGAGCACCAGCGCGCCGGCGCCCATCGCCAGCGAGGCCCGGACCTTCTCCTTGATCTCGGCGGAGAGGGTGCGCGCCGAGCGTCGCATCCAGAACACCATCACGGTGACGAAGCCGACGGCGATCAGGCTGAGCGCTCCGCCGAACGCCTCCTGGGCGTGGCCGGAGAGGTTGGCGGCGGTGAAGGTGAGCACCGCGCCGAAGCTCAGGCTGAGTGCGACGGCCGCCGCGACGCCCGTCCACACCTGGGGCAGCCGGGCCTTCTGCTCCGCCCGGACCAGCGTGGCGATCAGGATCGACACGACCAGTCCGGCTTCCAGGCCTTCGCGCAGCCCGATCAGGAAGCTGGGAAACGCCTCATCCCACATGCGGCGGGCTCCTCCTCCGGGCCCGGCCCGGGTCGTTCACCTGTCCTCGGCCCCGCTGCGGTGGCGGCGGAGCGGCACAGCCGAACGCCCCGGACACTGCGTCCGGGGCGTCTCGGCTTAGCTTAGGCAAACCTTAGAGCCGACGAGGTCAACTGCACCCCCGCTTCAGGTAAGGATTCGGTATGAGACCCCCCGCGTCGACCGAACCGCCGGGCCGGAGGGTCTCCGAGAGGACCGCGTCACCCCCACCACTGCTCCGGCACCGGTTCCGGGTCGGACGATTCCGGGACCGTCACCGGTTCGGCGCAACGCACCAGCAGATCACCCTCCTCCGTCCCGGCGACCAGGTAGCCGCACTCGCGCAGTACGACCGCGGCCGCGCCGCTCAACGCCGCGAGCGCCTCCCGGGAGGGCGGCGCACCCGGCTCCGCGCCCGGCCTCCAGCCGACCAGCACACCCTCGGGGTGACGGTCGATCCACAGCGGTGAGGGACCCGGCCCGGTGTCGAACCCGGCGCGGGCCAGGGCCTCGGTGACGTCCTCGAAGAGTTCACGGTGATCCACCATTGGCGCAGCGTAGGCCCAGGACCGCGCAACCCCCGGACGCGGCGCGCGCCGAAACGGTTCAGCGGCACCCGACCGCAGCATCGGCACCCGTTGGGCCGAGCGGCGGCCAGCCGATCGGAGGTCAGGAACCCCCGTCCGGCCCGACACGAGCGGCCGGACGGGCCGATGGACGTGCACAGTCGGCCCCCTGCCGACAGCATGACAGAGTAAGCGCTCCATCACCCTGAGCAACGGGTCCGGTGGAACACCTGGTCCGCGCGCCGGTGCGGCCGGCGGATCCGTATCGAGAGGTCCCATGATCACAACACTTCGCCGGCCGGCGTTCTCGCCGGCGGGCCTCCAGCACGGCACGCCGAGGACGCCGGGGAGCCCGTCGTGAGAGCCGATCAGCAGTCGCAGCCGGGACCGGTGACCAGCACGCGCACCCAGCCCGCCAACAAGGCCGAGGCCCTGGCCGACTGGACCGACGGTCGGCTCGGCATCTACTCCCTCGCCAAGTCCAATCTCCGCAAGATCTTTCCCGACCACTGGTCCTTCATGCTGGGCGAGATCGCGCTCTACACCTTCGTCATCATCATCCTCACCGGCGTCTGGCTCACCATGTTCTTCACGCCGAGCATGGGCGAGGTCGTCTACGACGGGGCGTACGTCCCACTCAGGGGCATCCCGATGTCCGAGGCCTACGCCTCGACGCTCAGGATCAGCTTCGACGTGCGCGGCGGCCTGCTGATGCGCCAGATCCACCACTGGGCGGCGATCGTCTTCGTCGCCTCGATGCTGACCCACATGATGCGCGTCTTCTTCACCGGCGCGTTCCGCAAGCCCCGCGAGATCAACTGGGTCTTCGGCGCGCTGCTGCTGATCCTCGGCATGTTCGACGGCTTCATGGGCTACTCGCTGCCGGACGACCTGCTCTCCGGTACCGGCATCCGCTTCATGGAGGGAGCCATCCTGGCCATCCCGATCGTCGGCAGCTACCTTCAGTTCTTCCTCTTCGGCGGCGAGTTCCCGGGCACCGACATCATTCCCCGGCTGTTCACCGTCCACGTCCTGCTGATCCCGGGCGTCATGGTGGGCCTGCTCGCGGCGCACCTGATCCTGGTCTTCTACCACAAGCACACCCAGTTCGCCGGGCCCGGCCGGACGAACCAGAACGTGGTCGGAATGCCCCTGATGCCGGTCTACATGGCCAAGGCGGGCGGCTTCTTCTTCCTGGTCTTCGGCGTGGTCGCGGTGATGTCGGCGATCGCCACGGTCAACCCGATCTGGGCGTACGGCCCGTACCGCCCGGACCAGGTGTCCACCGACGCCCAGCCCGACTGGTACATGGGCTTCTCCGAGGGCCTGATCCGCGTGATGCCCGGCTGGGAGATCAGCGTCTGGGGTGGCCACACCCTCAACCTCGGGGTGTTCATCCCGCTGATGGTCTTCCCGCTCGTGCTGCTGGTCATCTGGGGCTACCCGTTCCTGGAGGCCTGGATCACCGGGGACCGGGGCGAGCACCACATCGCCGACCGGCCGCGCAACGCCCCGGTCCGCACTGCCTTCGGCGCGGCCTGGATCGGTCTCTACCTGCTCCTGCTGGCCGGCGGCGGGAACGACCTGCTGGCCACCCACTTCCACCTCTCGATCAACGCGATCACCTACGCGGTGCGGATCGGCTTCTTCACCGTGCCGGTGATCGTCTTCGTGATCGCCAAGCGGTGGTGCCTGGGCCTCCAGCGGCGGGACCGGGAGAAGGTGCTGCACGGCCGGGAGACCGGCGTCATCAACCGGCTCCAGCACGGCGAGTTCGTCGAGGTGCACGCCCCACTGCCGCCGGGCCGGCTCTACACCCTCACCGCGCACGACCAGCCGCAGCCCTCCGAGCTGCCGCCGGCGGTGGACGAGAACGGAGTGGCCCGCAAGACCGGGCTGTGGACCCGCGCGCGGGTGAAGCTCTCCCGCGGCTTCTACGGCGAGTACGGCCAGATCACCAAGCCCACCGTCGAGGAGCGCGAGGAGATCAGCAGCGGCCACGGCCACCACTGATCCCGCCCCGACGTCGAAAAGGGCCCGCTGCGCCGGGAACGGCACAGCGGGCCCTCGTCGCACCCGGGCCCGTCAACGACGGACCCGGAGCCGCTCAGCCGCGCAGGACGGCGGGGACGACGGCGAACAGCGCCGCCGCCACGGTGACGGAGAGGCAGAGCGCCGCCCAGCGGGCGCAGATCCGGCGGCACTCGGCGCGGTACCGGGCGGCCAGTCGGCGGCAGCGCTCGACCGCGCGGTCGACGACCTCCTCGGCGTAGCGCAAGCGGTCGGCGGTGTAGGCCTGTTCGAGGCTCTCCCGCTCCGGCGCCGGCAGCCACGGGAACTGCGCGGCGAACGCGCGGGCGTCCCGTTCGGCCGCCGCGACCTCCGCCTCCCAGGCCAGGAATCCCTCGATGCGGGCGAACTCCGCCCGGGGGTTCACCCGGGCGCCGGCGCCGGCGGGCCTGCCCTGGCGAGGGGTCCGCACTCTCGGCGGACGCTGTCTGCCACCCATGACCGCTCCTCAAGTCCTGTCGAGTCGTCCCGCCGGAAAGCCTGCGGGGACGGGCTCCTGGCGGGGATCGCTCCGCGACCAGGCAACTACTATCAGCGACGAACCGCAGGTGGCGGACGGCTCGCCACAACCCGCCCGCCCACGAAAAACTTGCGCGCCGCGCACTATTGCGTTCCGCGCACTCTTTGCGGGACAGTGGTGGCCATGACGAAGGGTCAGCCCGGTCTGCGGGAACGGAAGAAGGCCGCGACGCGGGAGGCACTCAGCTGGGCGGCCCTGCGCCTGGCAGTGGAGCGGGGGCTGGAGAACGTCCGGGTGGAGGACATCGCGGCCGCCGCCGGGGTGTCCCCCCGCACGTACAACAACTACTTCTCCAGCAAGGCCGAAGCGATCGTCCACCGGCACCGCGACCGCATCCGGCAGTCCGCCGAGGCACTGCGGGAGCGGCCCGCCGGGGAACCGCTCTGGGAGGCGCTCACCCGGGCCCTGCTCGCCCCGTACCACGAAGCGGCCGAGCAGCCGGACCCGCAGTGGACCGCCGCCGTACGGCAGTTGCTGCGCGAGCCGGTGCTCCAGGCCGAGCTGATACGCGACGCGGCGCGGACCGCGGCCGGGCTCACGGCCGCGGTGGCCGCCCGGACCGGGACCGACCCGGACCGGGACCTCTACCCGAAGCTGGTCACCGCGGCCGCGCTCGCCGCGATCAAGGCCGCCAACGACCAGTACCTCACCGCCGACCCGCCGGTGCCGTTCCAGTCGCTGCTCGAGGACGCCCTGCGGCAGCTGGCCGCCGGGCTTCCGGCCCCGTCGCCACGTTGAACTCACGCTCTCGGAGGGGGACTCCAGATGGACCACGACGTCGTCGTCGCCGGCGCCGGCCCGAACGGGCTGCTGCTGGCCTGCGAACTCGCACTGGCCGGGATCCGGCCGGTGGTGCTGGAACGGCTGCCCGCACGCTCGCAGGTCCAGAAGGCCAACGGGCTGGTCGGCCAGGTGCTCCGGCTGCTCGACCACCGCGGCCTGTACGAGCCGCTCACCGGCACCCCGGGCGCGCCACGGCCCGTACCCCGCTTCGTGTTCGGCGCCTTCCCGCTGGAGCTGCACCAGCTCGACGAGAACCCGCTGCACGCCCTGCCCGTACCGCAGCACCGCATCGAGGAGGTGCTGGAGGAACGCGCCCACGCACTCGGCATCACCGTGCGCCACGGCCACGAGCTCACCGGCTTCACCCAGGACGAGGCCGGGGTGACGGTCGAACTCCGCGGCCCGGCGGGCCCCGAGCGGCTGCGCTCCCGCTACCTGGTCGGCGCGGACGGCGGCCGCAGCACCGTCCGCAAGCTCGCCGGGATCGGTTTCCCCGGGGTGACCTCGCCCGACCCGGTCTCGCGGATCGCGCACGTGCTGCTCCCCGAGGACGTACGCACCACCGCCGACGGCGAGTTCCTTTTGCCCGGCTGCCCGGTCCCGTTCCGCCCGTTCACCCATACCCGCACCGAACACGGCGTCATCGTCCTCGCCCCGCTCGGCCCGGACACCACCATGGTCGCGACGATGGAGTGGGGCGCAGGGCCGGTGGACGAGACGGCGCCGCTCACCCTGGACGAGCTGCGCGCCAGCATCCGCCGGGTGACCGGCGCCGACCTGGCGCTCGCCCCGGCCCGCACGCCCGGACCGTTCACCCCTCGCCGCCAGGTCGGCCACAACACCCGGCTCGCCGAGAGCTACCGGCAGGGCCGCGTGCTGCTGGTCGGCGACGCCGCCCACGTGCACGCCGCGACCGGCGGTCCGGGCCTCAACCTCGGCCTCCAGGACGCCGCCAACCTCGGCTGGAAGCTCGCCGCCGAGCTGCACGGCTGGGCCCCGCCCGGCCTGCTGGACAGCTACCAGCGCGAACGCCACCCGGTCGGCGAGCGGGTGTTCATGCACTCCCAGGCCCAGACCGCCCTGATGGCCCCCGGCCCCGGCACCACCGCCGTGCGCGCCCTGTTCGGCGAGCTGCTGGCGCACCCGGACAACCTCGGCCGGATCGCCGCGCTGATGGCGGGCAGCGACGTCCGCTACGACGCGGACTGCCCGCACCCGCTGGCCGGGCGGTTCGTGCCGGACCTCACCGCGACCACCCCGGACGGCCCCGTCCGGATCGCCGAACTCGCCCGCACCGGGCGCCCGTTGCTCATCGACCTCACCGACGGGGAGCTCGGCCTCACGGACCCGGCGGCGGCCTGGAAGGACCGGGTGGACCTCGTCACGGCCCGCTGCCCACAGCCGCCGGCCGGCGCCCTGCTGCTGCGCCCGGACGGCTACGTCGCCTCGGCCACCGAGCCCGACCGGGCGGACACGGACGGACTGGTCCGGGCGCTGCACACCTGGTTCGGCACACCCGCTCCTGCGCACGAGCGCCCGGCCCCTGAGGACACGCACCCGAGGACGAACGCCCGGCCGCTCTGAGTACCCCGGGGCCGCCGGGAAGCCGCCCCACGGGTGGGGGACAATGGGCGGCATGTCCCGACGTCGTTCCGCGCCCCGCCCCGCCGCGCCCCGGCTGCTGCCCTCCTCCCCCTGCCCGTGCGGCCTGCCCGCCGCCTACGGCGACTGCTGCGGCCGGCTGCACCGGGGCCAGGCCTCGGCCACCACCGCCGAGTCCCTGATGCGCTCCCGGTTCAGCGCCTTCGCCGCGCAGGACGAGGCGTACCTGCTGCGCACCTGGCACCCGGACACCCGGCCCGCGGAGGTCGACTTCGACCCGGGGCTGCGCTGGACCAGGCTGGAGGTGGTCTCCACCACCGAGGGCGGCGCGTTCCACGCGGAGGGCACGGTGGCGTTCCGGGCGCACTGGACCGAGGGCGGCGAGGAGGGCGTGCTCACCGAGAACAGCCGCTTCGTGCGGCACGAGGGCGCCTGGGTGTACCTCGACGCCCTCTCGCTCGGCTGAGCCGCCCGGCCCTCGGCCGCTGCGACGGCCGCTGACGGTGGCCGCTACAGGTAGTCGTCCAGCCGGGCCAGCGCGAAGCCCTGCGCGGTGACGTCGTTGACGACCTTGCGCAGCAGGTCCGGCATGGACGCCTTCCAGACGTCGGTGCCCCGGAAGTGGGTCAGGATGATGTCGCCCGGATGCAGCTTCTGGTCGTCGTAGCGCCACTCCATCCGGTCCGGGAAGGCCTCCTCGTTCCACATCGGCACCGCCTCCACCCCGCAGGAGGCGGCCGCGCGCAGGGTGTCGTCGTTGTACTCGCCGTACGGCGGCCGGAACAGCCGGGGGCGCACGCCGATCTGCCGCTCCAGCTGGTCCTGCTGGGTGCAGATCTCCTCGCGCTGGGTCTCGTAGTCCAGCACCTTCAGGTTGCGGTGGTTGATCGTGTGGTTGTTGATCTCCACGCCCTGGGCGTGCAGGTCGCGGAAGTAGCCGTAGTTGTCACGGGCGACGTAGTCGGAGACGTAGGTGCTGAGCGGGATGCCCAGCTCCCGGGCCATCCGGGAGAACTCGGGGTCCTTCTCGGCGCCGTCGTCGACGGTCAGGAAGACCACCTTGTCGTTGGTCGGCACCCGGTAGACGACGGGCGGACGGCCGTCCGCGAGCTTGACGCCCTGCCCCTGGGTGAGCGCGGCCTTGGCCGCCGGGCGCGGCGGGGCCTTCAGCGGCGGGCGCTCCAGGCCCCAGCGCTGGGCGGTCTCCAGTTCGGCGCGGGCGGCCACCTTCTGACGGGCCGTGGTCTCGCCGCTGCTCTCCTCCTTCCGGGCCAGGCCGGGCAGCTGCTGCTGCGCCTCGGGCGGGGCGCCCGCGCGATCGGCGCCCCAGGGAGCTGCGGTGCCCCCGGCGGCGGGCGCCGGGTTCGCCTTCGCGTCGGCGGCCGGGGCGGGCTTCGGGCCGGCGGGAGCGGCCGGCGCGGGCTTCGGACCGGCGGGAGCCGCCGGACCGGCGCAGCCGGCGAGGACGGCGGAGAGGCAGGCGGTGGCCAGCAGACCGGTCCGCACACCGCTCCGGCGCTGCTGACGACCTTTCAGACTCCTATTAATGTGACAACCTGATGGTCTGTTCATAGATGCACTGCTCCCCCGCCGTCCACCAGCGCCAATCCCCTCGTCACTCGCGCGGGGCAACGACGCACCGGGGCCCCGCGGCTCCTTTGCCCGGGTGGCCGGGTCCGGACGGCCGGGAAAACCGATTGCGGTGCCGGAGCCGTGAAGTGGATCATGCGCGCATGACGAACACCGCACCCGGCCACTCCGGCCTCTGGACCGTCGCCACGGCCGACGTGACCACCCCCGAGGCCCTGGACCTGCTGCGTGAGTACTACTACGACGTGGCCAACCGCTACTACCGCCTGCACTTCGACCGGGAGGGCACCCCCGAGGAGCTGGAGTCCGGCCTGGACGGCTCCCCCAGCGACGACCTCGCCGCCCCGGGCGGCTCGTTCCTGATCGGCCGTCACGACGGCGTCGCCCACGCCTGCGCCGGCCTGCGGCGGCTCGACGCCACCACGGCCGAGCTCACCCGCGTCTTCGTCCGCCCCGGCCTGCGCGGCACCGGCGGCGGCGCCGTACTGCTGGCCGCCGTCGACCGGGCCGCCCGCTCCCTGGGCGCCGACCGGATCGTCCTCGACACCCGACTCGACCTGGTCGAGGCCCGCGCGCTGTACCTGCGGAACGGGTACCGGGAGATCCCCGCCTACAGCAGCAGGCCGTACGCCGAGATCTGGTACGGGAAGGACCTCACCGCGGTTGCGCGGCCTGGCGGTTGAGCCGGTCCACCCGGCGGCCGCCGGAGTGGGACTGCGGCCCCTCCGCCAGGGCGGTCGTCAGTTCGGCCGCCGAGGGCGGGTTGGCGCCCGGTCGGGCGACGGTGAGCGCGGCCGCCGTCACCGCGTGGGTGAGGCAGGTCGCGAGGTCGGCGCCGGTCGCACGGGCGTGCAGGAAGGCGGCCATGAAGGAGTCACCGGCTCCGACGGTGTCCGCGACCGGCACCGGAACGGCCGCGGCCTCGACGTGTCCGCCCTCGCTGGTGCGGGCGAACGCCCCCTCGGCGCCGAGGGTGACCGCGACCACCGAGGGGCCGAGGGCCAGCCAGCGCTCGGCAACCGCCTCGGGCCGCTCGCCCGGGTAGAGCCAGGCCAGGTCCTCGTCACTGGCCTTGACCACGTCGCTCAGCGCCACCCAGCACTCGACCCGCCGGACGGCCTCGGCCCGGTCGCCCATCAGCGCCGGGCGCACGTTCGGGTCGTAGCTGATCTGTGCCTGCCCGCGCCAGCGCTCCACCAGTGCCAGCACCGATCCCGCACCGGGCTCGGTGACCGCGGCGATCGAGCCGAGGTGGATCGCCGCGGGCGGCTCGGCGAGTTCGGTCGGCGGGAGCGTCCAGCGGATGTCGAAGGTGTAGCGGGCCCGCCCCTGCCCGTCCAGTTCCACCACCGCGGAGGGCGTCCGGGCGACCTCGGCGGCCCGCACCAGTACCCCGGCCGACTCCAGGTGCTGCCGGATCAGCCGGCCGTTGGCGTCCGGCCCCAGCTCGGTGAGCAGCGTGGCCTGGCGGCCCAGTCGGGCCAGCCCGTAGGCGACGTTCGCGGGGCTGCCGCCGGGGTGCACCCGGTCCGGGGCGTCACCCGTGCGGACGATGTCGGCGACGCACTCGCCGATCACCAGAACGGAGGAAGCTGGGCTGGTCACGGCGGCTCCTGGCATCCGGTACGCGGGCGTCGTATCGGATGCCAGCCTACGGGGCGCGTCCGGGCGTGCAGCGCCAGGGCAGAAGAGTACGGCCGCCGGACCTGGCCAGGTTTTCCGACGGCCGTGGCTCGTCCGTCAGGGGACGAAGCACTCCCCACGGTAGACCGCGGGCGGGGGCGCCGCCATCACCTTGGGCCGTCCGGGGGACGACGGCATGTCGTCGAACCGCGCCGGCCGCGCCCGTGCCGGCCCGGCGATCCACTAGCATCCCTGGCCAGGCTCTCCCGTCCGGGCGGCTCCTGCCTCCGCTCCCGCTCGTGAAGCACGGTGATCACCCTTGTTCAGGCCCCGCGCCGGTCTCGTCCTGTCGCTCGCGCTCAGTACGGCGCTGCTGTCCGCGAGCGTGCCCACCGCCGGCGCCGCCGGCGGGCTGGGCGATCCGGTCTTCCCCTCGCTCGGGAACACCGGGTACCGGGCGCTCGGGTACGACCTGGCCTTCGACTACCGGGCCGGGACCAGGACGGTGGACGCCACGGCCGTGCTCACGGTACGGCCCGACCGTACCCTGGCCCGGCTGGAGCTGGACGCGCTCGGACTGACCGTACGCTCCGTCCGGGTCGACGGGCGGCCGGCGGACTTCGCGACCCACGACGAGAAGCTGACGGTCACCCCGGCCAGGCCCTTCCTCCCGGGCGCCGTCACCCGGCTGACCGTCGAGTACACCGCCGACCCGCGCGCCGGGCTGCCGCACACCGGCTGGGTGCCCACCCCGGACGGCTTCGCGGTGGCCGGCCAGCCGAACAGCGCGCACACCGTCTTCCCGTGCAACGACCACCCGGGCGACAAGGCCCGGTTCACCATCGCGGTGACCGCCCCGGACGGTCTCCTCGGCGTCGCCAACGGGGAGTTGGCGGCCACCGAGCAACTCGGCGACGGCCGCACCACCCGCCGGTACGTCTCCCGCGAGCCGATGGCCACCGAGCTGGTCCAGATCTCGGTCGGCGACTACACCGTGCGCGAGCGCACCGGCCCGCACGGCCTGCCGCTGCGCGACGTCGTGCCGACCGCACGCGCCGCCGAGCTGGAACCCGCGCTCGCCCTCACCCCCGGCCAACTCGTCTGGGCCGAAGCGCACCTGGGGCCCTTCCCGTTCGAGACGTACGGAATCCTGCCGGCCGACACGGACGACCCGGCCGCGTTCGCCTTCACCGGTCTGGAGAGCCAGACGCTCACCCTCTACAAGCCGAACTTCCTACGGCAGGCGGAGCCGGCGATCGGCTCGCACATGATGCACGAGCTGGTCCACTCCTGGTTCGGCAACAGCGTCTCCCCCGCCAGGTGGTCCGACCTCTGGCTCAACGAGGGCCACGCCACCTTCTACGCCCTGATGTACCAGTACGAGCGCGGGTGGCCGGACGCCTGGGGCCACACCACGCTGGTCGACCGGATGCGCCACCTCTACGGGATGGGCGACCGGTCGCGGCACGGCTCCGGGCCGGTGGCCTCCCCCACCGCCGCCGGCCTCTTCCACGACCAGCGGTACACGGGCGGCGCGCTGGTGCTGTTCGCGCTGCGGGAGAAGGTCGGGGCGCAGACCTTCGACCGCATCGAGCGCGCCTTCCTCGGCACGTACCGGTACGGCAACGCGACCACCGAGGACTACGTGCGGACGGCCTCGGCGGTGTCCGGGCAGGACCTGCGGGGCTTCCTGGACGACTGGCTGTACGGGCTGCGGACCCCGCCGATGCCGGGGCATCCGGACTGGGTGGTGGGTCCGGTGGGCCTGGTGGGGGCGGCTCCGGGAGCGTCGGCTCCGGAGGCTTCGGCCTGGGAGGGTGGGGCCACCGGGACGGTCGGGCCCGCGGTGGCGCGGGGCTCCGGGACGCTCTGACGGCGCGGCTGGGGCTGCTGGTGTACGCCCGGCGCGCCACCGTGCGTCCGCTCACACCTTGCACGCCCTGACCGGCAGGGGCGGGTGGGGCCATGGTGGTTCCCACGGCCCGCCCGCCGCCCGGCAGAGTCCCGGTCGGCTCGCGGGCCGTCCAACGTCTCCGCGCGCTCCGGTGGCGGCGGTAGCACGCGGCGGGCCGTAACCCTTCCGGCGCAGCCTCGTTGGACCGGCCATGAAGAAGCGCAGCATGCTTGCCGTCGCCTCGCTCGCCGTTGGTGTCGTGGCCTCCCTCACCGCGCCGAGTGCGCACGCCAGTGCCGTGGGCGGGCAGGAGGGGCTGCCCGGGCCGCTGAGCAGCGCGCCGGACGTGGTGTCCGGGCAGGTCGGTGACGCGGGTGGCGTCCTCGGGGAGTCCACCGGCTACGTGACCGGGTCGGCGAACGGCCTGGTGGCGGCCACGCCCGCGTAGTCCCTGCGGTCCACCGCCCGGCCGCCCCCGGCCGCGGCTCAGGACATCGGGGCTCCGAGGTCCTGGGTCCAGTAGGGGGTGCCGGCGGAGCTGGTGGCGAAGCCGACGCCGATGTCCTTGAATCCGCAGTCGAGCATGTTGGACTGGTGGATTCCGCCGTCCATCCAGCGGGCGAAGACGGCGGCCGGGGTGGTCGGGCCCCGGTCGAGGTTCTCACCCCACTGGGACCAGCGGTAGCCGGCGGCGGTGATCCGGGCTTCGGCCCGGACGCCGTCCGGGTTGACGTGGTCGAAGAAGCCGCGGGAGGCCATGTCGTCCGCGTGTTTCTGGGCCGAGCCGTGCAGCCGGGCGTCGATCCGCAGCGGGGGGCAACCGGCCTTGGCGCGTTCGGCGTTGACCAGGTCCACCAACTGGCGCTCCGGGTTGGGCTGCGGTGTCGCGGCGGCGGTGCGGGTCACGGTCGGCGTGGGTGTGGGCGTCGTCGGCGTCGGGCTCTCCGCGGGTATCGGGGTCGGCACCGGTGCCGGGGCGACGGCAGCGGGTGCGGCGGCGGCCGTCGGGGTGTCCTGGGCCGCGGCCGGGGCGGTGGGTTCCGGTGCCGTCGCCCGCGGGGGCTCGCCGGCCTGCGGCCAGACCAGGGCGAGGGTGGTCACGGCGACTGCCGCGGCTGCGCCGCTCGCCAGGACGGCCTTGCGGGCCGCGGTGCCGGCCCAGCCACCGTGACCTCCCGCCCCCGCGTGCGCGCCGGTACCGGTGTGGGCTCCGGCACCCGTTCCCGCGCCGGAGCCCGCGCTGGAGCCCACTCCGGTGGCGGCCGCCGGGGAGGTGACGGTGGCCGCGGCCTGCTGGAAGTGCAACAGCACGGGCGAGTCGAGCGGGATCGGCACCAGGGCGAGGCCGGCCAGCAGCCCTTCGGCCGGGAACAGGTCCCGGCCGAGGCCGCCGCAGTCGGAGCAGTCGCGGATGTGGCGGGCGATGCGCTTGCGCCAGACCGAGTTCGGGGTGCCGTCGAAGCCCGCGGTGAGCTCGGTCAGTTCGGGGCAGCGGGGGTAGGCGCCGAGCGCGCGGACGACGATGCGGCCCGCTTCGAGCTGCTTCTTCATCCGCTGCACGCGCACGGCGGTGTGCTGCGGGGTCAGGTCGAGCGCCCCGGCGAGTTCGGCGCGGGTCAGTTCGCCGGCGGCCTCCTGCCACCAGAGGGCGAGCAGCTCGCGGTCGTCGGGGTCCAGCCAGCGGGTGGCCTCGGCCACCTCGCGGCGCTGGCCGGACAGACCGAGGCGCAGGATGGTGTGGTCGGTGAAGTCGGCCCGGGGGTCGGCGACCTCCCAGGTCTCGTCCAGGCCGCCGACGGTCGGCTGCTGCTGACCGGCGGCATGCCGACGGCGCACCTGGTTCATGGTGATGGCGACCAGCCAGGACCGGAAGGACTCCGGATCGCGGAGCCCGTCCAGGCCGTCCAGGGCCCGGATCATGGTCTCCTGCGCGACGTCGTCCACGTCGGCGTGGCCGCCGAGGGCCCGGCCGGCCACGTTGTAGACGAGCGGCAGCCAGGTGGCGACCAGCGCCTCCCGGGCCTGCCGGTCACCTGCCTGCGCCGCGAGCACCAGGGTGGTCCCGGTCCTGTTCTGCACATCAGCCATCATGGTCCGCGCTCCGTCTTGCCGTGTTTCCGTCCGCCGCTGCCTCCTCGGAGACCCGTGGGGAGTGATCAGATAACAACAATGTGCACGGAATCGGAAAATCGGCCCGGACCGATCGGCCCGAGCCGGGAGGCGGACCGGGCCGGGGCGGGGATCCGAGCGGGGGCGGTCAGTCGCGGACCGCGGCCGGTCCGGAGCCGGTTCACGCCGGGGCGGCGAACACCTGGGTCCACCACGGACCGTTGGTGCCGGTCCGCACGCCCACGCCGAGTTGCTTGAACGAGCAGTTCAGGATGTTGGCCCGGTGGCCGGGGCTGTTCATCCAGGAGCTCATCACCGCGGCCGGGTCCTTCTGCCCGCGGGCGATGTTCTCGCCCCAGGTGCTCCAGCTGTAGCCGGCCGCCTCGATCCGGTGATCGGCGTGATAGCCCTCCGGGCTGGCATGGTCGAAGAAGTTGCGGTCGGCCATGTCGTCGCTGTGCGACTGGGCCGCACTCGCCAGCCGGGGCTCGGCACTGACCGGCCCGCAGCCGGCCTTGGCACGCTCGACGTTGACCAGGTCCACGACCTTCTGGGCGTACGACGGGGCAGCGCCCCCGCCCGCCGGTGCGGCCGCGGCGGTCCGCTCGGCAGCGGCCTGGGCGGCAGGGGCGGTGCGGGTGGCGCTCGGGGTCGTCTTCGCCGCGGAGGCCGTGGGGGTGGGCACGGCGGTCGGGGTGGCGACGGCCGAAGCCGTCGGGGAGGCCGGAGCGGTCGCGGTCGGCGGTGCCGAGGCGCTCGGGGTGGCCGCCGGGTCGGTGGCGGTGGGGGTGGCCGCCGGCGGAACGTCCGGGATCGTTCCGCCGGCGCCGGGCACCTGGATGCCCTCGTGCGTGCCCAGTTCCGCGGAGATCAGCGCGTCGGCGGCCAGCGACTGGCCGGCCATGTCGTGGTCGGTCTGCTTGCCGGCGTACGCCGCGTAGCCCGCGCCGGCCAACGCGGCGAACAGCCCGGTGCCGGCCACCGCGGCGACGACCGCGGCGACCGGCACGATCCCGCCGCGCCGCCGCACCCGCCGGCCCCGGCCGGTGTGCCGCTCGGCAGCCCGCCGCGCCGCCCGGCCGCCGGAGCGGCCGTGGACCCCGCTCCTGCTCTCGCCGCCGGCGCCTCCGCTCGCCGGGAGGATGGTCGTCCTGTCGTCGCTGTTCACGTGGCCACGCTTTCTGTTCCGGGTCGACTGGTCGGGTGTCGACACTTGGGAGACCTCCCGGCGGGACGCCGATAACAGAAACTCCGAACGAATGTCCGGCGGTCGGGCCGCGGGCTCAGCCGGCCGGGGCCTCCGGGGCCATGTCGTAGGTGAGGAACCTGGTCCGGGTGGCGACCTGGTCGTACTTGCCGCGGGCCCGGTAATTGTCCTCGGAGGTGATCCAGCGGACGGTGTTCCACCCGCGTTCCGCCGCGATTTCCCGCAGCCGGCCCAACAGCGCGTCCACCGCTCCGCCGCCCCGGACCTCCGGCGCGACGAACAGATCGTCCAGGAAGCACCCGACGGCCCCGTGCAACGGTCGCGAGAACGGCCGGTAGTGCGCGAGCCCGACCGGTCGGCCGGTCTCGTCCCGCACCAGCAGTCCCGCCAGCTCGTGGCCCGGATCCGTCAGCCAGGACCACACCAGCTCGGCCTTCTCCTCCGGAATCGGCACGCGGTAGAACTCGCAGTACCCGCGGAAGAGTTCATGCCAGCCTGCGTAGTCACCGGCCTCGGGCGCGCCGACGCTCCAGCGGGCCGTGGGGGTGTCGTTCATCTCGGTCTCCATCACTCAGCGGAAGTGCGGACCCCCAGCATGACGCCCCGTCGCCCCATCGCTGATCACCTCCCCGGCCAAGACCACCCGTCACCTGCGCCACTGCGGCGCCTTGCGGCGCCGGCCCGGCTCGGCACCGAGCCGGACGCCGAGCTCGACGAGTCCGGGCGGGGGCGGGACCGCCGACCGCGTCCGTCACGATCACTTCGCGTCGGAGCCGGGCGAGGGCCCGGCTGCCGGGGATGCGGGGCCGGGCGGGCGCTCAGGCCGGGATGAGGGCGTCCCACTGGTCCCGGGTCGGGCCGTCGAACCCTGGCGAGAAGCCGGGGTGGGCGGCCAGCCAGGCGGCGACGTGACGGTCCACCTCGTCGGTTCCGTAGGCCTCCTCGGCCGGTTGCAGGAGATGGCGCACCCGGGCCCTGGCCCGCATGACGACGGGTCGTCGAACGCGCAGGCAGCCAGGGCGCCGGCCCGCCGGTCCGCGGACGGCTGGGCCCCGGTGAGGCGTTGCTCGTTGCCGCGGTCGGCCGTCACCTGCGCGTCGAACCACGGACGGAGGGTCTGCGTCGCCCAGGCGTGGTAGCAGGTGGGGTCCGTGGCGATCCGTTCGACATGGGCGGCGATGTACTGGGCGGCGCGCAGGCCGAGGGCCGCGCTGTGACCCAGGGTGGGGTTGGTGTGGACGAGGCTGTCCCCGGCGTTGATCAGGCCGGTGACGACCGGTCCGGCATCGTCGGCGAGGGCGGTCCAGCGGTTGTCCAGACCGCCCATGACCAGGACGGCCGACTGCGGTTCGGGGTCCAGGTCGAGCCAGGCGGCGGTGGCGGGGAAGCTCCGGGCGACGGCCTCGAACACGGCGGGGTCGGTGAGCGCGCCGCGGGTCGGATCACCCGTGGAGAGCATCACGCTCACCGCGAAGGTGTCGTTGTCCGACGGGAACACGCCGGCGAGCGCGAACGGTGCGGCCGAGCCGGGCTTCACCCGCCCGGGGTCGCGCGGGCCGTCGGCACGCAGGCGGTACCAGCGGCACACGTAGGCGATCCCGGTGCGGTGACTGTCGACCACGGGCGGGCGGCAGCCGGCCGCGACCAACCAGTCGGGAACCGGAGAGCGACGGCCGGAGGCGTCGACGACGAGGTCCGCCCGGTACGTGTCGGTGCCCACCTGCACACCGGTGACCCGGACGGGGTGGCCCTCGTCGAAGGTGAGGGCCCGCACCCGGGAGCCCCGCCGCACCTCGACGGTGGGTTCGCGCCGCACGGCCGCGGTCAGGGCGGCCTCCAGCACGATGCGCCGGGTGCGCAGGGTCACCAGGTCCTCGTCGCCGGCCCGGTGCGGCGGATGCTCACCGAACCAGTCGAAGTCGTGGTACTCCAGGGCACCGCGGGCCAGCAGGTCCGCGTGGACATCGGGGGCCTCGCTCTGCAGCACGGTGCGCACCGGCGCGAGGAACGAGTGGGGCTGGACGGCCTGCGGGACCCGGGGCCTGTGCCAGTGGAGGAAGTCCCGCTCCGGGTCCTCTCCGGCCTGCCGCGTGTCCTGTTCGAACAAGGTGACCGGATGGCCCCGCCGGCCCAGCATGAGCGCCGTCCCCAGCCCGCTGATGCCCCCGCCGACCACCGCAACCCGCGCCACCGAACTCCCCTTCGCGTCGTGTTGCGAAATGATCTTACAACTCGGCGGTCTCCGGGCGGGCCCGGCCCCGGCCGCCGCCGTGCGGGGGTGGGGGCGGGGGCGGATGCTGAGGGGGTGGAGGTGGTGCTGTGGCGGGGCTGCGGGCCGGTCCGGATCGGGTGAGCCGGGGGCCGGGGGGACGTACGCTTGTCCGAGTAACGTCAATTCAAAACCTGCGTCGCCGCCCGGCGGCTCCGACGGGACCCGAATCGGCCATTCTCGGCGATCTCGCCGCGGCACCCTCCGTGGGCGGAGTAGCGACGGTTAGGTTGGCAATGACAACGAGAGGCGGCCGCCGGGCAGCCGGCGGCGCACTGGCGAGAGGTGCCCGACCATGCGGGTGAGTGTCGACCGGGACCGCTGCTGCAGCTCCGGGATGTGCGTCATGAACGTCCCCGACGTGTTCGACCAGGACGACCAGGACGGTCTGGTGAGGCTCCGTCAGACCACCTTCCGGCCCGACCAGTTCGGCGATCTCAGACTGGCCGCCCAGCTCTGCCCGAGCGGCGCGATCACCGTGGTCGAGGACGAGTCGACCGCGGTCGAGGCCGAGGCCGGACCCGCCGGGACGCAGTCCGCCCCGGTCGACGGCTGACCGCCGCCGGTCCCGGCCACCGCAACCGCCCCTGCCGGACGTCCAGTCACCACACGACCCCCATCGGAGAACCTCGCGACACAAGGAGACCCCGCCTTGACGAGCACACCGACCGTCCCCGCCGTCCCACTGCCGTCGCCGCACTCCGCCGGCTGCCCGTTCGGCCCCCCGCCCGCGTACACCGAGGCCGCCGCCACCGCCCGACTGACCCGCGCCGACCTGCCCGGGGGCGAGTCCTGCTGGCTGGCCACCGGCTACGCCGAGGTCCGCACCGTCCTGTCCGACCGACGGTTCAGCGCGGACGTGCGCCACCCGTCCTTCCCCCTGCTGGTCGCCGGCCGCCGGGAGCGGATCGCCGAGAACCCGAGCTTCCTGCGGCTCGACGACCCCGAGCACGCCCGGCTGCGCCGGATGGTCACCGGGGACTTCCTGGTCAAGCGGGTCGAGGCGATGCGCCCGGACATCCAGCGGATCGTGGACGAGGCGCTGGACGGGATGACCACGGGCCGCACCGAGGCCGACCTGGTCGCCGACTTCGCGCTGCCCGTCCCCTCGCTGGTGATCTGCCTGCTGCTCGGCGTTCCGTACGAGGACCGCGAGTTCTTCCAGAGCATCAGCCGGACGCTGCTCAGCAACTCCAGCACGATCGAGCGGCTCCTGGAGGCCCAGGACGAGCTGCTGGACTACCTGGAGGGGCTGACGGCCCGCAAGCGGGAGAAGCCGGAGGACGACATCCTCAGCCGGCTCGCCGCCCGGGACGACCTGACCGTGCGCGAGGTCGCCAGCACCGGCATCCTGCTGCTGATCGCCGGACACGAGACGACCGCGAACATGATCTCGCTCTCCACCGCCCTGCTGCTGGACCGGCCCGGGCAGGTCGCCAGGCTGGCCGACCCGGCCGCGCTGCCCGGCGCGGTGGAGGAGCTGCTGCGCCACCTCACCATCGTCCACACCGGGGTGCCCCGGGTGGCGCTGGAGGACGTGGAGCTGGGCGGCGTGACCGTCCGGGCCGGGGAGGGCGTGATCGCGATGCTCTCCACCGCCAACCGGGACGAGGAGATGTTCGGCGGTGCCGGCCGGCCGCCGGTCGACGAACTGGACCTGGACCGGGACGCCCGGCGGCACATGGCCTTCGGCTTCGGCGTGCACCAGTGCCTCGGCCAGCCGCTGGCCCGCGCCGAGCTCCAGATCGCGCTGGCCACGCTGTTCCGGCGGCTGCCCGGGCTGCGGCTGACCGTCCCCCGCAGCGAGCTGGCGTTCCGCACCGACTCGTTCATCTACGGCATGCGGTCCCTGCCCGTCACCTGGTGACTCCCGGGTGAGGTCCGCGGCCGCTCGCCGGGTCACCCGGCTGGCCCTGGCGCCGGGGCGGGGGCAGGCTGGAAGGGCGAAGAGACACCACCGGCCCGGCCGCGCCCCCGACCCGGCGCGCCCGGACCGGGCTAGGAGACGGAGCCCGCGATGACCGACATGAGCGACCGGTCCAAGGTGAGCACCGAGGACGACGAGGACATCCGCGCCGCGGACCCCGAGGAGGGCGTCCCCTCGATGCAGAACCTGCACGCCCAGGACACCTCCCAGGCGGAGGGCGCCCCCATGCCGGACCAGCCCGGCCAGTCCGGCTGACCGTCCGGCGTACCGACTCGACCGCCCGGTGGGACCGGGCGGTCGCCGCGACCGTGGGTGTCGCCGCTCCGGCGGCGGTCCGCCCGCGAGGGAGGAGAGGCGCATGACCGAACACGACGAAAGCACCCGCCAGGCCCGGCCGCCCGCGGACCCGCGCACGTCGTGGGCGACCTGGACCACCCAGTCGATCATCAGCGGCCCCGGTGGGGTCACCACCACCGAGGTCGGCCCGATCTCCGGCGACCTCACCGTGCACACCACCTGGGTGGACGGCGAGGCGCGGCTGACCGTCCAGTACACCGGTGCGCTGGACTGGTACACGGTCGCCGGCAGCCCGGTGCCGGCGGACGACGAGACCACCGCGCGGGCGATCCACCAGGCGATGGTGAACGGCGTCAAGGCCGGCCGGGGCGCGGGGGCCCCGCCGGCACCACCGAAGCTCTAGGAACCTCCAGGAACAGTGACGAAACGGCGGCGCGCCCGCGATGGGGACCGTCCCGGGCGCGCCGCGCCGCTGCTCCCTGCAACCACGGGCCTGATGCCCCTGCGGCCACGGGCCTGACTGCCGCCCCCGGCCGGCTAGCTACGGAGCCGTCCCGTCCGCGTCCACCGCCCTGCCCCCTTCCTCCGTCCCGCCCTTCGGTGACGGAGCGGCCGAGGCCCAGTAGGCGCCGTCCGACGGGCGGCGCTCGCGCAGGTCCTTCCGCACCTCGCCGGCCAGCCGACGGGTGTCGCGGCGGTTCATGGTGGCGCCGATGCCGGCGCCGACCATCAGCGGGACCACCGCCGGCAGGTGGCGCAGCGAGCTGCGGGTCAGCCGGCGGCGGACCTGCCGGCGCACCTCCGAGCTGATCGCCAGCGCGGCGAAGCCGGCGGGCCGGACCAGCAGGCCCGCGTCGATCCCCCGGCGGTTGGCCCAGGCGCCGAGGTAGGCGCCGGCCCGCTGGGTGGCGGCGCCCTGCGCCGGAGTGCCGTAGACCTCGTGCAGCTCGGCGATCAACTTGATCTCCACGGCCGCCACCGCGAGCGTCTCGGCCGCGATCTCCAGCGGCATCGCGGGCGGCACCGGCAGCATCGCCGCCGCGCCGACGCCCGCGCCGAGCGCACCGGAGGCCCGGACGGCACCGGTGACCAGCAGGTCGGCCAACTGCTCCGGGAAGGCCGCGTCCGGGTACTGCGCCCGCAGCGTGGCGAGGTCGCGCACCGGGATCCGCGGCGCGGCCTGCACCAGCTGTTCGGTCAGGGCCTTGCCGCCGTACACGGCACCCTTGGCCGCTCCCCTCGCGGCGGCGCGGCCACCGTGGGCGAGCAGCCGGGCGGCGTGCAGGACCACGGCCCGGCCGCGCCGCTTCGCCGCGTACTCGGCGACCGGGCCCTGGCCGGCCGGCTGCTCGGACTCCTCGACCAGTTCGGCGATCTGCTCGCTCAGGTCGGGCCCGGGGGCCGGCCGGGAGCGGCCCGGCCTGCGGAAGACTGCCATGGGAATCCGGTACCCCTTTCGCGACGACGGCACCGCCCGGTGCCCCGGGTCGGCTACTCGGCGACCTCCACCCCGCGCCAGAAGGCCACCCGGCCGCGCACGTGCTCGGCCTCGGGCTTCGGGTCGGCGTAGAACCAGGCGGCGTCCGGGTTGGTCCGCCCGTCCACCTCCAGGGTGTAGTAGCCGGCGGTGCCCTTCCAACCGCACACCGTGGTGGTCCCGGAGGGGCGCAGGTACTCGGTGCGCACCGCCTCCGCCGGGAAGTAGTGGTTGCCCTCGACGACGACGGTGTCGTCACTCTCCGCGATCACGACGCCCTGCCAACTCGCTCTGGTCATAAGGCGATTGTGCCCGACGGAAGAGTGCCGCGCCCATGGTTCCCGGTACCGGCCGGCGGTCAGGACAGCGGTTGGGCGTGCACCGGCAGGTGCGGGCTCTGGTGGCCGCCGCTGGCGAGCATCCGGACCTCGCCGGCGTCGCTGATCTCGGCCCGGACGATGCCGCTCTCGTCCTGGTACACCGGGTGGCCGCCCGGGCCGGTCGCGTCGGTGCGGGAGACCACGATGACGTCCTGCGGGGCCTGGCTGCCCGGGGTGCCGGGAAACGTGAGGGCGTAACGCTCGGAGGGCTTCATCACACCGGCTCCCGCCTACCCGGTGGCCTCGGCCGGCGCGACGGCCCGGGCGTGCGAGCCGCGGACCTCCAGCTCGGCGAGCAGCCTGGCGGTGGCCTCCGCGACCGCGTCCACGGCCCGGTCGAAGGCCTCCCGGTTGTGCGCCGCGGGGGCGCGGAACCCGGACACCTTGCGGACGTACTGCAGCGCGGCGGCGCGGAAGTCGTCCTCGTCCGCGTCGGACGTGACGGGGGGTCGCAGCGTCTTGATGTTGCGGCACATGCTCCCAGTCTCGCGCGCGGGAGCCGTGTCGGCGACCCCCTTTCGTCACGCGCACCTCACGGGGCCGTCATCCGGCCGGATTAGGATGCCGGACGAACGAATTCATCCCGCCGCGCCGGATTCCCGGTCCGTCGGCATCACCCCGGAGTCACCCCCTTGCCTCTCGCGCTGCTCGCGCTGGCCGTCACGGCGTTCGCCATCGGAACCACCGAATTCGCCGCCATGGGGCTGCTCCCCCAGGTCGCCGACAGCCTCCACGTCTCGATCCCGCAGGCGGGCTGGCTGATCTCGGCGTACGCGCTGGGGGTGGTGGTCGGTGCGCCGCTGCTGACCGCGCTGGCCGCAGGACGGCCGCGCAAGGCGGTGCTGGTGGGGCTGGCCGGGCTGTTCGCGACCGGCAACCTGCTGTGCGCGGTGGCGCCGGACTTCTGGACGCTGGCCGCCGCCCGGCTGATCACCGGGCTGCCGCACGGCGCCTTCTTCGGCGCGGGTGCGGTGGCGGCGGCTGAGCTGGTCGCGCCGGACCGGCGGGCCCGGGCGGTGGCCGTGATGTTCTCCGGGCTGACCGTCGCCAACATCGTCGGCGTCCCGGCCGCGACCCTGCTCGGCCAGCACCTGGGATGGCGGGCGA
Organism: Kitasatospora sp. NPDC093102; assembly: GCF_040683915.1. Lineage (NCBI taxonomy): Bacteria > Bacillati > Actinomycetota > Actinomycetes > Kitasatosporales > Streptomycetaceae > Kitasatospora > Kitasatospora sp. NPDC093102. Next base: position 33,368 of record NZ_JBFBFA010000042.1, on the reverse strand, counting down.
CCATGCTGGTGGTCGTGCTGATCGCGGCCGCCGGGACGGTCGCCATCGCCCGGCTGGTGCCCGTGCTCCCCTCCCCCGGCCAGTCCGGGCTCCGGCACGAGCTGCGCGCCTTCCGCAGCGGGCAGCTCTGGCTGGCGCTGGCCACCGTGGTGTTCGGCTGCGGCGGCTTCTTCGCCTGCTACAGCTACATCACGCCGCTGCTCACCGAGGTCTCCGGGTACGCCACCGGCTCGGTGACCCTGGTGCTGGCACTGTTCGGGGTCGGCATGACGATCGGCAACGTGCTGGGCGGGTTCGCCGCCGACCGGGCACTGCGCCCCACCGTCTGCGCGGCCTTCGTGCTGCTCTCCGCCACCCTGGCCCTGTTCTCGGTGACCGCGCACGCCCGCTGGTCGGCGGCCGTCACGGTGGTGCTGATCGGCCTGTTCGGCTTCGCGATCGTGCCGGCCGTGCAGACCCTGGTGCTCCAGAAGGCGCGCAGCGCGCCGACCCTGGCCTCGGCGACGGTCCAGGGCGCCTTCAACCTGGCCAACGCCCAGGGAGCGTACTTCGGCGGGCTGGCGCTGGACGCCGGGCTCGGCTGGACCTCGCCGACAGTGGTCGGCGCGGGCCTGGCCGCCGTGGGGACGCTGGTCGCGGTGCTCGCCTGGGCGGTCGACCGGCGCCCGCCCGCCTCCGGAGCCACGGAACCGGCGGCGGCCGCGATGGTCGCGGTCCAGGACGTGCCCTGCGGCCGCCGTCGGGCCCGGGCTCAGATCTCCCGGTGGGCCTCGGCGAGCAGCCGGTAGCCGGCGCCGTTGGTCCTGATGCCCGCCTTCTCCTCCTCGGTCAGCTCCCGCCGCACCTTGGCCGGGACGCCGGCGACCAGCGAGCCGGGCGGGACGGCCATGCCCTGCGGCACCACCGCGCCGGCCGCGACCAGCGAGCCGGTGCCGATCCGGGCGCCGTTGAGCACGGTGGCGTTCATGCCCACCAGCACGTCGTCCTCGACGGTGCAGCCGTGCAGCACGGCGTTGTGGCCGACCGAGATCCGCTCGCCGACCACCAGCGGGAAGCCGGGGTCGGCGTGCAGGGTGCAGTTGTCCTGGATGTTGCTGCCCGCGCCGACGCTGATCGACTCGGCGTCGCCGCGCAGCACCGCGCCGTACCAGACACTGGCTCCGGCGGCGACGGTCACGTCCCCGACCACGACGGCGTTCGGCGCCACGAAGGCGCCCGGGTCGACGGCGGGCGCCCTGCCCCCGACTGCGGCGATCAGCGGCTCTGCCATGTCTCGTCCTCCTGGTGACGGTGGGCCGTTCGCCCGCCGGTCAGCGTAGGGGGTCGGTCACGGCGCGGTGCGGGCGAGGTCCGGTACGGCGTTCCCGGCGACGGCCGGGGTGGTGGCTCCGGGAACGCGGCCCGGCGGCGGCTCGGGCGGGCGTCAGGCGAGCGGCGCCTTGGTGCGCAGGACCTCGATGAAGGCCCGCAGCCACGCCGGGTGGTCGGGCCAGGCGCGGGCCGAGACGACCACGCCGTCCACCACCGCCTCGCCGTCCACGAACTCGGCGCCCGCCGCCTTGATGTCCGGGGCCAGCGCCGGGTAGGCCGAGGTGCGGCGGCCGTCCAGCACACCGGCGGCGGCGGTGATCAGCGGGCCGTGGCAGATCTGGGCGACGGGCTTGTCCGCGGCGAAGAAGTGCTGGGCGATCCGCTGCACGTCCGGGTCGTTGCGCAGGTACTCGGGGGCGCGGCCGCCGGGGATGACCAGGGCCACGTAGTCGGCCGGGTCGACGTCGGCGAGGGCCACGTCGGCGGGCCAGGTGTAGCCGGGCTTCTCGGTGTAGGTGTCGAAGCCCTCGACGAAGTCGTGCACCACGAACTGGAGGCGCTTCTTGCTCGGGGCCGCGATGTCGACCTGGTAGCCCTCCTCCCGCAGCCGCTGGTAGGGGTAGAACACCTCCAGTGACTCGGCGGCGTCTCCGGTGACGAGCAGGATCTTCGATGTCATCGCCGACATCCCTCCACGTGGTCGAGCCTCAGGTCGGGTACGGGCGCCGGGCGGTGGCGGCCGGCCCCGGCCCGGCCCAACCTCCCGTACCGGCGACACCGTTGGCAACGGGGCGCACCGGGCACACAACGGCGCATGTGGAGGTGCGCGCGCCGGTTGCGCGGAGTGCGCGCCGGTCTGGCGCCCGGCTTCGGGGGCCGGCGGCCCGCGTCCTAGACTCCTGCTGCCCGCTACCGTCCCTCTCCCGGAGGAGCCCATGCCCGACCGCACCACCTACGTCGTCCTCCCCGGCTATCAGAATTCCGGCCCCGAGCACTGGCAGACCCGCTGGGAGGTGGCCGAGCCGGAGTCCTTCCGCCGGGTCGAGCAGGCGGACTGGGACCACCCGGAGCGGACGGACTGGGTGGCCCGAGTGGACGAGACGGTGGCCGCGGCCGCCGCCGAGGGCCCGGTGGTGCTGGTCGCCCACAGCCTGGGCTGCGTCACAGCGGCCCACTGGGTGGCCACCGCGTCCGCCGAGCGGACCGCCACCGTCCGGGGCGCGCTGCTGGTGGCCCCGGCGGACGTCGACACCGCCGAGGTCCCGGAGCTGGTGAACTTCCGCCCGGTGACGCTGGAGCGGTTCCCGTTCCCGGCCGTCGTGGTCGCCTCGGCCGACGACCCGTGGGTCTCCACCGAGCGGGCCCGCGCGTTCGCCGCCGCGTGGGGTGCCCGGTACGTCGAGCCGGGCGCGTACGGGCACCTCAACTCCGACTCCGGGCTGGGCGACTGGCCGGAGGGCCGCAAGCTGCTCGCCGAACTGTGACCGGGGGAACGGGGGAACGATGAACCGGGCAACGATCGACCGACGGACGCCCCGGGCCAGGCGCGTCCTGGTCCGGCTGCTGGCGGCCGGCGGGCTGGCCGCCGTACTGCTCTACACCGAGGGGCAGTGGGAGAGCAGGTCGGGCGGGCGGATGCTGGTCGCCGACCTGCTCAACCGGCCGGAGCTGCTGCTCGGCGGGGCGCTGGCGGCGCTGATCGCGGCCGCCTGGCTGGGCGACCTGCGCAGCACCGTCCGGAAGGCCACCCGGGCGGTCACGGTGACCGCCGGCGTGGTGTTCCTGCTCGGTGTGCTGGCCGCGCACAAGGTGTCGGCGGCCGAGACCCGCAGCCGGGAGGACGCCCCGGCCGGGGCCGAGCGAGCCCTGGTGGTGGTCCACCGCTCGTACGCCACCGGGCCGACGGCGGGCGAGCGCTGGCAGGTGCTGCTGGAGAGCGGCGAGGGCTGGGCGGCCCGGCGCTGGTCGCTGGCGGACGTCGGCTCGGGCCCGGGCGACGCCCGGCTGGTGGGGGCGAGCTGGACCGGACGCTCGCAGATCACCGTGGTGACCGACTCCTACCGGCGGGTGTTCAACCTCGACCAGGACAGCGGCGAACCGGTCGAGGCGCGTTAGCCCGAGCCCGTCGCCGGTGGACACCGCGGCGTCACCGACCTGCCATGTGCGCGATCATCTGTTCCCGGACCCGGTCGAGGTGACGGGCCATCACCTCGGCGGCGTGGTCGGCCCGGCCCTCGGCGATGGCCTCCGCAAGGTGCTCGTGGTCGGTTATCGAGGCTTCGGTGTGCGCGGCCGGCACGTTGTGCCGGCTGCGGAGCACGGTGATCTGCTGATGCACGCGCTCCACCTGTTCGGCGATACGGGGACTGCGGGCCGCGTCGAGCAGTGCGCGATGGAAGTCCAGACTGCTGCGGTGGGCGAACCGACGACCCCCGGTCATGAGTTTCCGCGACTGCTCGCACGCCCGGCGCAGGGCTGTGACGTCCTTGCGGTCGCGCCGCCCGGCGGCCAGGCGCGCGGCCGCGGTCTCCAGCGCGGACCGCAGCTCGAAGAGCGCCTCGACCTCCTCCGGACCGGCCTCGAAGACGACGGCGCCCTTGTTCGGCACGTGCACCAGCAGGCCCTCGCTGACGAGCTGCCGGATGGCTTCGCGCAGGGGTCCCCTGCTGATGCCCAGCTCGCGGGCGATCTCCACCTCGTTGATCCGGGTTCCGGACGGGATCTCACCGGTGAGGACGCGCTCGCGGAGCGCGCCCACGAGCTGGCCCGCCAGGCCGCGCCGGAGGGTCTCTGACATGGGTGGTGTCCGTCCGTTCGGGACTGGCCGCTCTGTCGTCCGGCCAGGTGAGGGGGCGTGTCCGGGGTGGTGGCCGCAACGCCGGGGTGTCGGTGGACGACAGTGGACAGGGCCTCCCCCGAGTATGTCAGTACCCGGCGAGGACATCGGCACGGGCGGCGTTAAAGTGATAACTGTTGACACTTTGAGTTGTCCTGTCGGCCGTGGGGCCGAGGAGAGGGGAATGCGCTGTGCACGCGATGGTGGCAGAGGTGTGGCGAGGTGACTTCCTGGAGTCGGTGCACCACGGGACGGTCCTGGCAGCCGGACCGGACGGGCGGACCGTGCTGAGCGTCGGCGAGACCGACCGCCCGCTGTACCCCCGGTCGTCCAACAAGCCGCTCCAGGCCCTCGGCATGCTGCGTGCCGGACTCGACCTGGACGGCGAACTGCTGGCCCTGGCCTGCGCCAGCCACTCCGGCGAAGCCTTCCACCTCGACGGCGTACGCGCGGTCCTCGAAGGTGCCGGCCTCGACACCCGCGCACTGCGGTGCACGGCCGCGCTGCCCATCGGGGAGACCGCGCTGCGGGACCACCTGGCGGCCGGCGGCGGTCCCACTCCGTTGACGATGAACTGCTCGGGCAAGCACGCCGCGATGCTCGCCACCTGCGTCGCCAACGGCTGGGACACGGCCACCTACCTCGACCCCCGCCATCCCCTGCAGCGAGCCCTGCGCGAGACCGTCGAGGACCTGGCCGACGAGAAGGTCGCCGCGACCGGTGTGGACGGCTGCGGAGCGCCGCTGTTCGCCATCGGCTACCGCGGCTTGGCCCGGGCCTTCGCCGCACTGGCGACGGGCCCTGCCGGATCCCCGGAACGGCGGGTCGCCCAGGCGATGAACCGGCACGCCGAGTACGTCGGCGGGACCGGTCGGGACGTGACCCGCCTGATGCGTGCACTTCCCGGCTCGGTCGCCAAGGACGGCGCGGAGGGGGTCTACGCCCTGGCGCTCCCCGACGGCTCCTCCGTCGCGCTCAAGATCGCGGACGGCTCCACCCGCGCCCGTACCGTGGTCATGGCCGCCGCACTACGGCGGCTCGGCGTGCCGGTGGACACCGACGACACCCTCGCCGAACTGGCCACCGTCCCCGTCCTCGGACACGGCGAACCGGTCGGCGCCGTGCGCCCGGCCCGGACGCTCCTGGACCCTTCGCCGCTCCAGGACACCGCACCCGCCGACACCGCCCCGGCGACCTGACGCAGCTCGGACGCACGACCGGACCGGCGCCGAACCGGGTCAACAGGACGGCTGTCCGCCGACGGGCCACGGCCCCGCACGAGTGGCCGCACTCGTGCGGGGCCGGGCGGTCAGTGGTCCTCGGGGTCGGTGGTGCCGGGCGGGACGGAGGCTCCGGTGCGGCCGGGGGCCGGGTTGACGCCGCGCGGCCTGCCGCCGTTGCCCGGGCCCCCGGTGGCGGGGGCGCCGGTGCAGGTGACCGGGCCCGGCGAGCCGCTGGAGGTGGTGCAGTTGGCGTCCCGCCGCACCGGGTCCGGGATGTAGACGGTGGTGAAGTCCTTCTCCGGCATGTCCCGCACCGCGTCGCTCATCGCCTGCTGCCAGATCGGGCCGGGGCCGGTGGCGCCGAAGACCTCGGGCTGGTACTTGCCGCCGATCCGGATGTTGCGCATCGGCACCTTGGTGCCGGGACTGCCCAGCCAGACCGAGCCCGCCAGGTTGCCGGTGTAGCCGGTGAACCAGGCCGACTTCTTCTCGTCCGTCGTCCCGGTCTTGCCGGCGATCTGGCGGCGGTCGTCCAGGCCGAGGTCCCGCGCGGTGCCGCCCTTCTCGGTCACCCCGAGCAGCACGCTGTTGATCACGTCGGCGGTGTCCTCGGACATCGCCGGGGTGCACCGGGCCGGGGGCACCGGGACGTCGGTGCCGTCCACGGTGGTGATCCGGTTGATCGCCAGCGGAGCGCAGTACGTGCCCCGGGCGGCGAAGGTCGCGTACACGTTGGCCATGGTCAGCGGGCTGACCTCCTGGGTGCCGAGGCCGAGCGCGGGCAGCTCCTGGAGCGGATCGCCGCTCGCCTTGCCCTCCACGCCCAGCTTGTTGGCCATCTGCTTGACCGCGCAGAGGCCGATCTCCTGCTCCATCTGCACGAAGTAGGTGTTCACGGAGAGCGCCATGGCCTGCTTGAGCTCGTACGGGCCGACCTCGGTCGGGCTCTCGTTGGGGATGCTCCCCTCCTTCTTGCCCTTGCTGAGGTTCTTCCAGGTGCCGTCGCAGGTCTTCATCGTCGGCCAGTCCATCCGGTTGGGCGAGTCGTACCGCTGGGTGGGCGACAGACCGGCCTCCAGGGCGGCGGCGGCCACGATCGGTTTGAAGTTGGAGCCGGGCTGGAAGCCGATGCCGCCGCCCATCACCGCGTCCACGTTGTAGTTGACGACGGTCTCGTTCTTCTCCTTGGCCAGGCCGTACGGGCGGGTCTGCGCCATCGCCAGGATCTTGCCGCTGCCGGGCTCGACCATCGTCATCGCGGCCGAGACCGGGTCGGTGACGTACACCTTGGTGGAGACCGCGTTCTGGGCGGCGGCCTGCTTGTCCGGGTCCAGCGTGGTGTAGATGTTCAGACCGCCGGTGTCCCACAGTTTCTTGCGCTCGGCCGAGTTCTTGCCGAACGCCGGGTCCTGCTTGACCACGTGCCGCACGTAGTCGCAGAAGAACCCCATCCCGGCCTGGGCGGTGATGCAGCCGTTCCGCGGGTCCTTGTAGTTGAGGCCGAGCGGGGCGGCCTTCGCCTCCCTGGCCTGCTCCGCGGTGATGTGCTTGTTCTCCACCATCTTGTCGATGACGGTGTCGCGGCGCTTCTGGGCGGCCACCGGGTGCAGCTTCGGGTCGTACTGGGACGGATTCTGCACCAGCCCGGCGAGCATCGCCGCCTCGGGCAGGTTGAGGTCCTTGGCGTCCTTGCTGAAGTAGCGCTGGGAGGCGGCCTGGATGCCGTACGCCTGGTGGCCGTAGAAGGTGATGTTGAGGTAGTTGGTGAGGATCTGCTCCTTGGTCAGGTCCTCCTCCAGCTTGATGGCGTACCGGAGTTCCTGGATCTTGCGGCCGAGGGTCTTGCGCTGCGCCTCGCGCACCGCGTCCTGGTCGTCCCCGGCCTTCTCCACGTTGACGTTCTTCACGTACTGCTGGGTCAGGGTGGAGGCGCCCTGGACGGCGGCCCCGCTCTCCGCGTTCTTGGTGATCGCGCGGAGGATGCCCTTGAGGTCGACGGCGCCGTGCTCGTAGAAGCGGGCGTCCTCGATGTCGACCTGGGCCGTGCGGATCAGCGGGGACATCTGGTCGGCGGGTATGACGGTGCGGTCGCGCTCGTACACCTTGGCGATCAGGCCGCCCTTGGCGTCGAAGATCTGCGTCGCCTGGCTCAGCGGCGGGGTCCTGAAGTCGTCGGGGATGCTCTCGAAGCCCTCGGCGCCGTTCTTCGCCCCGAGTCCGACCGCCCCGGCCGCCGGGAGGATCAGGCCCGCCAGCAGTACACCGCCCAGCACGCTGGCGCCGAGGAAGGTGGCCGCGTGGCCCAGCATGCCGATCGGGGTCTCGCGGCGCCTCGAGCGCGGCACCCAGGTGTCGCCCGGGTCCGAGGCAGCGGGTATGCGGCTCTTCGGTGACATAGATCGAACATTACGGCCGCGAACAGGCCGTGGGGGACGGGTGTTGGCGAAGGATTGTCACAAAATCGCGACGGATTCGACTCATTCCCGAGGGCCGGACGGGCGTGCACGGCAGGGCAAGGGCCGTTCGTCCACGGCCCGTTGCCCCGCCCGCACACCTCCCCGCCGGCTCAGCGGGCCGGGCAGAAGACGTCCCGGGCCGGACGGCGACCGGTGATCAGGTAGTCCGTCACCACCTCGTCGCCGCAGGCGTTCCCGTTGGCCCGGTACACGTCGTGGCCGCCCGAGTCCACCGTCACCATCCGGGCCCGGTCCCCGAACGCCGCACGCAGCTCGAGCGCGCCGGAGTACGGAGTCGCAGGGTCGCGCAGGTTCTGGGTGAGCAGCACGTTGTCCGGGCCGTGGCCGGTGATCCGCACCGGCGGCTCGGCGGGCGCGAACGGCCAGAAGCCGCAGGGCATCACGTTCACCGGCATGCCGGCGGTGAGTGGACGGGCGGCGCGGTCGGCGGCAGCGGCCTCGGCGTAGCCGGCCGGGTCGCCGGGCCACCGGACGTCGTTGCAGAGGGCGCCGAAAGCGGTCCAGGCGAGGCCGTCCCGCCCGGGCGGCGCGGTGTCGGCCGCACCGGCGGGCAGGGCGCTCAGCGCGGTGACGGCGAGGGCGGCGGCCGCGGTGACCGCGGCGATGATGGCACGGGTGGGCTTCGACATGCCCAAGAGTCTGCTGCGGATGGGCACTTGGGCCCGTCCGGACAGCGGGCCGGCCGAGGGTGGGGAAATCCCCCGGGTGCCGGGACGGGGCCGGGACCGCTTCCGGCCCCACCCTCCGGCCTCGGAGGGTGGGGGTGGGGAGCCGGTTCGCTCAGAGGCCGAGCAGGCCCGGGTCGGTGGCCGGGGCGCGCAGCGGCTCGCGCGGGTCCACGGGCGGCCTCCCGGCTCACCCGGACAGGGTCTCCAGGAGCGGCATGAGGGCGTTCGGGCGCTGGTCGACGGGCAGGTGGTCAACGGGGTGGAAGCCGCAGCCGAGCGCGGTCGCGCCGCCGTCGCAGGTGCGGTCGTCGCCGACCATCAGGACGTCGGCCGGGGCGAGGCCGAGCCGCTCGCAGGCTGTCTCGAAGATCACCGGATCGGGCTTCTGGGCGCCCACCTCGCAGGACAGCACGTAGACGTCCACCAGCTCGCCCAGACCGTGCACGCGGAAGATCGGACGCAGGTCCCAGCCGACGTTGCTCACCACCGCGACCGGCACGCCCCGTCGGCGCAGCTCGCGCAGCACGGGGAGGGCGTCCGGGTACGGCCGCCAGCTCGCGGGCGCGATGTGGGTGTCGTAGAGGGCGTCCACGTCGAGGCCGGCGGGCGGCTCGGCGGCCCGGGTCAGCGCGGTGTACGCGGTGCGGTGCAGCTCGGGGGTCAAGTCCCGGGTGTCCCAGGCCTGCTGGACCTCCGGCGGGATGCGGCGCGGCGCCGCGCCGCCGGGCAGGGCACCGAACTCCTCCAGCCGGGCCACCAGTTCGGCCTCCTCCCGGACGGGCAGATCGAGGCCGGTGGCGGCGACGTGGGCCGCCAGCCACTCCGCGGTGGAGACGACCCTGAAGAGGGTGCCGGAGAAGTCGAACATCACGCCTTTGATCACGACCGACAGCCTAACCGCGCCCCCGTCACTCGTGGCCGGCTGTCCGGATCAGGGCAGGGTGAGGATGCGCGGGCCGTCCTCGGTGACGGCGACGGTGTGTTCGACGTGGGCCGCCCGACTGCCGTCGGTGGTGCGCAGGGTCCAGCCGTCCGGATCGGTGCGGTGGTCGTCACGGCCGCCGGCCAGCAGCATCGGCTCGATCGCCAGCACCAGGCCCGGGCGCAGCGGGTAACCCCGGCCCGGGCGGCCCTCGTTGGGCACGTGGGGGTCCTCGTGCATCCGGCGGCCGATGCCGTGCCCGCCGAAGCCGTCCAGCATGCCGTACCGGCCGGAGCGGGCGACGGTGCCGATGGCGTGGGCGATGTCCCCGATCCGGTTGCCGACCACGGCGGCGGCGATGCCCGCCTCCAGGGCGCGCCGGGTGGTCTCGATCAGGGCGGTGTCCTCGGGGCGGGCGGCGCCGACGGTGAAGCTGACCGCCGAGTCCCCGGCCCAGCCGTCCAGGACGGCACCGCAGTCGATGCTCACCAGGTCACCGTCGCGCAGCCGGTAGCCGTTCGGGATGCCGTGCACCACGGCGTCGTTCACCGACGCGCAGATGACCGCCGGGAACGGGACGGGCGCGAAGGACGGGCGGTAGCCGAGGAACGGCGAGGCGGCCCCGGCCGCCTTGAGCACCCCCCGCGCCACCTCGTCCAGTTCCAGCAGGCTCACCCCGACCGCCGCCTGCTCCCGGACGGCCGCCAGCGCGTCCGCCACCACCCGCCCGGCCTCGCGCATCGCGGCCAGCCCGGCGTCCGTCTTGAGTTCGACCATGGTGCATCTCTCCCCTGGATCCAATTCTTATACCGGTATTTGTATCACGGTCGCGGGTGTGGACCGCCCGGCGGCGACAGGGCCTAGACTCATCGGCATGGTGAGGACTCCGCTGACCCCGTGGGAGCGCGAGCGCGGCGAGCGCTTCGGGGCGCTGCTGCGCGAGGCGCGCGGCGAGCGCAGCATGGTCGAGGTGGCGGCGGTGGCCGGCGTCTCGGCGGAGACGCTGCGGAAGATCGAGACGGGCCGGGCGCCCACGCCGTCCTTCTTCACCATCGCGGCGCTGGCTTTCGCGCTCGACCTGTCACTGGACGAACTGGCGGCCGCCTGCGCGCCCTCGGACAACGGCGAGGCGCTCTCCGCCTAGGGCCCCCGCCCGGCGCTGCCGGCGGCGTCGTGCCGGGCGCGGTGGGCATCGCCGCGCCGGGCGGGAGCCACGCGGGACAGGACCTCCCTCGACGGCGGCGGCCCGCCCTGCGCTCGGTGCGCGGGGCGGGCCGTCGTCGTGGTGCCGCTCGGCGGCGCGGCTCAGCCGACCGAGCTGTTGTAGCTCTCGATCGCCGGCTGGAGCTCCTTCGCCGCGTCGGCCAGGGCCTGCTGGGCCGGCTTCGTGCCCGCGATGGTCTGCTCGATCGCGGTCTCCACGCCCTTGCGGGCCTGCGGCATCACGCCGAGCAGGCAGCCGGCCGTGGCCGGGGTCGGCTTGGTGGCCTTCAGCTGGTCGATCGCGGTCTGGAACTGCGGGTACTTGGCCACCCACTCCTTGTCCTTGGGGTCGTCCAGGGACTTCTTGTTGACCGGGAAGTAGCCGGTGCCGGTGTGCCAGACGGCCTGCTGCTCGGGGGCGGAGACGAACTTCTCGAACTCCCAGGCGGCACGCTTCTCGGCGTCCGAGTGGCCGGGGCCGCTGATCCACAGCGAGGCACCGCCGATCACCGGGCCGCCCTGGTCGGCGGCGGTCACCTTCGGGAAGGCCGCGGTGCCGACGCCGAACTTCGCCGCCTCGGTGTAGCCGCGCAGCACACCGGTGGACTCCAGGTGCATCGCGACCGTACCGGCCTTGAACGCGGCCTGGGCGTCGTCGGTGGTGCGCCCGGTGTTGGCCGCGTAGCCGCCCTTGACCAGGTCGGCCCACCACTGGACGATCTGGGCACCCTGGGCGGAGTCGAAGACGGCCTTGCCCGCCTTGTTGCTGCGGCCGTTGTCGTTGTCGCAGTACATGGAGCCGGACTCGGCCAGCAGCTGCTCGACGAACCAGCCGTAGATGGCGGCGCCGAAGCCGTACCGGACGGTCTTGCCGTCGGCGTCCTTCTTGGTCAGCTTCTTGGCCAGCTCGCCCAGCTCGTTGAGGTCCTTGGGCGCCTGCGCCGGGTCGAGGCCGGCCTCCTTGAAGGCGTCGGTGTTCAGGTAGAGCAGCGGCATCGAGGAGTTGAACGGCATCGACTGGAGCTTGCCGCCGACCGAGTAGTAGTTGCGGATGTTGGCGTCCAGGTCGTCCAGCGCGTAGCCGTCCTTGTCGGCGAAGGCCTGGGCCGGGACGGTCTGCTTGGAGTCGATCATGAACCGGGTGCCGATGTCGTAGACCTGCGCCAGGGCGGGGGTGCCCTTCTGCTGCACCGCGGCCTTGTACTTGGTGACCAGTTCGTCGTACTTGCCCTGGAACTGCGCCTTGACCTCGATCTTGCCCTGGTGGGCGGCGTTGAACTGGCTGACCAGCCCGTTCAGCACGTCGGCGTTCTTGCCGGTCATCGAGTGCCAGAACTCGACGGTGGTGACACCGGAGGCCTGGTCGAGCGCCTGGGCGCCGGGTGCGCCGGCGTCGGAGGAGCCGCCGGAGCCGGAACCGGAGCCGTTGGAGCTGCAGGCGGTCAGGGACAGGCCGGCCACCAGCAGGGCCGCGAGCGCGCGCGCACTCTTCTTCACGAGGGTTCTCTCTCTATCCGGGAAAGCGACGGACGTGGACGGGACACGGGTCAGCGGACCGCACCCGCGGTGAGGCCGCGGACGATGAAGCGCTGGCCGAAGACCACCAGGGCGAGGGTGGGCAGCAGGGAGAGCACGACACCGGCCAGGATCAGCCCGGGGTCGGCCATTTCGGAGTCGCGCAGCGAGGTCAGACCGATCTGGAGGGTCTGCATGTTCGCCGTGCGGGTGATGATCAGCGGCCAGAAGTACTGGTTCCAGGCCGACAGGAAGACGTAGATCGACAGCGCCGCGAGGGCCGGCTTGTTGAGCGGGACGACGATCCGCCACAGGAAGCGCCAGTGGCCGGCCCCGTCGATCCGGGCGGCGTCGCGCAGTTCACCGGGCAGCTGGCGGAAGGCCTGGCGCAGCATGAAGGTGCCGAAGCCGGAGGCCAGGAAGGGCAGCACCAGGCCGAAGTAGGTGTTGCCGAGCCCCCAGTCGGACAGCGTCAGGTAGTTGGGGATGATGATGGCCTCCCACGGGACCATCAGCGTGGCCAGGAACACCCCGAACACCACGGCCCGCGCCTTCATCGGCAGGAAGACGAAGGCGTACGCGGCGAGGACGGAGGTGAACAGCTGGGCGAAGGTGATGACGGTCGCCACGATCGCCGAGTTGGCGTACTGACGGGCCAGCGGAATGGAGTCCACGGCGCCGGCGAAGTTCCGTCCGGTGACCGAGTGCGGCACCAGGGCCGGCGGGTAGGAGGAGAGCTCGGACGGGCCCATGAAGGCGCCGGCGATCGCGTAGTAGACCGGGAAGGCCACGGTGACGACGGCGACGGCGAGCAGCAGGTAGACGGCGGCGCGGCCGAGCAGGTCGCGCGGGGAGCGCCCGGCGAGGGCGCGGGCACGGGCGCGCGGGCGGGGCGCCCCGGCCTCCGTCCCCGCCTCGGTGGTCAGTGTGGTCATGCGTAGTGCACCTTCCGCTCCAGGACGCCGAACTGGACGGCCGTACAGGCGAGGACGACCACGAGCAGCACCACGGCCTGGGCGCTCGCGGTGCCGAAGTCGCTGGAGCCGTACGCGAAGGCCTTCTCGTAGACGGAGTAGACGAGGGTCCGGGTGGAACCGTCCGGCCCGCCCTTGGTGAGGATGTGGATCTGGCCGAAGCTCTGGAGCGCGTGGACGGTGGAGACCACGGTCAGGAAGAACAGGTTCGGGCCGAGCATCGGGATGGTGATCGAGCGGGCCAGCCGCAGGCCGGAGGCGCCGTCGATGCGGGCCGCCTCGAGGACCTCCCCCGGGATCGAGCCGATGCCCGCGGAGAGCACCAGCACGTTGTAGCCGAGGTTCATCCACACCGTGGTGACGGCCACCGAGACCAGCGCGTACCGGGAGTCGGTCAGCCAGCCGATCGGGCCGAGGCCGACGTGCGAGAGCAGGCCGTTGAGCACCCCGCTGGCGGGGTTGAAGAACACCGCGAAGACCACCGAGGCGCTGGCCACCGAGAACGCGAAGGGCAGCGCGAAGGCCGAGCGCAGCAGTCGCACGCCCCGGATCCGGTTCTCCAGGAGCAGCACCAGCACCAGCGCGCCGAGCACCCCGGGCACCACGGTGAGCAGCGTGAACAGCGCCGTGGTCAGCAGGGTGCGGCTGAAGTCGGCCGAGGCGAACAGGTCGGTGTAGTGCTTCGTCCCCACGTAGCGGGAGGGCGCGCCGAAGAGGTCGTTGGCGTGTCCGCTCAGGTAGATCGTCCGCCACAGCGGGTAGCCGATGAAGAGGACGAAGACCACCAGGGAGGGCAACAGGAAGGCCCAGGCGAGCCCGTGTTCGCCCCAGCGCCCTCGCCGATGTGGTCGTGGGCGGCCCTGAAGGGGCCCGGTGTGCGGTGCGGTCGGCATCTTTCGCGCGTCCGCCTTTCGTGATGTCGGTTCCGGCCGAAACCGTGTCTTGCCCGAACGACGGCGCGGAAACCCCGTGGTGATCAACGGGTGTCGCCGGGATTACGCGTTCGCGTCAGATCCGGCCGGTCGTGCGCGGAGGGGCTTTGGACGGGCGGCGGACGGGCAGTTGGGCGGTTCACCGCGCTGTCGGAGGGGTGGCGTACGGTGCGCTGGTGGACGAAACGGAATTCGACATCCCGGCCGCAATGGCCGAAAGTGTGCGCTCCCGCGCGGGTGCCTGGGCGCTCGTCAGGGGCTTCGCCGCGTACTGGGGCGAGCCCCTGGTGCCCGGTGACGGCTTCACGGACGCGGAGCTGGACGCCGCCGAGCGCCGGCTGGGCCTGCGGCTGCCGGTGGCGCTGCGCGAGGCGTACCGGCTGTTCGGCCGCCGGGCGGACCTGACCAGCAGTCACGACGTGCTGCTGACGCCGGACGAGCTGCACGTGCTGGACGGCGCGCTGGTGTACCGGGCGGAGAACCAGGGCTGCGCGCACTGGGGCGTGCCGCTGGAGGAGCTCGACCGGGAGGACCCGCCGACGGTGATGCGGCCGGACCTGGCGGACAAGTCACAGGAACGGTGGGAGCCCTGGGAGGAGCGCTTCTCGACGGCGGCCGCAGCGATGGCACTGATGGAGAAACTGCTGGAGGACCACGAGCTGAGCGACTTCCTGGAATCCGACGAGGAGCTCCCGGGCTGTTTCCGGGAGTTGCCCGCGCTCGGCCGCAACTTCCGCTGGTACCAGGCGCCGGACGTGCTGGTCGGGGCGGCGGAGGACGTCTGGGTGGCGGCCCGGGCACGCACCCCGGAGGCGCTGGAGGCGCTCTACGAGGCGGTGCCCGGGCCGTGGTTGGGCGGGTAGACCCGCCAGCGGTCAGGCGGAGGAGCCGCCGTCCAGCACGAGGTCGCTGCCGACGGTGTAGCCCGCCTCCGGCGAGGCCAGGTACAGCACCGCGGCGGCCACCTCCTCCGTCGCGCCGGACCGGCCGACCGGGACCTCGGCCTTCATCCGCTCGGCCTTCGCCTCGGCGTCCTCGCCCGGCCGGGAGGACATCGGGGTGTCCACCGCGCCGGGGCTGACGGTGTTGATCCGCACGCCCTCGGCGATGTGGTCGAGGGCGGCGGCGCGGGTCAGCACGGTGACCGCGGCCTTGCTGGCGGCATAGGCGCCGACGCCCGCGATCCGCTTGTGGGCACCGAGGTTGGCCGAGACGTTGACGATCGCGCCGCCGCCGTGGGCCCGCATGTGGGCGATCTGCTGCTGCATGGCGAGCAGGGTGCCGGTGACGTTGACGCCGATCACCCGCTGCCACTCGGCCTCGTCGATCTCGGCGACCGGGCCGGCGGCGCCGAACACTCCGGCATTGTTGACGGCGACGTCCAGGGCGCCGAACCGCTCGACGGTCTCCCGGACCAGTCGGGCCGCGTCCTGGGCGTTCGTCACGTCGCCGGTCAGCGCGACCGCCTTGCCGCCGCCCTGCTCGATCAGCTCGACGGTCCCGGCGAGCGGGCCGGCGCCGCGCCCGGCGACCGCGACCCTGGCGCCCTCGCGGGCGAAGGCGAGCGCGATGGCCCGGCCGATGCCGCTGCCGGCGCCGGTGACCAGGACGGACTTGTCGGCGAAACGCGTGCTCATCAGGTGAACTCCTTGATTCGGATGGTGCGTTCGGGTGCGGTTGGGGTGACGGTCCGGGGCAGGGCGGCGACCGCGACGGCGGTGAGCGCCAGCCCGGCGGCGGCTGCCGCGAAGGCCGCGGCGTAGCCGCCGACGGTGCTCGGGCGGGTGGCGGCGAGCGCCATCAGGGCGGCCAGGCCGGCCGTGGGGCCGAGTTCCATGGCGGTGTTGAACACTCCTGCGGCCAGCCCGGTGCGCTCGGGTGGCACCCCGCCGGTGGCGAGCACGGCCGCACCGGCGAAGGCCGCGGCGGCGCCGGTGGGCAGCAGGAGCAGTCCGGGCAGCAGGCCGGGGGTGTACCCGCTGCCGGGGGCGAGCCCGGACAGCAGGCCGAGTCCGGCGGCCGCCACGGCGAGGCCGCCGGCGGTGACCGCCACCGGCCCGTACCGGACCGTCAGCGGGCCGGCCAGCCGGCCGGAGAGCAGCAGGGCGGCCGCGTACGGCAGGAAGGCGGCGGAGGTGGCCGCGGCGCTCCAGCCGCGCAGCTGCTGGAGGTAGAGCGAGAGCAGGACGAAGGTGAGCGCGGTGCCGGCGGCGGTGGCCATGACGGCAACGAGCGCGGTGGCGCGGCGCCGGTCGGCGAGGAAGCCGGGCGGCAGCAGCGGGTCTGCGGTGCGGCGTTCGGCGGCGGCGAAGGCGAGCAGCAGGGCGAGCCCGGCGGCCAGCGGGCCGTACGTCCCGGGGCTGCGCCAGCCGTGCTCGGCGGATGCCACCAGGGCGTAACTCGTCGCGCAGATACCGGCGGTGGCGAGCGCGGCGCCGCGAAGGTCCAGAGCGGGTCCTCGCCCTGGACGGCGGCCGACGGCGGCGGCGGCGGGCAGGGCGGCGGAACGGGCCAGGCCGACCAGGGCGACCAGCACGGGCACCGTGAACAGCCAGCGCCAGGAGACCGCGGCGGCGACCGCGCCCGAGACCACGCTGCCGGCGGTGGCGCCGAGCACCGACAGTCCGCCCCAGGTGGCCATCGCCCGACGGTAGGCGGCGGGTTCGGGGTACAGCACCCGGACCACCGCGACGGCCGCCGGGGCGGTGAGGGCGGCGCCGACACCCTGGACGAAGCGGCTCGCCAGCAGGACGGGGTAGCCGGGCGCGAGGGCGCAGGCGAGAGAGGCTGCGGCCAGCAGCACCAGGCCCGCCCGGAGCACCGGGCGCCCGCCGCGACGGTCCGTCAACCGCCCGCCGAACAGCAGCAAGGAGCTGAAGGAGAGCCCGTAGGCGGCGCTGAGCAGCAGCACCCCGGACGGGCCGAGAGCGAACTCCCGTGCCACCAGGGGCAGCGGCACGGTCAGGATCGTGATCGTGAAGATCAGCGCCGCCTGGACGACGCCGAGCAGCGCGAAGCCGTACCGGCGGGTAGTGATGACGGCCATGTAAAACCCTCCCCCTATAAAGACCGTTCGATCCAGAATGGACCCAACAGAAGGCGCCGGTCCGAGCCGACCGGGCGTCAGTCCAGCAGTGCCAGCGCCTGCTCGGCGGCGTCCCGCGCCCGGGTCGCGCCGTCGGCGGTCTTGCCCACCACCCGGATGCCCTGGAGCAGCACCACCAGCATCCGGGCGAGCGACCGCGGGTCCCGCCCGGCGGGCAGCTCGCCCTGCACGGCGGCCCGCACCAGGGTGGCGGTGAGCAGCGTCTCCAGGCGGTCGAGGCTCGCCTCCACCCGACGGGACGCGTCCGGGTCGTGCGGGGCCAGCTCCACCGCCGCGTTGGTGACGAAGCAACCGCGCAGGCGCTCCCGCTCGCCCGTGGCGGCGTACTGACGGACCAGCATCCGGACCGCCGGCAGCGCCGGGCCGGGCCGGGAGAGATCGAGCAGCCGCGCCGAGTCGCTCTGCTCGCAGTAGCGCTCCAGCGCCCGCAGGTACAGCTCGCGCTTGCTGCCGAAGGTCGCGTAGATGCTGGCCCGGGCGATGCCGAGCCGCTCGACCAGGTCGGCCATCGAGGTGGCCTCGTAGCCGCGCTGCCAGAACAGCTCCAGGGCTGCCTGCAACGCCGCGTCCGGGTCGAATTCCTTCGTTCGCGCCATGGCGGGAACGGTAGCCCTTTCTGGATCGGTCGGTCAAGAAAGGGCGATCAATGGTCCAGACCTGACATCTGACGGAGCATTGCCAAGTGGACTAGACCATGGCTACCCTTACCGCTCCCGTCCACCTCCTTCCCCCCACAGGAGGCGTTCCGCATGCCCGCACACCGCCCCAACCACCCCCGACAGAGCGCCGAAGCCGTCAGGCCC
This sequence comes from Kitasatospora sp. NPDC093102, assembly GCF_040683915.1. Classification (NCBI taxonomy): domain Bacteria; kingdom Bacillati; phylum Actinomycetota; class Actinomycetes; order Kitasatosporales; family Streptomycetaceae; genus Kitasatospora; species Kitasatospora sp. NPDC093102. The sequence continues at coordinate 15,398 of NZ_JBFBFA010000042.1, read as the reverse complement.
GTCGTGCTGACGGCGTTCCGGATCGTCGTCGGTCTGCTCTTCGCCTGCCACGGCGCCGCCTCGCTGTTCGGCGTGCTCGGCGGCGCCAAGGGCGGCGGCACCGTCCCGCTCGGCCAGTGGCCCGGCTGGTGGGCCGCGCTGATCCAGCTGGTCGGCGGCGCCCTGGTGCTGCTCGGCGCCGGCACCAGGGCGGCCGCCCTGCTGTGCTCCGGTTCGATGGCCTACGCCTACTTCACCGTCCATCAGGAGCACGCGCTGCTGCCCCTGCAGAACGGGGGCGAGCCCTCGGTGATGTTCTGCTGGGCCTTCCTGGCCATCGCGGCGCTCGGCTCCGGCCCGTACGCCCTGGACCGCCTGTTCGCCCGCCGGCCCCTGGCCACGGCCGAGCCGGCGGTTCGGCCGACGTCAACGGCCTGACGGACCGTCCGCGGCCAGGTGGCGCTCGACCGAGGCGACCTTGGCGGTGAGGCCGTCGGTGACCCCGGCCCGGTCGTCGATCTTGATGACCGTGCTCACCCGGTTGCTGTGCACCTTCACCGCCTCGATCGCCGCCTTGATCACCGGCATCACCTCGTCCCACTCCCCCTCGATGCTGGTGAACATCGCGTCCGTGCGGTTGGGCAGACCACTCGCCCGCACCACCCGGACGGCGGCGGCCACCGCTTCCCCCACGTCCTCGCCGATCCCCAGCGGGGTCACCGAAAAGGCTGCGATCACGGCTCTACGCTCCTTGTGGTCGACGGCACGGTCGTGGCCCGGGGCTGCCCCGGGCCACGACCAGGCTAGACGTCAGGCCACGCTCGGCAGCGGCGGTTCGACCGCCAGCGGCGCCGTGGACCGGGCCCGGTGCTGGTCGGCCCAGGAGACCAGGGCCACCGTGCAGGCGTGGTCCAGGTGGCGCAGCCCGGACCAGTCCAGTTCCACCGGCCGGTCCCCCGGCAGCCGTTCCAGGGCGTCCAGCAGCCGGGGCAGCCGCAGGAAGGTGGCGTTGCCGGTCAGCCGCACCCGGTGCAGTGGCTGACCGGTCGGCTGCACCTGCTCCTCCACCGCGATCTGGAGCTGCGAGGTCTGCCAGGCCGACTTGGCCACCGCCAGACCGACGCCGATCAGCACCCCGTCGAACAGGTCGGTGGCGATGATCGCGACCGCCGTCACGGCCAGCACCAGCGCCTCGCCCAGGTGTCCGCGGCAGAGGGCGACGATCCGGCGCACCGGCACCAGTTTGGCGCCGGCGTGCACCAGCACGGCGGCCAGCGCGGTGATCGGGACGAGCCCGAGCACGCCGGGCAGCAGCGCGGTGAACAGCAGCAGCCAGCCGCCGTGCAGCACCCGCGAGGCCTTGGTGCGCGCGCCGGCCTGGACGTTGGTCGCGCTGCGCACGATCACCGCGGTCATCGGCAGCGCGCCGAGCAGTCCGCAGACGGCGTTGCCGACGCCCTGGGCGGTGAGCTCGCGGTCGTAGTCGGTGCGCGGGCCGTGGTGCATCCGGTCGACGGCGGCGGCGCTGAACAGCGTCTCGGCGGAGGCGATCAGGGTGAAGGCGACGACCGTGCCGAGCCCGGCGGTGCCGGCCAGGGCGGTCAGCGAGTCGCGGTCGGGCAGGTGGACCACGTCGAGCAGCCCGGCCACCCGGATCCGGGCCACCGGCAGGTCCGCGGCCGCGGTGACGGCGGCGGCCAGGCCGACGGCGGCCAGCGGAGCGGGGACGGCGCGGGCGGCGCGCTCCGGCAGGTACTTCCAGCCGACCAGGACCAGCAGGGTGCCGAGGCCGAGGGCGACCGCGCTCCGGTCGGCCTCGGCGGTCAGCACGTCGCCCAGCAGTTCGGGCAGTCCGGCGATCTTCTCCGGCCCGGTGGCGGGGGCGCGGCGGTCGGCGAGCGCGTAGAGCTGGCCGAACACCAGGGTCAGTCCGATGCCGGCCAGCATGCCGTGCACCACCGAGGCGGACATCGCCCGGAACCAGCGACCGAGCCGCAGGGCGCCCATCGCCAGCTGGAGCAGGCCGGTGCCGAGCACCAGCAGGCCGAGCGCGCCGACACCGAAGCGCTGCACGGCGTCGGCGACCAGGACGGTCAGCCCGGCGGCGGGTCCGCTGACCTGGAGGCTGCTGCCGGGCAGCAGGCCGGCCACCAGGCCGCCGACGATCCCGGTGACCAGCCCGAGTTCGGCCGGGACGCCGGAGGCGACGGCCACCCCGACGCAGAGCGGGAGGGCGACCAGGAACACCACCAGCGAGGCGGGCAGGTCATGGCGCCAGGGGACGGCGCGCAGGGCGGCGGCCGGGGTGCGGGGCCGGCCCGGCGGGCCGTGCTTGCGGAGGCGGCCCGGCGGGCTGTCGCTCCGGTGGGGCGGCGGGTTCACCCGGTCACCGCCAGGGACCGGGCAGGGGTGCAGCAGCGCATGGGGACGTTCCTTCCGCGCACCCGCCGCAGCGGGCGCGCCGTTGCAGGGCGGGGAGCAGGGAGAGGGGGAAGGGGCCGCGGAGGGGCGGCGACAGCGGTACGGCCACGGGTCCGGGCGGACCGGATCGCGGCGGCGGGTGTCGGGTCGGTGCGGCCGGGGGGCGCGCTCCTCGCTCGGGTGCGGCGGACCGGGCACGCTGGTCCTGGGCGGGGCCGCCGGCGGAGTTCCCCCGCTCCCCGGCGCTCCCGATCCCCCCTGCCGCGGCCTCAGTTGGACGTCACGGGCCCGGCGTGCCACCGACGGTACCCAGGGTGGCGGGGCGGGCCCACAGGCGGCACCGCCCCTTCACGGGCACTGCACACCGGCTGCGCTTTCCGGCGCGGAGCGTCCGCTTCCACGGGCACACCAGCGCGATGACCGTCCTGACGTGCGAATCTCCCTGCCCGGCCGCCCCGCCCCGGGCCTCCACATTCTGTTGAAGTCCTCTTGACGCCCTCACGAACCCCGCCCTACCTTGTTTTCGCATACAGAAACCAATCTTCCGTATGGTGGAATTCGAGAGATGAGCCCTCCGAGCCACTGCGGGCCGACGCAGGAGAGATCCGATGCCTCGTATGACAGCCGCCCGCGCGGCCGTGGAGATCCTCAAGCTCGAAGGAGTCGAGGTCGCGTTCGGCGTGCCGGGCGCAGCCATCAACCCGTTCTACGCCGCACTCAAGGCCTCCGGCGGAATCGGGCACACGCTGGCGCGGCACGTCGAGGGCGCCTCCCACATGGCCGAGGGCTACACCCGTGCCGAGGCCGGCAACATCGGGGTCTGCATCGGCACCTCCGGCCCGGCCGGCACCGACATGATCACCGGCCTGTACTCGGCCATCGCCGACTCCGTCCCGATCCTCTGCATCACCGGTCAGGCGCCCGTCGCCCGGCTGCACAAGGAGGACTTCCAGGCCGTCGACATCGCCTCGATCGCGGCGCCCGTCACCAAGGCCGCCACCACCGTGCTGGAGGCCGCCCAGGTCCCCGGGGTGTTCCAGCAGGCCTTCCACCTGATGCGCTCCGGCCGCCCCGGCCCGGTCCTGATCGACCTGCCGATCGACGTCCAGCTGACCGAGATCGACTTCGACCCGGAGGCCTACCAGCCGCTTCCGGTCTACAAGCCCGCCGCCAACCGCACCCAGATCGAGAAGGCCGTCGCACTGCTCCAGGAGTCCGAGCGCCCGCTGATCGTCGCGGGCGGCGGCGTCATCAACGCCGACGCCTGCGAGCTGCTGCTGGAGTTCGCCGAGCTCACCGGCGTCCCGGTGGTCCCGACCCTGATGGGCTGGGGCATCGTCCCGGACGACCACGAGCTGAACGCCGGCATGGTCGGCCTCCAGACCTCGCACCGCTACGGCAACGAGAACTTCCTCGCCTCCGACTTCGTCCTCGGCATCGGCAACCGCTGGGCCAACCGCCACACCGGCGGCCTGGACGTCTACACCGCGGGCCGCACGTTCGTCCACGTCGACATCGAGCCCACCCAGCTCGGCAGGATCTTCGCCCCGGACCTCGGCATCGCCTCCGACGCCAAGGCCGCGCTGGAGCTGTTCGTCGAGGTGGCGCGCGAGCTGCGGGCCGCCGGCACGCTCAAGGACCGCAGCGCCTGGGCCGCCTCCACCCAGGAGCGCAGGGCCCGGCTCCAGCGCCGCACCCACTTCGACAACGTGCCGCTCAAGCCGCAGCGCGTGTACGAGGAGATGAACAGGGCCTTCGGCCCGGAGACCCGCTACGTCACGACCATCGGTCTGTCCCAGATCGCCGGCGCGCAGCTGCTGCACGTCTACCGGCCCCGGCACTGGATCAACTGCGGCCAGGCCGGCCCGCTCGGCTGGACCATCCCGGCCGCGCTGGGCGTCGCCACCGCCGATCCCGGGGGCCAGGTCGTCGCGCTCTCCGGCGACTACGACTTCCAGTTCATGATCGAGGAGCTGGCGGTCGGCGCCCAGCACCGCATCCCGTACGTCCACGTGCTGGTGAACAACTCCTACCTGGGGCTGATCCGCCAGGCGCAGCGAAACTTCGACATCGACTTCCAGGTCAGGCTGGAGTTCGAGAACGTCAACGCGCCGGAGCTGGGCGTCTACGGCGTGGACCACGTCAAGGTCGTCGAGGGCCTGGGCTGCAAGGCGATCCGGGTCACCGAACCGGAGGGCCTGCTGCCGGCCTTCGAGGAAGCCAAGAAGCTGGCCGCCGAGTTCCGCGTCCCGGTCGTGGTCGAGGCGATCCTGGAACGGGTCACCAACATCTCGATGGCCGCCGCTGACATCGACAAGGTCAACGAGTTCGAGGAGCTCGCCACCCTCCCCGAGCACGCCCCGACGGCGGTCAGGCCGCTGGCGCCCTGACCGGTCGCGCGCGCCGGTCGTGCGGGGCGACGAGCCGCTCGCACGCCCCCGCACGCCCGGAACACCGGCACGCCGACCGGAGTCGATCAGGTCGCGCCCGCTACCGTGGCCCCGGAAGAGGCCCGGCCCGACGACTTTCCGAAAGGACCACCACCGTGAGCCTGTACGACATCCCGCTGCGCACCCTCGACGGCGCGCCCGCCTCGCTGGCCGACCACAAGGGCAAGGCGCTGCTGATCGTCAACGTCGCCTCCAAGTGCGGCCTGACCCCGCAGTACGAGGGCCTGGAGCGGCTCCAGCAGCGGTACGCCGGGCGCGGCTTCACCGTGCTGGGCTTCCCCTGCAACCAGTTCGCCGGGCAGGAGCCGGGCAGCGCCGAGGAGATCCGCACCTTCTGCTCCACCACCTACGGTGTGACCTTCCCGCTCTTCGAGAAGATCGACGTCAACGGGGAGGACCGGCACCCGCTGTACGCCCGGCTGACCGAGGTCGCCGACGAGGAGGGCCAGGCCGGGGACGTCTCCTGGAACTTCGAAAAGTTCCTGATCTCCCCGGACGGCACCGTGGCGGCGCGGCTGCGCCCGCGCATCGAGCCGGAGTCGGCGGAGCTGGTCGCCGCGATCGAGGGCGTGCTGCCGGCCTGACACTACGGCAGGCGGAGGCCCGGGGTGAGCCCACCCCGGGCCTCCGTCACAGCAACAGCCGGGTGCCCGGCGGCAGTTCGCCGTCCCGGGCGGCGTCCCGCAGGTGCGCCAGCAGGGTGGTGTGCAGCGCCTCGGCGGCGCGGGTGAGCGGCACCTCGTGGCCGTGCGCGACCGCGATGGTGCGGCCCAGGCCCGGCCCGGCGAACGGGGTGACGGTCAGGCCCGAGCGGGCCGCCACCATGCCGGGGAGCACGGCCGGTCCGAGCCCGGCCCGGACGAAGCCGAGCACCGCGTCCATCTCGCCGCCCTCCACCGCGAACTCCGGCTCGAACCCGGCCGCCCGACAGGCCGCCAGGGTCGCCTCGCGCAGGTCGTAGCCCTCCCGGAACATCACCAGCGGCCGCCCCTTGAGTTCGGCCACCCGCACGGTGCGCCGGGCGCGCCCCACGGCGGAGACCAGCACCAGTTCCTCGTGCAGCAGTTCGGTGACCGCGAGGGCGGGGGCCGACTCCCCGCTCGGCGGGGTGATGACCAGCGCGAGGTCCAGTTCCCCCGCCGCCAGCCAGCGCACCAGGTCGCGCGAGCCGCCCTCGCGGACCATCAGCGTCACCCCCGGGTAGCGGTCCCGGAAGACCCGCAGCACGTCCGGCACCAGGCTGGTGCACAGGCTCGGCGGCGCCCCCAGCCGCACCCGGCCGCGGCGCAGCTGCACCGTCTCCTGCACGGCCAGCCGGGCGCTCTCGGTGTCCGCGAGGATGCGCCGGGCCAGCGGCAGCAGGGCGTCCCCGGCGTCGGTCAGCGCGATGTTGCCCCGGGTGCGGTGGAACAGTTCGGCGCCCAACTCCCGTTCCAGTGAACGGATCTGCTGCGAGAGCGACGGCTGCGCGACGTGCGCCGCCTCGGCGGCCCGGGTGAAGTGCCGGGTCTCGGCCACGGCCAGGAAGTAGCGGAGTTGCTGGAGCTGCACATGGCCAGGATAGGCCGCATCGATAGTCAGTGCCTATCGTCACGAGCCGCATCATGTCTTGGACGCACCGAACCGCCGTCCCTACCGTTGCAGCCATGACAACCGCGACTCGGACGGCCCGGCATCCGTCCACCCTGGCGACCCTGTGGCGGTCGACCGTCGGCAAGAAGGCGGTCATGGCCGTCACCGGACTGGTCATGCTGCTGTACCTGGTCGCGCACATGCTGGGGAACCTCAAGGTGTTCTTCGGCCCGGACGACATCAACGGCTACGCGGCCTGGCTGCGCACCATCGGGCAGCCCTTCCTGGGCCACGAGTGGTTCCTGTGGATCGCCCGGGCGGGCCTGCTGGCCGCCGTGGTGCTGCACGGCGTCTCCGCCTACCAGCTCAGCCGCCGCGACCTCGCGGCCCGCCCGAGCACGTACGTGCACCGGCGCCGCCGCGCGAGCTACGCGACCCGCACGATGCGCTGGGGCGGGGTGATCCTGGCGCTGTTCATCGTCTGGCACATCCTCGACCTCACCACGCTGACCGTGAACCCGGCCGCCGAGCACGGCCACCCGTACCAGAACGTCGTGGCCTCCTTCGGCCGCTGGTACGTGGACGTGTTCTACGTCGTCGCGATGCTGGCCGTCGGCCTGCACATCCGGCACGGGTTCTGGAGCGCCGCGCAGACCCTCGGTGCCAACAACGCCCGCCGCGACCGGGCTCTCAAGCTGATCGCGAACGGCCTGGCGCTGGTGCTGACGGCCGGCTTCCTGTCCGTCCCCGTGGCCGTGATGACCGGAGTCGTCAAATGAGCAGTGGTGAAGTGAGCAGCAGGTACGTCGACTACACCCTCGGCGAGCCGGTCGCCGACGGCAAGGCCCCCGCCGGGCCGATCGAACAGCGCTGGGACCAGCGGCGGTTCGACGCCAAGCTGGTCAATCCGGCCAACCGGCGCAAGCACACGGTGATCGTGGTCGGCACCGGCCTGGCCGGCGGTGCGGCCGGCGCCACCCTGGCCGAACAGGGCTACCACGTGGTCCAGTTCTGCTTCCAGGACTCCCCCCGGCGGGCCCACTCGATCGCCGCCCAGGGCGGCATCAACGCGGCCAAGAACTACCGCAACGACGGCGACTCGATCCGCCGGCTGTTCTACGACACCGTCAAGGGCGGCGACTTCCGCGCCCGCGAGTCCAATGTGCACCGGCTGGCCCAGGTGTCGGTGGAGATCATCGACCAGTGCGTGGCCCAGGGCGTGCCGTTCGCCCGCGAGTACGGCGGCCTGCTGGACACCCGGTCCTTCGGCGGCGTACAGGTCTCCCGGACCTTCTACGCCCGCGGCCAGACCGGCCAGCAGCTGTTGCTCGGCGCCTACCAGGCGCTCTCCCGGCAGATCGCCGCCGGGAACGTGGAGCTGCACCCGCGCACCGAGATGCTGGACCTGCTGGTGGTCGACGGCCGGGCCCGCGGCATCGTCGCCCGCGACCTGGTCACCGGGGAGATCCGCTCCTACACCGCGGATGCCGTGGTGCTCGCCAGCGGCGGCTACGGCAACGTGTTCTACCTCTCCACCAACGCCAAGAACTCCAACGCCACCGCGATCTGGCGGGCGCACCGGCGCGGCGCTTACTTCGCCAACCCGTGCTTCACCCAGATCCACCCGACCTGCATCCCGCGCTCCGGCGACCACCAGTCCAAGCTCACCCTGATGAGCGAGTCGCTGCGCAACGACGGCCGGATCTGGGTGCCCAAGGCCGAGGGCGACAACCGGCCTCCAGGGCAGATCCCGGAGGAGGAGCGGGACTACTACCTGGAGCGGATCTACCCCTCCTTCGGCAACCTGGTGCCACGCGACATCGCCTCCCGGGCCGCCAAGAACGTCTGCGACGAGGGCCGCGGTGTCGGCCCCGGCGGCCAGGGCGTCTACCTGGACTTCGCCGACGCGATCCGCCGGCTGGGCCGGGACGCCGTCGAGGCCAAGTACGGCAACCTCTTCGAGATGTACGAGCGGATCACCGCCGAGGACCCGTACCGGGTGCCGATGCGGATCTACCCGGCGATCCACTACACGATGGGCGGGCTCTGGGTCGACTACGACCTGCAGACCACCGTCCCGGGGCTGTTCGCGATCGGGGAGGCCAACTTCTCCGACCACGGCGCCAACCGGCTCGGCGCCAGCGCCCTGATGCAGGGCCTGGCCGACGGGTACTTCGTGCTGCCGCCCACCGTCAACGACTACCTGGCCCGCCACCCGCTGCCGGCCGTGCCCGCCGACCACCCGGTGCTCGCCGAGGCGGAGGCCGAGGTCGAGGACCGGCTCAACCTGATCCTCGCGGTGGACGGCGACCGCACCCCGGACTCCTTCCACCGCGAGCTCGGCGAACTGCTCTGGGACGAGTGCGGGATGGCCCGCGACGAGACCGGGCTGCGGCGGGCGCTGGAGCGGATCCCGCGGCTGCGCGAGGAGTTCTGGCGCCGGATCAAGGTGCCCGGCACCGGACAGGAGCTCAACCAGTCGCTGGAGAAGGCCAACCGGCTGGTCGACTACTTCGAGCTGGCCGAGCTGATGTGCCTGGACGCGCTGCACCGCGCCGAGTCCTGCGGCGGCCACTTCCGCACCGAGAGCCAGACCCCCGACGGCGAGGCCGCCCGCCGCGACGAGGAGTTCTCCTACGCCGCCGCCTGGGAGTTCACCGGCACCGGCGCGGCACCCGTCCTCCACCGCGAGGAACTCGACTTCGAGTACGTCCACCCCACCCAGCGGAGCTACGCATGAACCTCACCCTGCGCATCTGGCGCCAGGCGGGCCCGGACGCACCCGGCTCGATGACCACCTACCGGGTCAGCGGGATCAGCCCGGACATGTCCTTCCTGGAGATGCTGGACACCCTCAACGAGGAGCTGATCACCCGCGGCGACCAGCCGGTCGCCTTCGACCACGACTGCCGCGAGGGCATCTGCGGCGCCTGCGGCATGGTCATCAACGGCCAGGCACACGGCCCCGAGCGCACCACCACCTGCCAGCTGCACATGCGGCACTTCCGGGACGGCGACACCATCGACGTCGAACCCTGGCGGGCGGCGGCCTTCCCGGTGGTCAAGGACCTGGTGGTGGACCGCTCGGCCTTCGACCGGATCATCGGCTCCGGCGGCTACATCACCGCGCCCACCGGCAGCGCCCCCGAGGCGCACGCCACACCCGTCCCCAAGGAGGCCGCCGACACCGCCTTCGAGCACGCCGAGTGCATCGGATGCGGTGCCTGCGTGGCGGCCTGCCCGAACGGCTCGGCGATGCTCTTCACCTCCGCCAAGGTGGTGCACCTCAACGTGCTGCCGCAGGGTGCGCCGGAGCGGGCCGCCCGGGTGCGGAACATGGTCTCGGCCATGGACGCCGAGGGCTTCGGCGGCTGCACCAACACCGGTGAGTGCGCCACCGCCTGCCCCAAGGGCATCCCGCTGCCCAGCATCGCGGCGATGAACCGGGAGTTCCTGCGGGCCGCCCGCGGCTGACACTCCCTCTCGTACGGTCGGCCCCTCGCTCCGGTGCTCAGGCGAGGGGCCGACGCCGTTCCGCGGGGCGTGCGGCGGCGATTCGCGCTACCCGTACGGGTGGTGGATCGCCGGGAGCGGTGCTTCCTGACGGAGAATCGCGCTACGGTGGTGCTCCGCCACGGAAGGACGGCATATGCCCGAGGTTCAGTCCTGTTCCGGTTGCGGCGGGTCCGGGGGGACCCAGAAGACCGAGGCAACGGTCGAACTGGACGAGGAAGGAAGCATGGTGCCCAGCGTCCACACCTTCTGGTCGCCCTGCGGTCGGTGCCACGGATCCGGGACGGTGATCATCGGATGAGGTTCGTCTTCGAGTGCGTCGAGTGCGGTGGGCACTACCTGCCGCCCGAGGAGATGGTGTACCCGGACGGGCCGGCCTCGCCGGTCTGGTGCACCGCCTGCCAGAGCGCCAAGCACGCAACCGGCGTCCGGGAGGACCCGCTGCTCGCCCGGGTCGCGCTGGCCGCCGCCCGGGCCGCGCTGGCCAGGCGGGCCGCCGAGGCGGCCGAGCAGCCGGCGCGCTTCGACGTCCGCCCGTCCCGGCCGCCGCTGTCCCGCCGGGCCAGGTCCGGCCCCGGCGTGGTGCGCAGCAAGCTGGGCTGACCACCGCGGGCCACGCTCGCGGACCCACCGACTCCTGGCCCTGACCAGCGGCTGACCGCCCGGCCGGTGCCCGGCGCCCCCGGGCGCCGGCCTACACCGCTCCCCCTCCTCTCGGCGAAGAACCGCTCCACCAGGTCGGCCACGGTGTCCGGGGCGTCCTCGGGGCTGTAGTGGCCGACGCCGGGCAGTTCGACGGCCCGGCCGCGCGGGAAGGCCTCGGCGAACAGCGGCAGGAAATGCCGGGCAGCGAGCGTCCGGTCGGCCGCACCCCACAGGGCGAGCGCGGGCAGGGCGGCGAGCGCCGCGCGGGCCTCGGCGCTCGGGGTCTCGAAGGCGTGCGCCCCGGTCGCGAAGCCCTTCGCCCAGCCGATCGCCCCGGCGGCCTCCACACGGGAGGGGAAGGCCGCGCCGTAGGCGGCCAGCCAGGTGTCGGTGATCAGGGCGTTGTTCGGAGCGGTTCCGCAGGAGCTCTCAGAACAGCGCCTCCTGGGTGTCCGGCTCCGGCGGACGCAGTCGCTCGTGGAGGGTCAGCCCCTCGCAGCCGCGGCCGGTGACCGGGCTGAGCGTCCAGCCGGTGAGCAGCCGGGTGTCCAGCAGCAGCGGGCCCGAGCCGTCCGTCTGGTCGAGGAAGAGGTGCCGGCCCACCGGCGGCCGGAGCCGGCCCGCGACGACCGCGCCGTCGGCCAGCCCGACGATCTCCCGGTACGCCTCCGGGGCGCCGCCGGCCAGGCCGTAGCGCTCGACGTGGTCGACCACCGGACGGTCGGCGAGCAGTTCCAGGGCGTGGCCCTCCAGCAGCCCGTGCGCCCGGGCGCGGGCCTCGGCGAGCACCGTGCGGCGGTGCGGGGCGTCGCCGTGCGACCACCAGTGGTCGGTCTTGAGCCGGGACTTGTACCGCTCGCGGGCCAGGCCCGAGGCGGCGACGGTGAGTTCGGCGCGCCGGATCGCCGGCAGGGCGCCGCGGGCGGTGAACGCGTAGGCCAGCGCGCCCTGTTCGAGCAGCCGGCTGTCACCGCGCTGCTCGGCGGTCAGGCCGACCTTGAGCAGGCCCTCGCCGAACCAGGCGAGGTAGAGCAGGTAGGTGCGGCCGTCGTCGAGGATCTGGTCCCGGGCGAGGGCGAGGCCGCGGTCCACGCTCTGGCAGGCCGGGCACTGCGTCGCGCCGCCGTCCGGATCGATCACCGCGTGGTGCGGGCAGGGCGTTCGCTCCGTCGCCCCGGCCAGCCAGGCCCCGACGCAACGGCGCGGGCCGCCCAGCAGCCAGCCGACCTCCGCCCCCGGCGCGACGGCGCGCTCGTGCACCCGGGCGCCGCACGCGGCCCCGAGCACGGCGTGGCCGTCCCGCCAGCTCAGGCCGGTGGAGATCCAGCCGCCGGGCCGGGCGGACGGCCGGGGGTGCTGCGGGGGGATCGTCACGTTTCTCCTTGCCGTCGGTAGCCGTCGAGACTACCCGGACCCACCGACAGGGCGGCCCGGTCCGCCGGAGGGCACCGGGCGGCCGGACCTTCCGCGGGCTCCGGCCCCGGGGCCTTGCTACCGTCCCGGCATGATCGATTCACCCACCCCGGACGACCTCGCCCTCGCCCTGCGCCTCGCCGTCGACACCCTGCGCGCCGCCCCGGCGGACGCGGACTGGTCACGGACCGCCGGCCCGATCGCCTGGACCTGCCGGGAAACGGTCGAGCACCTCGCCGACGACCTGCTCGCCTACGCCGCCCAGCTCGGCCCGGCCCGGCCGCCGCAAGACCGGTACGTGCCCTTCGCGGCGACCCGCCGCTCGCCCGGGGCGCCGAACAACTTCGTGCGCGCCGAGCCGGCCGCCGGCCCCGACGGACTGCTCGAAGTCCTGGAGGCGAGCGGCGGGTTGATGGTCGCCGTGGCCCGCGTCACCCCGCCGGAGGCCCGGGCTTACCACCCGTGGGGACTCGCCGACCCGACCGGCTTCGTGGCCATGAGCCTGGTCGAGACGCTGGTCCACCTCCACGACGTCGCCCAGGGCCTCGGCCTGCCCTGGAGCCCGCCCGCCCACCTGTGCGAGCGCACCCTCGCCCGGCTGTTCCCCGACGTCCCGATCGCCGACCCCTGGCCCACCCTCCTCTGGGCCACCGGCCGCGCACCGCTGCCCGGCCACCCGCCGCGCACCGACTGGCGCTGGCACGCCGCCCCGGCGGAGTGAACGTCCCCCGCGCACCGCGGCCGACGCCCCGGGGCCGGAACCCCGGCGGGACGGCCCGGAAGGGGGCTGACGGAGCGCCACCACCGCCCCGCCGGGGCCGGACGGGCCCGCAGGTCACCGGCACTTGGCCGGGCGGGGTGTTCACGTTCTATTGTGGCGGGCGCGGTCGGCGGCGTGGCCGGGAGGCGACGCGGCAGCGGCCGAGTCGGCGCGAGACGAATGGGGTGGGCGGACGGTGTCGGGGCGGCGGAGCAGCGGGGTGCTGGCGATCTGGGCGGAGGCGCAGCGACAGCAGCAGCGCCGGGAGGAGGCCCGGTGGCGCGCCGAGGCGGCGGAGCAGCGCCGCCGGGAGCGGGAACAGCGCGAGGCGCAGAAGGCGGCCGCCCGCGACGAGCGCGAGGCGCAGCGCGCCTACCAGCAGTCGCGGGAGGCGGAGGTCGCCCGGCGGACGGCCGAGCTGGACGCCCGGGTCGAGGAGTTGAGGGGGCTGCTGGCCGCCGGGCTGGCCGCGCCGGCCTTCGGCCCGCAGGCCCTGCTGGCGCCGCAGCCGGTGCCGCCGTTCGACCCGGGGCCGCTGGGCGAGCCGGTGCCGATGCCGGACCAGTCCTCGGCCCGGTACTTCGTGCCGCCGCCGGACCCGGTCCAGGCCCGCAACCCGGGTGTGCGGCAGCAGTACGAGCAGTACCTGGCCCAGGCCCGTGCGCGGTTCGAGCAGGACTGGTACGCCGCGCAGGCCCGGGAGGCCGACCGGCAGCACCGGCTGGCCGCGTACCACCAGGAGTACCTGGCCCGGGTCGAGCAGTCCCGTCGGCAGCAGGAGGAGCTCGGCGCCCGGACCGAGGAGCTGCTGCGCCGGCTGCGGGCGGGTGAGCCGGAGGCGGTGCAGGAGTACTTCACGGCCGGCCTGTACGCCTCGGCGGCCTGGCCGGAGGGCTTCCCGCACCGGCTGGTGGCGGCCTTCGACGCCGGGAGCCGCCAGCTGGTGGTGGACTGGGAGCTGCCCGGGCCGGACGTGGTGCCGGCCGCCGCCCGGGTGCGGTACGTGAAGACGGACGACCGCGAGGCGGAGGTGGCCCGTCCGGCGACGGAGCGCAAGGCGCTGTACCGGGAGGTGCTGGCGCAGTCGGCGCTGCGGGTGGCGGCGGAGCTGTTCCGGGCGGACCGGGACGGGCTCCTGGACTCGGTGGTGCTGAACGGCTTCGTCCTCGGCATCGACCCGGCGACCGGCCGGGAGGCCGAGCGCTTCCTCTCCACCCTGACCGCCACCCGGGCCGGCTTCGCCGCCCTGGCGCTGGACCGGGTGGCCCCGGTGGAGTGCTTCCAGGGCCTGGGCGGCCGGCTGTCGGCGCGCCCGGAGCGGCTGGACGAGGTGCGCCCGGAGCGGCGGCCGGAGAGCATCGGCGGGAGCCTGGCCGGACACGGCGGCGAGGACGAGCCGGACCTGTTCGCGATGGACCCGCTGGACTTCGAGGACCTGATCGCCGAGCTGTTCCGGCTGCGCGGTTTCCGGGTGATGACCACGGCCCGCAGCGGCGACGTCGGGGTGGACGTGGTGGCCGAGGACCTGGACCCGGTGACCGGCGGCAAGATCGTGATCCAGGCGAAGCGCTACAAGAAGACCGTCCCGCCGACGGCGGTGCGCGACCTGGAGTCCACCGTCCGCCACCACGGCGCGATCAAGGGCATCCTGGTCACCACCGCGGGGTTCGGCCGCGGCTCGTACAGCTACATCGAGGGCAAGCCGCTGACCCTGGTGAGCGGCCCGGAGCTGGTCGCCCTGCTCGCCGAGCAGGGCCTGCGCGGCCGGCTCGGCGGCGGTGCCGCCGCCGCCGCCACGGCTGCGGACGACAAGCCCGAGGAGGCCGGCGAGACCGCCCTCACGGTGAGCTGGCAGAGCCGGACGGCCGGCGGGGACGCGGTGGAGCTGGACGTCACCGCCTTCCTGTGCGCCGGCGGCCGGGTGCTGAGCGACGAGCACTTCGTGTTCTTCAACAGCCCGCAGGACCCGGACGGCGCCGTCCGGCTGCATCCGACCCACTCGGTGCCGGGCCGGCCGACCCGGGCGGTCCGGCTGGCCCTGGACCTGCACCGGCTGCCGGCCGCCGTGGACGAGGTGGTGGTCGCCGTCTCCACCGAGGAGGAGGAGCACCCGGCGCTGCCGCTCGGCTATGTGCACGGGCTGGCTCTCGCCGCCGCGTACGGGCCGGGCGCGGGCGGCCCGGGCACCTGGGCGGGCCCGACCGGCGGGGTACCGGACAGCGCGATGCTGCTCGGGGCGTTCCGCCGGGCCGGCGGCGGCTGGGAGTTCAGCCCGTCCGGACGGGCGGTGGCGAACGGTCTGGCCGGGCTGGCGTCGGCCTTCGGCGTGGCAGTGGAATAGGCGGTCTCGATCCCGGCCCCCAGCAGCCGGCCGGGCCCTTGGTCCTCAGGGGTCGGGTCATACCTGAGGAGGAGAGCGCCCCCGCCACCCCGCCGGGTCGGCGGGGGCCGACCGCCCTCGCGGCATACGCGTCGCATTCGAACAGCTTGGGATGATGTTACGGAACCAAACATTCCGTTCATCCGCACCAGGAGTCCACGTGACGTTCTCCGCAACCGCCGTCCACACCGGCCTGGCGGCCGCCCGAGCCACCGGCCTGAACAAGGTCTACGGGGAGGGGGAGACCCGCGTCGTCGCCCTCGAC
>NZ_JBFBFA010000041.1:0-70824 GCF_040683915.1 Kitasatospora sp. NPDC093102 | reverse complement strand
GGAGTTCCGCGCGGAGTGCGGGGGTGAGGACGGCGCCGGCGCGGTCGACGAGCAGGGCCCCCGTCCTCGCCCTGGCTCAGCTCATCGGCTCAGCTCATCGGCTCGGTGCATCGAATCGGTGCACCAGTGCATCGGTTGGTGGATCGGCTCAGTGCATCGCGACGCCGGCGGTGTCGCTCGGCAGGTCGCCGGCCTTCGCCTTGATCGCGAAGAGCGCGACCAGCAGTGCGACCGCCGCCAGCGCGGCGCCCACGATGAAGCTGTGCGATATGCCCTGGGTGAGGACCGAGTTGGCGGCATCGGTGCCCGCCGGGAAGTCCTGGTGGTCCTTCAGGTAGCCCAGCTGCTCCGGTGTGGCCGAGGCCGTGAACTTCGGCAGCTGCGCCTTGGCCTCGGCCGTGGCGTAGTGCGCGAAGACCGTGGTCAGGATCGACAGGCCGAGCGAACCGCCGATCTGCTGCATCGAGTTGAGCAGGCCGGATGCGGCGCCGGTCTCCTCGCCCGGGACGCCCGCGACGGAGAGCAGCATCACCGGGACGAAGATCAGACCCATGCCGAGGCCGAACACCACCGTGGGGCCGAGCACCCCGTCCAGGTAGCCGCTGTCCTTGTTCATCTGGGTCAGCCAGGTGAGGCCGACGGTGACCAGCAGCGCGCCGCCCGCCATGAAGGGCTTCGGGCCGTACTTGGCCTGGAGGTTGGAGGCGATCTGTGCGGCGATGATGATCGCGACGCTGATCGGGAGGAAGGAGACGCCGGCCTTCAGCGGGCTGTAGCCGAGCGGACCCTGCACGAACAGCACGACGTAGAAGAAGATGCCGAACATGGCCGCGGCCAGGCAGAGCATCATCACCAGGCCGCCGGTGCGGTTGCGGTCGGCGAACAGGTGCATCGGGGTGATCGGCTGGTCGGTGCGGCTCTCGACCACGAGGAAGGCGGCGAGCAGGATCGCACCGGCCGCGAAGGAGCCGAGCGTGACGCTGTCCGACCAGCCGTCCGAGGCGGCCCGGATGAACCCGTAGACCAGGCCGATCAGGCCGAGCGTCGAGGTGAGTGCGCCGGGCAGGTCGAAGCGGCCCGGGTGGCGCTCGGACTCGGCGATGTGGCGCGGCGCGGCGATCGCGATCAGGATCGCGATCGGCACGTTGACGAAGAACACCCAGCGCCAGTTCAGGTACTCGGTGAGCAGACCGCCGGCCAGCAGGCCGATCGCGGCGCCCGAACCGGCCACCGCCGAGAACACCCCGAACGCCCGGTTGCGTTCCGGCCCCTCGTCGAAGTTGGTGGCGATCAGGGCGAAGGCGGTCGGGGAACAGATCGCGCCACCGATGCCCTGGAGGGCACGAGCGGCCAGCAGCAGGCCGCTGTCCTGTGCGAAGCCGCCGAGCAGCGAGGCCAGGCCGAACAGCAGGGTGCCGAAGATGAACACCCGGCGGCGGCCGAGGATGTCACCCGCGCGACCGCCGAGCAGCAGCAGCCCGCCGAAGGTCAGGGTGTAGGCGTTGATGACCCACGACAGGTCGGTGGTCGAGAAGCCCAGGGCGTCCTTGATGTGCGGCAGCGCGATGTTCACGATGGTCGCGTCGAGGACCACCATGAGTTGGGTGGCCGCGATGACGGTCAGGGTGATGCCCTTGCCCCGCCCCTGGCTCGTCCGCGGTGGTGAGTTCTTGCTGAGCGTGTCGGATATAGCCACGAATGTGCCCCCTGCTGGCTATGTGCTCGGTGGTGCGGGTTCGGCGGAGTCGCCGGTCCGGGTTTGGCGCTGCGCCCTTGCGCAGGCCGAGAAGGAACGGGATCGTTCACTAATCGGGACGATATCCTGGCCATGATTGTGAACGCAAGCGTTCCTTAAGGATGGTGGCGATGGAACGGTTGGTGCGGCGCCTGGTGGCTGACCGGTCCGGTCGGTCGCCGGTCGGCTCGGCGGGCCCGGTGTCAGAGGAGGCCGCTGTCCGGCCTGCCGGGACGCGGCCTGCGGCTGTTCGGCCGGTGGAGGCGGGCGCCGGGCCGGTGGTCGCGGGGCCGGGCGCCGGTGCGGGCGTGGAGCCGGGTGCCCGGGTGGGGGCGGAGGTTGTCGAACCGGCCCTCTGTCCGGTGCGAGCCGCTCGTCAGGTGCTGACGCGGCCGGCGCGGCGCAGGGGCAAGGAACTGGAGAACGCGATCTTCGAGGCCGCGCTCGACCAGCTCACCTCCGGCGGATACGCGCGGCTGACCATGGAGGGCGTCGCCAGTGCGGCGCGGACCGGGAAGGCCGCGCTCTACCGGCGCTGGGCGTCCAGGGACGAGCTCGTCATCGACGCCCTGGACGCCACTCTCCCACGCCCGTACGACACCCCCGACCTCGGGTCCGCACGTGACGAACTCCTCCAGCTCGTCGATGGGTTCACACAGGCGATGACCTCCCGGGTGGGCTCCGCGCTCAACGCGCTGATGGGCGAGATCGACCATGAGCGGGCCGAGGTCTTCAAGGCTTTCATCACCGACCGGGTCATCGAGCCGACCGCGCGGACCATCCTGGAGATCCTGCGCCGCGGCGCCGAGCGCGGCGACGTCCGGCCCGGCGCGGCCACCCCGCTGGTGGCGGACGTCATCCCGGCGATGCTGCTCTACCAGGTCAAGATCCGCGGGTTGGAGACCGTGGGGCCGGGCTTCGCCGACCGGCTGCTGGACGAGGTGCTGGAGCCGCTGATCCGGGCCTGAGGGGCAGTGCCGGCGGCCGGCCCCCCAGGGGGGCGTGGTGTCGGGCCCGCGTGTCCGGGCGCCGGCCCCGCGTGCTCGACTGCCGGGGACCCCCTTCCGTCCGGGGAGGCGGATTCGGCGGTCGCGAGGCGGGCTTAGGCTGGAGGCTGCCCCAGTCGAACGGAATCCGCCATGCCCATCGTCCCCCCGACGCACTCCGTCGAACGCTCGCTCCGCCGGGCCGGCGCCAAGATCGTCGTCGGTCTCGACGAGGTCGGGCGCGGCGCCTGGGCCGGGCCGGTCACCGTGGGAGCGGCCGTCACCGGCCTGCGCAGGGCGCCGGAGGGGCTGACCGACTCCAAGCTGCTCACCGAGTTGCGCCGCCGCGCGCTCGCCCCCGTCCTCGCCGACTGGGTCACCGCGTATGCGTTCGGGCAGGCCTCCCCGCAGGAGTGCGACGAGCTCGGCATGACGGCGGCGCTGCGGCTGGCCGCCGTTCGGGCGCTGGAGGCGCTGCCGGTCGAGCCCGACGCGGTGATCCTGGACGGCAATCACGACTACCTCGGCGGCCCCTGGCGGGTACGCACGGTGATCAAGGGTGACCAGTCCTGCATCTGCGTCTCCGCGGCCTCGGTGCTCGCCAAGGTCCACCGCGACGGCCTGATGGCGGAACTGGGCGAGGGGTGCCCGGAGTACGGCTTCGCCGACAACGCCGGCTACCCGTCGCCGGTGCACCGGGCCGCGCTGGAGGAGCTCGGCCCCACCGAGCACCACCGGCTCTCCTGGGCGTACTTGGACGCGCTGCCGAAGTGGCGTCATCTCAAGCGCGTTCGGGAGGACGCGGGCGCCGGCCGGGAGTCCGCCGACGAACAGTTGACGCTCGGTTTCTGACGGTCCGTCTGGAATTGCCCGGGCGGGGGCGGCGGGAGACCGGTGCCCAATGGGTGGGGTGCCCGTGTGCGTCCGACCGGCGTTTGATAGATATCCGGGTATGCCTGTCTTCCCCGAGGAGCCGGAGATTCACGAGAGCCTCCCGGGCCCCGGCGTTCCCTTCCCCCGCGAGTCGGACGCACAAGCCCCCGCCACCGCACCCACCACCGTCGCCGCCCCGGCTCCGGTGCCCGGCCCCCGTCCGGCGCCCCCGCGCCCGGCCCCGCCGCGCGCCGCCCGTCCGGGCCCGCCGCGGTTGACCCCCAAGCCCGGGCCGGCACCGCGCCGCCCGGCCCCCGCCGCACCGCAGGTGGAGGTCCAGCGGATCGCCGCCACCCCGGCACAGGCGGTGGAACGCGCCGACGACGCGATCGACCGGCTGCTGGAGTCCGGCCGCAGCCCGGGCGACGTCCTGGTGCTGACGGTCGACGAGGCGCACCCCTGGCAGCAGCACGAGCTCTCCTTCGGTGAGGAGCGCTACTGGGCGCAGCTCGCCGAGGGCGGGGACGTGTTCTACGCGGACGCCGCGCTGACCCGTCCGGTCCGCCGCGAGGTGGTCGTCCTGGTGGTCAACGGCGGACCGTCCGCCAAGGCCGCCGAGGCGTACGCCAAGGCGCTCGGCCACGCGACCGCGCTGCTGGTGGTCTGCGGCGACGCCGGCCCGGCTGCCGTGGGCGCGGCCGGTGCCGCGCCGGGCCGCCCGGTCAAGGCCTGACCGCAGTCGCCCACTTCGGGCCCGGTGCTGTCGTACGGTGCCGGGCCCGAGGTCCGTCCCGCGGTCCTTCGCGGTCGGTGGGGCGGCGGTCGGTGGGGCGGCGGACCGTGGCGGACCGCCCCCGTGGGGCCGGTCGCCGCCGACTCAGCGGGTGCCGGTGCGGCGGGTCGGTTCGGCCGCTGCGACCCGAGCCGGGGGCCACGGGGCCTCGGACTGCGGGGAGCGCGCCGCGTCCTCTCCGCGCTTGGCCGGGTCGGCCGCCAGTTCGCGGGTGCGCTGGCTGCGCGGGGCGTCCAGCGCCGAGCGCGGCGGCAGTTCCGTCACGGTGTGCACCGGCCCGTCGGCCCACGAGCCCGCGTGCGGGTTGCGTCCGCCCCGCCCGTCGCCGAGGACCTGCCAGCCCGCCGGGGTGAGTCCGATGTACGCGCCGCAACGCAGCCCGTGCAGCACGGACGCGTCCCGCAGCGCCCACATCCAGGCGCCGTCCTGCTCCGTCCAGCCGGGTGCGCCGTCGCGGCAGCGCAGCAGCACGGCCGTCCGGGTCGGCTCGGGCAGCCGCAGGTCGTGCGGGATGATCCGGCGCAGGTGCGTCAGCAGGGCGTTGCGGTGCTGCCAGCCGTCCGTGTCGTGCGGCCAGGGGGTGAACGAGGCCGAGGCGACGAGGCGGTGGAGCGCGTCCAGGACGGCGACCGCGACGGTGCCCGGCTGGGGCAGGTGGCGTTGGTGCAGTTCCAGGACGAACTCGCGGGGGTCGCGCAGCAACGGGATCCCCGAGGCGGTCCAGGCCTCCAGATCCAGCACCCGTCTGGGTTCCGGGCTCCCGGAGAAGGGATTCTGACCTCGGCCGATACCGTTGATCACGATCCTCCTTCCTGGCCCGTGGGCAGGTGGGTGCCTGGGTACGCCGAAGGGCGGGTCCAGCGGACCGGGTCTCGGGTACCTCCCAATTCTCGGGGCATCGGGGGCAGAGCGGCAACGATGAAATGATGAACGCCATCCGATAGCCCATGGTCTGCCGGATATGTTCCACCGCGAGCCGAGCGCCGCGGAGGCGCCGCCGGGCCTTGATCGACAACGCCCGAAGGGTGGGACGAACTGCCATCGGCATGGTGGCCACTCCTTTCTCGGGCCGCTCCACCGGTG
The DNA here is from genome assembly GCF_040683915.1 of Kitasatospora sp. NPDC093102. NCBI lineage: Bacteria > Bacillati > Actinomycetota > Actinomycetes > Kitasatosporales > Streptomycetaceae > Kitasatospora > Kitasatospora sp. NPDC093102. Next base: position 65,354 of record NZ_JBFBFA010000041.1, on the reverse strand, counting down.
TGATCGAAATCGCTTCGCATGATCCTTTCTGTTAGGCCGATCGGGTGAACGAGAAGGCTCCTCCGGCGGCTTTCCGCCGCCCCGTCACCCCTGCACGGCCAGCACCAGCGGCAGCACCGCGCTCGCCCCGGCCCGGCGCAGCAGCCGGGCGGCCACGGTGACCGTCCACCCCGAGTCGACGAGGTCGTCCACCAGCAGTACCGGCCCCCCGGCGGCGGCCACCGCCTCTTCCACCTCCGGCGGCAGGACCAGCGCGCCGGCCAGCGAGTGCAGCCGCTGCGCGCTGTTGCTGCGGGCGCCGTGCGGGGGCAGCCCCCCGGCGTACCCGATCCGGCCGAGCAGCGGCAGCCGCCCGATCTCGGCGATCCGCGCGCCCAGGTTGCCGACGAGCTGGGGCCTGGTCGAGGAGGCCATCGTCACCACGCCGACCGGCCGCTCCAGCCGGGCGCCCTCCGTCGTCGAGGGCCCGGCCCAGCCGCCCGGGCCGCGGGCCCAGTCGGCGAGCACCGCCACCAGCGCGTCCACCGCCTCGCCGGGCACCGGCACGTCCGGCGCCTGCTCGGCGAGCAGGGTGCGCAGCCGGTTGCCCCAGCCGATGTCGGACAGCCGCCCCAGCGCCCGGCCGGTCTCCGCCTGCTCGCCCGCCGGGATCCGGCCCTTGAGCGGCACCCCGAGCGCGTCCATCCCGGTCGGCCAGAGCCGGCGCGGCTCGAAGCTCACGCCCGGGCGGCCGAGCGCGGCCCGGGCGGCCGCCAGCGTCTCGGCGGAGACGTCCGGAGTGTGCAGCGGCCCCGCGCAGTTGTCGCACCGCCCGCACGGCGCGGCCTGCTCGTCGTCCAGCTGTCGGCGCAGGAACTCCATCCGGCACCCCGTGCCCGCCGCATACTCGCGCATCGCCCGCTGCTCCGCCTCCCGGGAGGCGGCGACCTTGGCGTAACGGGTGGTGTCGTACTCCCAGCTCTGGCCGGTGGCCGTCCAGCCGCCCTTGACCCGGCGGACGGCGCCGTCCACGTCGAGAACCTTGAGCATGGTCTCCAGCCGGGCCCGGCGCAGGTCCACCCGGGGCTCCAGAGCGGCGGTGGAGAGCGGCCGACCGGCCTCGGCCAGTGCGTCGATGGTGCGGCGCACCTGCTCCTCCGGCGGGAAGGCCAGCGACGCGAAGTAGCGCCAGATCGCCTCGTCCTCGCGCCCGGGCAGCAGCAGCACCTCGGCCCGGTCCACCCCGCGCCCGGCCCGGCCGACCTGCTGGTAGTAGGCGATCGGCGAGCTGGGCGAGCCGAGGTGCACCACGAAGCCGAGGTCGGGCTTGTCGAATCCCATGCCGAGCGCGGAGGTGGCGACCAGCGCCTTGACCCGGTTGGCCAGCAGGTCGGCCTCGGCGGTGCGGCGCTCGGCGTCCTCGGTGCGGCCGGAGTAGGAGGCCACCGGGAAGCCGCGCTCGCGCAGGAAGGCCGTCACCTCCTCGGCCGCGGCCACCGTCAGGGTGTAGACGATGCCCGAGCCGGGCAAGCGGTCGAGGTGGTCGGCCAGCCAGGCGAGGCGGTGGGCCGGGTCGGGCAGGGAGAGCACGCCCAGGGTGAGGCTCTCCCGGTCGAGCGGCCCGCGCAGCACCAGGGCGTGCTCGTCGGTGGCGCCGGTGCCGAGCTGCTCGGCGACGTCCGCGGTGACCCGGGCGTTGGCGGTGGCGGTGGTGGCCAGCACCGGGACGCCGGGCGGCAGGTCCGCGAGCATGGTGCGCAGCCGGCGGTAGTCGGGGCGGAAGTCGTGCCCCCAGTCCGAGATGCAGTGGGCCTCGTCGACCACCAGCAGGCCGGTGGAGGCGGCGAGCTCGGGCAGCACCTGGTCGCGGAAGTCCGGGTTGTTCAGCCGCTCGGGGCTGACCAGCAGGATGTCGACCTTCCCGGTGGCGACCTCGTCCTGGATCCCGGCCCACTCGTCGGTGTTGGCCGAGTTGATGGTGCGGGCGTGGATGCCGGCCCGGCCAGCCGACTCGACCTGGTTGCGCATCAGGGCGAGCAGCGGCGAGACGATCACCGTCGGCCCGGCGCCGCGGGCCCGGAGCAGGGCGGTGGCGATGAAGTAGACCGCGGACTTCCCCCAGCCCGTGCGCTGGACGACCAGGGCGCGGCGGCGGTCGACCACGAGGGCCTCGATGGCCGTCCACTGGTCCTCGCGCAGGACGGCTCCGGGGCCGGCGAGCTCGCGCAGGACGGCCTCGGCCCGCGCCCGGACCTCGGCGCGGTCGGCGGTGGCGGTGGTGTGGGTGTCGGGCTGCTGCATGGCGTCCATGTAACCCCGTACCGCCGACAAGCGGCGAATGCGGGGGGAGGGGAGACGGGGGAAGGCGGGGTGTATTTCATCCGCTGGTCCGCTGAACGGCAGTCAAAATCCACTCGCGGGAGGGAGTGTCGGCTGCTCCGAATGAGCGAAGGGGAATTCGGAGGCGGAGTTATCCACAGGAAAAAAGTCGGTTCCGGCATCGTCCGCGGATTGCGTCCACTCTTGCGGCCATGAACGCGATGAACAACGAACACGTCATTCTGTCCCTCGGCCCGGCCTCCGACTACGGGCCGGTCGTCATGCGCGGTCCGGCCGACATGGCCGAGCTGCTTCCGTACTTCCTGGGTTTCCACCCGGACGACTCCATCGTCGCGGTCGGGCTCCACGGGCCCGGCCTCCATCAGGGCGGGGTGATCCGGGCGGACCTGCCGCAGTCGCCCGCGCAGTGGCCGGCCGCGGCGGAGGAGACGGCCGCGCTGCTGGTCGCCCTCTCCGAGCGGCACGGCGCCCGGCCGCTCCAGGTGCTCCTCTACCTCTGCCAGGATCCCGGCACGGCCCACGCACCGCCGGTGGTGGACGGGCTGCGGCCGCTGGCCGAGGCCCTCCGGGCGGCCTTCGGGCGCCGGGGCGTGGCGGTCAAGGAGTCGCTGTGCGTCTCGGACGGCCGCTGGTGGTCCTTCCTCTGCCGCGGCGACGGGTGCTGCGAGCCGGCGGGCAATCCGGTGCGGCGCAGCCCCGATCCCGGTCCGGCCGCCGCCGCCGCGACGGTCGCCGGCCTGGTGCCGCGCGGCAGCCGGAAGGCGATCATCGGCGGGCTGGACCCGGTCGGCCCGCCGGAGGACGCCGCCCAGCGCGAGGCGCTCGCCCGGGCCGAGGCCGTGGACGCCCTCGCCCGGGAGCAGCGCATCGCCCTGCTCGACCAGGCCGTCGCCGAGTTCCGGGCCGGAGCCACGGAGCTCGACGCGGACCGGACGGCCCAGCTGCTGCTCGCCCTGCGGGACCGTCTGGTGCGGGACCGCGGCGTCGAGTACGCCCGGCCTGCCGAGCTGGCCCCGGCCGAGCGGCTCTGGCGCTTCCTCGCCCGGCGGGCCGTGCCGCCGTACGAGGGCTGTGCCGTGGCCCCGCTCACCCTGCTGGCCTGGACGTCCTGGGTCGCCGGGGACACGGCGACGGCCCGGGTCGTGCTCGGCCACGTCCTGCGGCTCGCCCCGGGCTACCTGCTGGCCGAGCTGCTCTACGAGTCGCTCAACGACGGCATGACGCCCCAGGGTCTGCTGGCCGCGGTCGAGGCCCAGCGGCGGCGGCGCGAGGAGCCCGCGGCCCCGGCCGGCGGACCGCTTCCTCCGGCGGGCGGGGCACCGAACACCGAGGCACCGCCGTCCGCCGAAGAGGCCTCCGGGCCCGCTGCCCCGGGGGCGAGCGGGGCTCCCGGTGAGCGGCCCGCACGGTCCGCCGGTGGTCGGCGGCACCGGCGGGGCGGTCGCCGGAAGGGCTCGTCCACGGTGTCGGCACCGGCCGATCCGGGCCCGGGCGCCGCCGACGGCTCCGAAGGCCCGGAGTCGGACGGCGGCGGTGCCGGGGCGGTCGCCCTTCTCCGGCCGCTCGGACAGGCCGCGATGCCCGGGCACGCCCGGGTGGCCGGGGAACGGTCCGCCCGGGGTCTGCGGCTCGGCCGGGCTGTGGCGTGTGCGCCCGCCGCAGCCCGCACCGGCCTCCACCGCTGCCGGGGCGTCCGGCGGGCGAAGGGAGGAGGGCACCGTGCGCGCTGAGCCGAGCCGCGCCGCGGCGCCGGCCCGCGGGCCGCTACGCCTCGCCGTGCGCCATCTTGATCAGACGGTCCAGCACCTTGCCGCCGCTCACCCGAAGGCCGTCGTGCTCCCACTCGTTGGTGATCCAGGTCCGCAGGCCGCGCACCGCGCGGGCGGTCTCCAGCGAGTCGGCGGTGTCCACGTACATGTCGTCGTGGTACACCGCCGCCACGACCGGCACGGTGTTGTCGGCCAGCCGCGCCCGGTCGTACAGGTCGGCCCAGTCGGTACGGGCGGCGAGCAGCTCCGCGGTCTCCTTCAGCGGGTGCAGCGCCGGGTCGGTGTCGAACATCCAGGGGTAGATCATCTCCCCGGTGAACAGCACCGGCGCGTCGGACTCCAGCGCGGCCCGGGCATCGAACTGCGGGAACTCCTTGCGGACCCGCTCGGCCGCCCAGGCGGTGCCACCCTGGTCCACCGACCGCTGGCCGTAGATCGACTCGTGCAGCACCGCGTACAGAGGGCCGCCCGCGAAGGAGAGCTGGGCCTGGGCACCGGCCAGGAAGGTGTCGGAGAGCTCGGGCCCGGTCGCGCCCTCCACCCAGGCCTCCTCCAGCAGGTAGTGCAGCGTGCCGGAGCCGCTGTCGCCGCCGAGCAGCAGACCGAGGGCCTGGAACGCCTCGACGGTGAGCAGCCCGCCGTCCGGCAGGGTCGCGGGGGCGTCGGCGAGGTGGGCCGCGATCCGGCGAACCGCCCGGATGTCCTGCGGGAACCGGGCGTAGTGGTCCTCGTTCTTGCGGACCACCCGCGGGTAGGCGGCGCGGTAGACGTCGTCGGCCGAGCTGCCGAGGCCGGCGAGGCCACCGGTGATGAAGGCCTCGGTCAGGCCCTCGGGGGCGATGGAGAGGTAGGTGAGGGTGCAGAAGCCGCCGAAGCTCTGGCCGAGCACGCTCCAGCGTCGGTCGGCGCCGAGCAGCCGCTCGCGGATCAGCTCGGCGTCCCGGACGATCGAGTCCGCTCGGAAGTGGGCCAGGTAGTCCGCCTGTTCCTGCGGGCCGCCGCGCCGGGCGAGGGTCTGCCGGGTCGCGGGGGTGGACCGCCCGGTGCCGCGCTGGTCGAGCAGGAGCACCCGGTAGTCGTCCAGGGCGCGCTCCAACCAGGAGTCCCGGCCGAGCGGCCGGGCGGCCTTGCCCCCAGGGCCACCCTGGAGGAAGACCAGCCAGGGCAGGTCGTCCCGCTCGCGGCCTGCGGCCACCACCTCACGGGCGTACACCTCGATCTGCTCGCCCTGCGGGGCGGCGTGGTCGAGCGGCAGCTGGAAGACGTGGTCGGTTGTGACAATCCCGGGCAGCCGGCTGATGGTGGACATGCAACTCCTCGGTCTCTGCTGGTCACAGCGGTCGCGTCGCGGTTCACGGGGTCACCGGGTGCGGGGGCCGCGACCCCCGCACCGTATCCTGGCGGCGGTCGAGCGCCGGTTCGACCGCCCTGCCCGTCCGACCGGACGGCCGAGCCCGGCCGACGTCCGGCCAGAGCCGGCCCGGTGGCGGCCCGAAAGGCGGGTGCCGGCTCCGGACCATGGACGGTGACGCGCCCCCAACCAGGCCCCGGTGACGTTGCGACGGACGCGGTACGACCGCCCGGCAGGGCCGCCCGGACCAGCGGCGCAGCGTCGGGGCGTGACCTGGTGGCGGTGCGCGGCGTTCACCCCCGGGGGCCCGCGCCCGGTCCGGGTGGGCCGATCGCCGGGCGGTGCGGACCCGACCGCCCGGGCACCGGCAGCGGTCGGCGGCCGCGTGCGGTACCGCGACCGGTCGCCACCACGGGACCGGGCGACCCGGCGGCCGCGGGCCGCAGGGGAAGGGCGTCACCGGCAGGCCGGGGCGCCGGACCTGACGGTGTGCCGGGCACGGTGAGGGCCCCGGAACGAAGGCGCGGCGCGCCGGTACCGGCCCGGTACCGAGCACCGCATGGCACGACCCGCCACCGGGTACGGCCAGACACGGCACACCCGCCGACGGGACGGCCCCGTCGGCCCGGCATCATCAGCACGCGATCGAGCACGCTCGCGGCCCACCGGCCTGACCAGGCCACCGGACCGCCGAGGGGAGGAGAGTCCGGTGACCGCCATGAGGCCACCACAGGCCATGCCGGCCGAGAGCGTGGTCGGCGCGCCGCCCAGGGCGGTGGGCCGACCCGACCAGGTCCCGACGGCCGGGCCCGCGGGCGCACCGGCCGGCCCCGGCCGGCCCACGGTCCCGCCGCGCCCGCAGCCGCCCGCCGTCCACCATGCGGTGATCTGCGTCAACGCCCCGGCGATGGCCGCCTCCGGCCCCGACGGCCAGCTGCGCGGCCACGGCCTGCACGGCTTCTACCGCAACGGCGTCCGGGTGCTCGCCCGGATGGAGCTGCGGCTGGGCGGCATGGAGCCGCTGCCGCTCCAGGGCACCCTCACCAGCACTGCCCAGGCCCGCTTCCTCGGTGCCGTCCGCCTCCCCGGCGACCTCGACCCGGACCCTGCGCTCACCGTCGAGCGGCTGCGCCACGCGGACGGCGTGGAGACGGTGGTCGTGCGCAACACCGGTCCGCGGCTCGCCCGGCTGCCGCTGGAGATAGCCCTCGGCACCGACCTCGGCCCGGTCGCCGAGATCGCCGTCGGGCACCGCCAGCCCGACCTGCCGGGCCAGGTGCAGTCCGCCGGGCTGCGCTGGACGGGCCCGGCACACAGCGCCGTGGTCAGCGCCAAGCCCTCCCCGCACGCCGTCCTGGCCGGCGCCGGCGTGCTCCGCTGGGACCTGGAGGTCCAGCCCGGCGCCCGCTGGTCGGTCGAGCTGCACACCGAGCTGGAGAGTGCCGCCGGCGGCCCGCGCCCGCCGGGCGGCCGCGGCACCGGTGTCCCGCTGCCCTGGTCCGAGCCGGAGGTCCGCAGCGACGACGCCCGGGCCGCCCTGCTGGTCTCCCGCTCGCTGGACGCCCTCGGCGGGCTGCTGCTCGCCGACCCGGACCGCCCGACCGACCTCTACCCGGCCTCCGGAGCACCCTGGCGCTTCGGCCTCGCCCCGGCCGACGCGCTCTGGGCCGCCCGGCTGACCCTGCCGCTCGGCACCCGGCTGGCGGCCGGCACCCTCCGGGCGCTGGCCCGCCGTCAGCTGCTCGCCCCCGCCCCGGGCCGCACCGAGGGGCTGCTGCCCGGCGCCCTGCGCCACGGCGGTCCCGAGCTGCCGCCCACCTGCACCGCCACCGAGGCCACACTGCTGTTCGTCACCGTGTTGGCCGAGGCCTGGCGCTGGGGCCTGCCCCCGGCGGAGGTCGCCGAGCTGCTCCCGGCCGCCGAGCGGGCCCTGGCGGCCCTGCGCGAGGGTCTGGTCGACGGCTTCGTCACCGACCTGAGCCGCCCGCCCGAGGAGCGCTCTGCCCACCCGGTCGCCGTCCGCGCGGAGGTCCAGGCGCAGGCCCACCGTGCCGCCCTGCACGGGGCCGAGCTGCTGGAGGCCTTCGGTCGACCGGGCGCCGAGGACTGGCGCGACTGGGCGGCCGCGCTGCGCGGGCGCTTCCGCGAGCGGTTCTGGGTCGACGACCTGTCCGGCGGCCGCCCCGCGGCAGGGCTGGCCCCGGGCGGACAGCCGCTGCCCGCCGTCGCCTCCTGCCTGGTGCACCTGCTGGACACCGGGCTCGCCGTCGACGGCGGCCGGCACGAGAGCCTGCTGGACCGCGAGCAGACCCGGCTGCTCGCCCAGCGCCTGGTCGCGCCGGAGCTGGACAGCGGCTGGGGCCTGCGCACCCTGAGCGCCAAGTCCCCCCGCTTCAACCCGCTGGGCCACCGAGGCGGCGCGGTGCGGGTCCACGAGACGGCGCTGGCGGTCGCCGGACTGGCCGGGGCCGGTCACGAGAACGAGGCCGGCACCCTGCTGGAGGGCCTGCTCGCCGCGAGCGCCCACTTCGAGGGACGGCTGCCGGAGATGTACTCGGGGGAGCAGCACACCCCCGGCTGTCCGCCGGTGCCGCACCCGGCCGCCTGCCGCCCGGCGGCGGTCTCCGCGGCCGGCGCCGTGCACGCGGTGTTCGCCCTCGCCGGGGTCCGGCCCGACGTTCCGGGCCGCCGGGTGCTGGTCCGCCCGGCCAGCACCGCACCGCTCGGCGAGCTGGAGCTGACCGGTCTGCGGGTGGCGGGCGAGCCCTTCTCCGTCCGGGTGAGCCGGATCGGCGTGGCGATGGTGGAGGAGGCGTCCGCGGACCTGCAACTCGTCGCCCGCTGAGCCGGCCGCCACGCGCCCGTGCCCCTGACGCCGGTGGCGCCGGTGACGCCGGTCACCGATGCCGCGTCCGGCTCGTGTCCGGCCTGCGCAGGCCGCACACGAGCCGCGCCGGGCCGGGCGGATGGACCGACCCCGCGCGGCCCACGCACGGGCCTGTGCTTATCGTCAGAGAGACGACTATGATCGTCGCCATGTCGCGTTACGATCCGTCGGCCTTCCCGCCGTTCGCTGTCACGGTTGACCTGGTGGTGCTGACGGTGCGCGACCACTCGCTCTGCGCCCTGCTGGTCAGACGAGGCGAGCCACCGTTCCAGGGGTACTGGGCGCTGCCCGGCGGCTTCGTCCGCCCCGACGAGGGACTGGCCGAGGCCGCCTCCCGCGAACTGGCCGAGGAAACCGGTCTGCGCGCCCACACCGCCCCCGGCCACGATGCCGTCGGCCCCGGCGCGGCCGGTGCCCACCTGGAGCAGCTCGCCACCTACGGCCACCCGCAGCGAGACCCCCGGATGCGCGTGGTCAGCGTCGCCTACCTGGTGCTCGCCCCCGACCTGCCGACGCCCCGGGCCGGCGGCGACGCCAGCAGCGCCCGCTGGGCCCCGGTCGGTGAACTCCTCGGTGAGAACCCGGCCGACGGCGTTCCGCTCGCCTTCGACCACGGCCTGATCCTCGCCGACGGCGTGGAGCGCGCCCGCTCCAAGATCGAGTACTCCTCCCTCGCCACCGCCTTCTGCCCGACCGAGTTCACCGTCGGCGAGCTGCGCCGGGTCTACGAGGCGGTCTGGGGCGTGGCACTGGACCCGCGGAACTTCCACCGCAAGGTCACCGGCACCCCCGGCTTCCTGCTGCCCTCGGGCGGCACGACGACCCGTCAGGGCGGACGCCCGGCCCAGCTGTTCACTGCCGGCGGGGCGACCGTTCTCAACCCGCCCATGCTCCGCCCGGAGTCCTGAGCCCCGCCGGTCCCGTGCCCGGCCCGCCCGGATCCGGATCCGGATCCCGACCCGGATCCGTCCCGCCACGGCGTGGCCCCGGGCAGTCGAATGGCCTGGCCTGGCTGCGGACCCGGGGACGGCGGCGCAGAGTGTCGGTGGACGCTCTGGCCGCCGGCCGGAGGCCTTCCGGCCCAGGGAGCCCCGCGATGGCCATCAAGGACTGCGCCAACCAGCGAGCCCTCATCGAGGGGCTGGTGGCGGACTACCGGAGCCTCGACGAGACCACCACCGACACGGAGAAGGAACTGGCCGCGATGCAGGCCGAGCAGGCGGCGCCCGAGGCGATCGCCGCGGTGCAGGAACGGCTGGCCGCCGAGCGGGAGCGACTGGGCGAGATCGTGGTCGAGGGCCAGGCCGCCGTCGACGAGTTCCACGCGGTGTGCGGCGGCGAGCAGCTCCCGCCCCCGCCTTGGCCCCCTCGGTAGGAGCCGCGCCCCTTCGCCGAGCGCGGCGCTCCGCCCGGCCGAAGCTGCCGCAGCCCTCGGGACGGACCGGCCGCCCGTGAATCGCAGGATCGGATTGTCCCCTGATCGGGTGAGGCGGGCCGTCGGCGGGCCCGTGCCGTTCCCGTAATGCCCGGAATAGCCGTTGCCGCCCCCTAATGTGCTGGCGCGGAGCCGCGCGGGTGCATGCCCGCCGTCAGGGGCGCTCCGCGTCGAGCGGGTGGGCCGAGGGCATGGGAGCAGCCAGCGATGATCCAGATCACCGGACTGACCAAGGTCTATCGCAAGGGCGTTCCGCCCGCGGTGCTCGATCTGACCTTCGACGCCCGGCCCGGCACGGTGACCGCGCTGCTCGGCGCCGAGGGGGCGGGCAAGTCCACCGCGCTGCGGCTGATGCTCGAGCTCGAACGCGGCCAGGGCGTCACGCTCTTCGACGGCCGCCCCTACCGCCGGCTGCGCCACCCCGAGCGCGAGGTCGGGGTGCTGCTGCCCGGCCCCGGGGATGCCGCGGTGGCCGGACACCCGGGCCGCAAGGCGCGCAGCCACCTGCGGATGCTCGCCGCGGCCGTCGGCGTTCCGGCCCGGCGGGCCGACGAACTGCTGGAGCAGACCCGGCTGGCCGCCGTCGCCGGGCAACGGCTGCGCACCTTCTCGCCCGGCATGCACCGCCGCCTGGCCCTGGCCGCAGCCCTGCTCGGCGACCCCGGTGCGCTGCTGCTGGACGAGCCCGCCGACGGCCTGTCGCCGCGCAACGTCGAGTGGTTCCACTCCTTCCTGCGCTCCTTCGGCGCCGCCGGCGGAACGGTCCTGGTGACCACTCGTACCCCGCAGGAGGCCTCCCAGCTCGCGGACCGGGTGGTCACCCTGGACCGCGGCCGCCTGGTGGCCGACCAGCCGGTCGCGGAGTTCCGGCAGACCAGGCTCAGCCCCGAAGTGGCCGTCCGGGGGCCGCAGATGGCGCGGCTGGCGGACCTGCTGGTCAAGCAGGGCGCGGACGTCCGCCGGGACGGCAGCGTGGGTCTCGCGGTGGCCGGCATCGACCGCACCGAGATCGGCGAACTCGCCTACCGCCACGGGATCCTGCTGCACGAGCTGGCCGACCGGGTGGTCGAACAGCCGGCGCCGCGGGTCGTCGTGTCGGCCGGCTCGGGTCGCTCCGGCCACCTCCGCCTCGACCCGGGACCCGAGGCCGATCCGGGCGTGGACGCGGACCAGGAACCGACCCGGCAGCCGGCGGTCGGGCGGGTCCCCGGAACGGCCGCCGTGCCCGCCCCGGCCGAAGCCGTGACGCGCCCGGTCGAGCCCGCGACGACCCCGGCTTCCCCCTCCGTCACCGAAGCCGCCGCCTCCGCTGCCGAAACCGGCACCGAGGCCACCGCCGCTCCGAAGAGCAGCTCCGGCCGCCGACCCCGGGAGGACGGCTCCCTGCCCACCCGCGCCCTGCCCGCCGTGGCCGTCGCTGCGGCACTCCCCGCCGCCGCGCTCCCCGTTCTCGGCTCGGCCGGCCTCCGCCCCGAGCCCGCCGGCCTCCGCCCCGAGCCGACCGTGGCGACCCGGTCCGGCTCCATCGCCGAACCCGCCCCCGCCGTGACGGTCGACCGGCTCTTCCGCGACGACCCGGCCCCGGCTTCCCCGCAGGCGCCCGCCCGGGTCCGGCCCCCCGGCCGCCGGGTGAACGCCGACGACCTGCTCACCGACGACACCGTCCGCCTCCGCCGCCCCGACTCGGGCGCGACCGCCGCCGGGCCCTCGGACGCCCGGACCCCTGCCACTCCCGCAGCCCCCGCCACCCCCGACGACCACCGGAGCGAGTGAACCGTGCGTGTCCTGGCCTACGAGCTGCGCCGCCTGCGCGGCCTGCGTTCCACCTGGTTGCTGCTCGCCACCGTGCTGCTCGGCGACGCCGTCGTGGCCGCCGTCCTGGCGAGCCAGGCCCCGGACGGCCCCCTGGCGGCCCCGGCCGGAGTGCGGCTGCTGACCGCCGCCCTCCCGCTGACCCCGTTGCCCTTCGCCGCGCTCGGCGCCGGGCTGCTGGGCGCGCTCTCGTACGGCCACGAGGTGCGCCACCCGGGGCTGCCGGCCTCGCAGGTGTCGTACCCGCGCCGGGTGCGGTTGCTGCTGGCCAAGCTGCTGGTGATCGGCCCGACGGCGGGGCTGCTGGCGCTGGCCACCCTGCTGCTCGACACGGTGGTCGCGCACCTCGCACTGCCGGACGGCGTCACGGTGTCGGCCTGGGCGGACCCGGCCGAGCTGTCGGACCGGGTGGCCGAGGTGCTGACCGGCGCCGGGATGTCCGGGCTGTCCGACCTGCCTGCTGTGTTCGCCCCGCTGGGGCTGGCGGCCGGCCACGGGGTGCCCGCCGCGCTGCTGGCCTTCGTCCTGATCACCGTGCTGGCGGGCTGGACCGGGGTGCTGACCGCCTCGCTGACCCGCGGCGCCGGGTCCGGGGCGCTGCTGGTCTGCGCGCTGCCGACGCTGCTGGAGTCCGGCGTCGCCCTGCTGCTGGGCCACACCGGCAGGCCGTGGCCGACCCAGGCGGCCGAACTGCTGCCGTTCCAGTCCGGGATCGAGTGGGCCTACGGCTGGGTGTACGGCGGTCTCGACGAGGCGGCGGAGGGGAGTGTGACGCTGACCGATCCGGCGCTGCTCGCCGCGGTCGCGACGCCTGCGGCGGTCCTGCTGTTCGCCTCCCTGCTGGCCCAGGCCCGCCGTCGCGCCCTGTAGCGCCACATCGAGCGGAGCCGCCCGGGCGGGGCCCGCCAGGGCCTCGCGACTGCTCCTCGAGCACGGTCCTGCCCGGGACTACCAAGATCGACCAGCAGTGACCGTAATGCACGTTTCTTCCTGATAAGAAGTCAATTATCCAGTCACGGTCGATCACCCTTTCGTGTGCTTTTCACGAGAATTCTCAAGCCGCGCCAGCCGATCGCCGACAAAGGAGGCGTGAGTACCCTTGCGCACCCCACCATGACCCCCGCCCGTTCCGCCGAAGGGCCCATCCACGGCCCCGGCGACCTGGACCGCTTCTCGTACGCCGACCGGCCGACCCCGCCGGCGCCCCGCTGGGAGGGCGCCGAGTCCGACATCGCCCGGGTCGGCCGCAAGACCACCAGCAGCCGCGGCCGCGGACTGCACGGCCAGCTGGTCCAGCAGCTCGGCCAGATGATCGTCTCCGGCGACCTCGGTGCCGACCGCCCGCTGGTGCCCGAGGAGATCGGCCAGCGGTTCGAGGTCTCCCGGACCGTCGTCCGCGAGTCCCTGCGTGTGCTGGAGGCCAAGGGCCTGGTCAGTGCCCGGCCGAACGTCGGCACCCGGGTCCGCCCGGTCGGTGACTGGAACCTGCTGGACCCGGACATCATCGAGTGGCGCGCCTTCGGTCCGCAGCGGGACGAGCAGCGCCGGGAGCTGTCCGAGCTCCGCTGGGCGATCGAGCCGCTGGCCGCCCGGCTCGCCGCCGGTCACGGCCGGGAGGACGTCCAGCAGCGCCTGGTCGAGCTGGTCGAGATCATGGGCCACGCCGCCTCCCAGGCCGACCTCTCCACCTACACCCGGGCCGACGCCGAACTGCACGGCCTGGTCCTCCAGATGGCCGGCAACCGGATGCTGGAGCACCTGTCCGGGATCGTCGCCTGCGCCCTGCAGGTCTCGGGTGGTCCGGCGATCTCCTGCGAGCGGCCCTCCGAGTCCTCGGTCGGCCTGCACGCCCGGTTGGTGGACGCGCTGGGCGCCGGCGACGGCACCGCGGGCGAGGCCGCGATGCGGGCGCTGCTCACCGTCCATCCCGAGATCGAGCCGTCCGTCCCCGCGCCCAGGGAGCACTGAACGGGCTGTTTCCACGAGCGGAGGCGCCGGACGGCGGCGGTCCGCTCCGCCAGGGCCCTCCGGTCGCACCGCGCGGCGCCGCCGGAGGGCCTTCGCATGCCGTCGCCCGCCGGGCCCGGAAGGGGTGGTGGGACCCCGAAAGGCGGCCGGCCCCGGATCGGGCAGCCGCCCCCGGAATGCGAACCGGTGAAGGCGGAACCATTTCAGGGCTTGTCCATGACAATGATTCGTTCCGAGAGTGCGCGATGATGGAAGCGGCCCCGGGTTGCGGACGCCGGGTGGTGTGACCCGCGACACGAAGGCCATGCGTAACACTTGACGAGTAGCAGCGATGTGTCCTGAGCGGAAGCAGCTCCGGAATACTCCAACATGTCAGAATGCTGTGTTGGTCCGCGGCGCTGCTGCCGTCCTGCAAACCCAGTCCTCAAGCCCGAGTCGGTCGGAATCGACACCGCGCGTCCGACGCGCGATCTCCTTCCCCGCCCGCTCGGGCGGCCGGTACGGGTTCGAGTCCACTCATCGTCCGAGAGGTTGTTCGTGTCGGCCAGCACATCCCGTTCGCTTCCCCCCGAGATCGCCGAGTCCGCGGCTCTGCTGGCGCTCATCGAGCGGGGCAAGGCCCAGGGGCAGATCGCCGGTGACGACGTGCGCCAGGCGTTCGAGGCGGACCAGATCCCGGTCACCAAGTGGAAGAACGTCATGCGCAGCCTCAATCAGGTGCTGATTGAGGAGGGGGTGGACCTCATGGTCAGCGCGGCCGAACCGGCCGGCGCCAAGCGCAAGAGCGTTGCTGCCAAGAGCCCCACCAAGCGCACCGCCACCAAGGCTGTCACCACCCGGACCCCGGCCGCCCCGTCGGCCCCGACCAAGCCGCCGGTGCGGATCGCCCCCGGCGCCCCCGTCGCGGCCCCGGCCGTCGCGGCCGCTGCGGCCCCGGCTCCCACCGTCTCCGCCGAGATCACCGGCGAGGAGACGACCACCGTCGTCTCCGAGCTGAAGGCGGCTCCCGCGAAGAAGGCCGCCCCGGCCAAGAAGGCCGCGGCCAAGAAGACCGCGGCGCCGGCCAAGAAGGCCGCCGCCAAGAAGACCACCGCCGGCAAGACCGCCAAGGGCGGCGACGAGGAGCTGCTCGGCGAGGAGGAGCTGCTCGAGGACGTCGCGCTGCCCGGCGACAAGGCCGAGGCCGAGGGCACCGGCCCGGAGGAGGAGTCGGAGGGCTTCGTCCTCTCCGACGACGACGAGGACGACGCGCCGGCCCAGCAGGTGGCCGTCGCCGGTGCCACCGCCGACCCGGTCAAGGACTACCTGAAGCAGATCGGCAAGGTCCCGCTGCTCAACGCCGAGCAGGAGGTCGAGCTCGCCAAGCGCATCGAGGCCGGCCTGTTCGCCGAGGACAAGCTCTCGGCCGCCGACAAGCTCGCCCCGAAGCTCAAGCGCGAGCTGGAGATCATCGCCGAGGACGGCCGCCGGGCCAAGAACCACCTGCTGGAGGCCAACCTCCGTCTGGTGGTCTCGCTGGCCAAGCGCTACACGGGTCGCGGCATGCTCTTCCTGGACCTGATCCAGGAGGGCAACCTCGGTCTGATCCGTGCGGTCGAGAAGTTCGACTACACCAAGGGCTACAAGTTCTCGACCTACGCCACCTGGTGGATCCGTCAGGCGATCACCCGCGCCATGGCCGACCAGGCCCGCACCATCCGCATCCCGGTGCACATGGTCGAGGTCATCAACAAGCTGGCCCGCGTCCAGCGCCAGATGCTCCAGGACCTGGGCCGCGAGCCCACCCCGGAGGAGCTGGCCAAGGAGCTCGACATGACCCCCGAGAAGGTCATCGAGGTCCAGAAGTACGGCCGTGAGCCGATCTCGCTGCACACCCCGCTGGGCGAGGACGGCGACAGCGAGTTCGGTGACCTGATCGAGGACTCCGAGGCGGTCGTCCCGGCCGACGCGGTCTCCTTCACCCTGCTCCAGGAGCAGCTCCACTCGGTTCTGGACACCCTGTCCGAGCGCGAGGCGGGCGTGGTCTCGATGCGTTTCGGCCTGACCGACGGCCAGCCGAAGACGCTGGACGAGATCGGCAAGGTGTACGGGGTCACCCGTGAGCGCATCCGCCAGATCGAGTCGAAGACCATGTCGAAGCTGCGCCACCCGTCGCGCTCCCAGGTGCTGCGCGACTACCTGGACTGATCGACGGCAGTCGTTCCACGCGAAGGCCCGGAGCCGCACGGCTCCGGGCCTTCGCGGCTGTCCGGGCCCGGGCGCGTCAGCGTCCGGGTGGTGGTTGTCCCTCGTCCGGGTGGCGGCACGGCGGGAAGCGGTCGCATCGTGTAGCCGGTCACCTACGCTGTGCCGGTTGCCTGCTTCCGAGCCTCCTGGAGTCACGGTGCCGACCGAGCCGGACCGCACTGACCTGCCGACGACCACCCCGTTCCCGGCGGGCCTCGCCGACCCGGCCGATCCGGCCGCCGTCCGGGTGGGCCGCCGCCGCAGGGCCGCCGTGCTGGCACTGCTCGCCGCCGTGCCCGTACCGCTGGTCGCCTTCGGCACCGCGGCGCCGGCCGAGGCGCAGCGCCGGGTGGTCGGCGGGACCGCGGTGAGCACCGCGGACCACCCGTGGATCGTGGCGCTGTCCAGTCGCCAGCAGTTCGGCAGCGCCCGTTCCGGCCAGTTCTGCGGGGGCGCGCTGGTCACCCCGACCAAGGTGGTGACGGCCGCGCACTGCTTCTACGACGAGGCCAAGGGCCGGGTGGACCGGTCGGGTCTCAGGGTGATCGTCGGCCGGGACGACATGCGCGGCACGGCCGGGCGCGAGGTGGCGGTGCGGTCGGTCTGGATCCACCCCGACTACTCCTTCGCCGCCAACATGAACGACGTCGCGGTGCTCACCCTCGCCGAGTCCCAGGGCGCCCGGCCGGTGGTCGAGCTGGTCGGCCAGGGCGAGACCGCGCCGTACGCGGCCGGGACCACGACGCAGGTGTTCGGCTGGGGCGACACCACCGGGCGGGGCGACTACTCGCCCACGCTGCGCGGGGTGGCCGTGTCGATCGTGCCGGACCGGACCTGCGCGCAGGCCTATCCGGGCGGGCGGGACGGCAAGTTCGACGCCCGGGGCATGGTCTGCGCGGGCGATGAGAGGGGCGGCAAGGACGCCTGCCAGGGCGACAGCGGCGGCCCGATGATCGCCGGGGGCCGACTGGTCGGCCTGGTGTCCTGGGGGACGGGCTGTGCCGAGGCGGCCCACCCGGGGGTCTACACCAGGGTGTCCTCGGTCACGGACGCGGTGCGCTCGGTGCTGTGAACGCCGGCGGACGCGGTGTGCCCGGCGCTGCCGGAATCACGGTGGGTGAGCAGCCGATCACGTGCTGACGCAGGTTTCTGACGTCGCGTCGGATGCGTCGGCCGGGCCCGGACCGAGAGGGCGACCGGGGGTACAGCAGAGCCGGGCGACCGGCCCCCGAGGGGGCCAGCCGCCCGGCTCACCGGTCGCACACAGTGCGACCGGACACAGCTCGACGCCGGCTGCTGGTTTTGGCGCCCGGGATCAGCGCTCGTCGTCGGCGGCCGTGGCCGTGGTCGTGGTGAGACGGCCGCTCTCGTCCTGTATCTCCACGGCGATCTTCTTGAGCTCGGGCTCGAACTTCCGGCCGTGGTGGGCACAGAAGAGCAGCTCTCCGCCGCTGGCGAGTACGACGCGCAGGTAGGCCTGGGCGCCGCAGCGGTCGCAGCGGTCAGCCGCGGTGAGCGGGCTCGCAGGGGTCAGAACAGTAGTCACGTCGCCTCTTCTCTAGCTCGACGAGCTGTCGTACCAGGGTCAACATCCAACCAGGCCGAAAACGTTCCCGCTCGTGGCTTTTCTTCTCTGAGGATTCTGCTGTGTTGATGAGGACGTGCCCCGGGCGCCGCTGGTTCATGCGTGCCGAATCCCGGGATCCGCCCATCGCTCGAACGCCCGATCGGGATCGGGTGCGAGGTCCGCGTAGCATAATCCTCTGCCGGGTTGGAGCATAAGCCCCGTCCCGGGCCCCGGTAGCCTGCATAACGGCAGTTCCGGAGCCTGCGCCGGGCCCCACGATCCGCCAGGACCGGTGGTACCGGGAGGAGATGGCGCCTCCGGGCCCGTACCCCGGTGCGGTGCTTGTTCGCGTAGCGCGTACAAGCTGCGCAGGGCCGGCCCGTCGTGCTGCGCACCCGGCGCAGCTGCTCGGGCACGCAGGGCGACGGATGTCGGTGCGGCGTGCTGCACTGGCGTTTGGTCCGGATGCGTCCGGATGTGACCGATGAGACAGAACTTCACCGAGGAGAGTGCCGCGTGAGTGCCGAAACGACCGTGCCGTCCGCGCTGCTGGCCGGCGACGACGGTTCCAACTACACCGCGCGGCACCTGCTCGTCCTGGAGGGCCTGGAGGCGGTCCGCAAGCGCCCCGGCATGTACATCGGCTCGACCGACAGCCGCGGTCTGATGCACTGCCTCTGGGAGATCATCGACAACTCCGTCGACGAGGCGCTGGGCGGCTACTGCGACCGCATCGAGGTCCTGCTGCACCCCGATTCCTCGGTCGAGGTCCGGGACAACGGGCGCGGCATCCCGGTCGACGTCGAGCCCAAGACCGGGCTGTCCGGCGTCGAGGTCGTGATGACCAAGCTGCACGCGGGCGGCAAGTTCGGCGGCGGCTCCTACGCGGCCTCCGGCGGTCTGCACGGCGTCGGCGCCTCGGTCGTCAACGCGCTCTCCGCCCGCCTCGACGTCGAGGTCGACCGCGGCGGGCACACCCACGCGATCAGCTTCCGCCGCGGCACCCCCGGCATCTTCACCGAGACCAGCCCGGACGCGCCCTTCGAGCCGGGCAACGGCCTGACCAGGACCCGCAAGGTGCCCAAGGCCCGCACCGGCACCCGCATCCGCTACTGGGCCGACCGGCAGATCTTCCTCAAGGACGCCAAGCTCTCCCTGGAGACGCTGCACAGCCGCGCCCGGCAGACCGCCTTCCTGGTCCCCGGCCTGACCATCGTGGTGCGTGACGAGCGTCTCACCGAGAGCGAGCAGGTCGAGGAGTCGGTCTTCCGCTACGACGGAGGCATCGCCGAGTTCTGCGAGTTCCTGGCCCCCGACAAGCCGGTCTGCGACGTGCTGCGGCTGCACGGCGAGGGCACCTTCAAGGAGACCGTGCCGGTCCTGGACGACCTCGGCCACATGACCCCCACCGAGGTCACCCGCCACCTCGGCGTGGACATCGCGCTGCGCTGGGGCGCCGGCTACGACACCACCCTGCGCTCCTTCGTCAACATCATCGCCACCCCCAAGGGCGGCACCCACGTCACCGGCTTCGAGCGCTCGCTGGCCAAGACGGTCAACGAGGCGCTGCGCGCGAGCAAGCTGCTGCGCGTCGCCGAGGACGACATCACCAAGGACGACGCCACCGAGGGACTCACCGCGGTGGTCACCGTCCGGCTCGCCGAGCCGCAGTTCGAGGGCCAGACCAAGGAGGTGCTCGGCACCTCGGCGGCCAACCGGATCGTCGCCGCCGTCGTCGCGAAGGAGCTCAAGGCCTTCCTCACCTCGGCCAAGAAGGACCAGAAGCTCCAGGCCCGGGCCGTGTTGGAGAAGGTCGTCGCGGCCGCCCGCACCCGGGTCGCCGCCCGGCAGCACAAGGAGGCCCAGCGCCGCAAGACCGCGCTGGAGACCAGCTCGCTGCCCGCCAAGCTGGCCGACTGCCGCAGCGACGACGTCGAGCGCAGCGAACTGTTCATCGTCGAGGGCGACTCCGCGCTCGGCACCGCCAAGCTCGCCCGCAACTCCGAGTTCCAGGCGCTGCTGCCGATCCGCGGCAAGATCCTGAACGTGCAGAAGGCCTCGGTGAGCGACATGCTCAAGAACGCCGAGTGCGCCGCGATCATCCAGGTGATAGGGGCCGGCTCCGGCCGCACCTTCGACATCGACCAGGCCCGCTACGGCCGGGTCATCTTCATGGCCGACGCCGACGTCGACGGCTCGCACATCCGCACCCTGCTGCTCACCCTCTTCCACCGCTACATGCGGCCGATGGTCGAGCAGGGCCGGGTCTTCGCCGCCGTGCCGCCGCTGCACCGGATCGAGCTCACCAACCCCAAGCGCGGCCAGGAGAAGTACCACTACACCTACTCCGACACCGAACTGCGCTCCACCCTGCTGGAGTTCCAGCGCAAGAACATGCGCTGGAAGGAGCCGGTGCAGCGCTACAAGGGTCTGGGCGAGATGGACGCCGACCAGCTGGCCGAGACCACGATGGACCCGCGCCACCGCACGCTGCGCCGGATCAACCTGGGCGACCTGGAGCAGGCCGAGAAGATCTTCGACCTGCTGATGGGCAACGACGTCGCCCCGCGCAAGGAGTTCATCGTGGACTCGGCGGCCACCCTGGACCGCTCGCGCATCGACGCCTGACGCACTCCCGTCCGCCGCGTCCTCCACCCACGGGTGGAGGACGCGGCGTTTCCGTTCCACCCGAGGTCCACCCCGGCTCCGATCAGCGGGAAGCGGTGCGTCCGTAGCGTCGGAGAGGTCAGCAACAAGCCCCTCGCCGGGACGGAGAAGTCCGATGACCACCCTCGCCAACCTGCTCGTGATCGCCGTTGTGGTGGTTCTGGTGGTCCAGCGCCAGATGCGGGCCCAGCGCCTGGACACCGAGCGCCGCTTCTGGCTGCTGCCGCTGGTCCTGGGTGCGCTCGCGCTGCGGGACCCGCAGATCATCGACCATCGGCACACCGCGCTGTCGGTGGCCCTGCTGGCCGCCGGGCTGGTCGCGGTGCTCGGGATGGGCTCGGTCTGGGGCTGGACGGTACGGCTCTGGCGGTCCCCGGACGGCTCGGTCATGGCCAAGGGGACCAAGGCCACGGTGGCCGCCTGGATCGGGATGATCGCCGTCCGGCTCGGCCTGTACGGGATCGGCACGGCGCTGCACGTCCACCAGTCCGGCAGCTCCCTGATGCTGGGCATGGCGGTCCTGCTGCTGGTCCGCTCGCTCGTGGTGAACTGGAGGGCCGGGAAGCTGGAGCCCGCGCCGTCCGTCGCCGTACCGCACTGACCTGCACGGATCCGCCGCCGTACCGCCCCGCCCCACTGTCCCGACCCACCGCCGTGAACACCGAGGAGGCACCCGTGGCCGGGTGGTACTGGACCCGCTGGCCGTCCCGCGAGGGGATGGACCGCGAGGCCGAGAGCCGGCCGCGGCGGGTCCTCACCGTGCTCGGCCGGACCGTGCTGCTGGTCACCGTCGTCTGGGGGACCTTCGCCGCCGGCAGGTTCGCCGGCTGGGCGGCGTTGGCCGCGGCAGCCGGACTGGCCGCCGCCGTCGGGCTCTGCGCGGCCTTCCTGCGCGCCACCCGGGAGCAGCGCCCGCTGCCCGCGTACCTGCTGGCCGGCGCGGTGCTCGGCGCCGCCTGGCTGGCCGACACCGGCCAGGCGACCCTGCTCGCCGACGTGCTCTGGTACGGCCTGGCGGTGATGGCCCTGGTCCGGATGCCGCTCGTGCCCGGGCTGATCACGGCGGCGGCCGCGCTGGCCTCGTACGCGGCGGTCACCACGTCGAGCCGGCTCAGCATCGCGGCCACCGTCGGCGGGATCACCCTGCTCGGCTACCTGCTGCGGCTGGACGTCGAGGCACGCGCCACCTCCCGCCGGCTGCTCGCCCAGGAGCGGGCGGCCCGGGCCGCCGAGGCGGAGAGCGCCGCGCTCGCCGAACGGGCCAGGATCGCCCGGGAGATCCACGACGTGCTCGCCCACAGCCTCTCCGCGCAGCTCGTCCACCTGGAGGCGGCCCGGCTGATGCTGGACGCGGGGACGGACCGCGAGCAGATCCGCGAACGGGTCGTCGCCGCCCGGCGGATGGCGCAGGACGGGCTGGCCGAGACCCGGCAGGCGCTGTCCGCGCTGCGCGGGGAGCTCACCCCGGTCGGGGAGTTCCTGGTCGAGCTGACCGGGCGGGAGCGGGCCGCCCTCACCGTCGTCGGAACGCCCCGGCCGCTCGCCGCCGAGGCCGCCCTCGCGGTGCGGCGCACCGCACAGGAGGCGGTGACCAACATCCGCAAGCACGCGGCCGGTGCCCGCTGCTCCGTCGAACTGCGCTACCTGGACGGAGCGTTGGAGCTGGAGGTGCGCAACACTCGGCCGCCGCGCGGTCAGTCCGCAGGTGAGCTGTCGCCGGGGGCCCTGGCCGCCAGCGGCAGCGGGTACGGTCTGCTGGGAATGCGCGAACGCGCGGAACTGCTCGGCGGCACGCTGGTGGCGGGCCCGGAGGACGGAGGGTGGCGCGTGCTGCTGCGGGTGCCGGCATGAGTGATTTTCGCGAAGCGGCTGCCGAGCGTGGCGAGGTGGGCGCATGAGTGAGCGCAGCGAGGTGGGAGCATGAGCGGTCCGGAGGTGACCAGGGTGCTGGTCGCGGACGACCAGACGGTGGTGCGCGAGGGCATCGTGATGCTGCTGGGGCTGCTGCCCGGCATCGAGGTGGTCGGCGCGGCGGGGGACGGGGAGGAGGCCGTCGCCCTGGTGGAGCGTCATCACCCGGACGTGGTGCTGATGGATCTGCGGATGCCGCGCTGCGACGGCGTCGAGGCGACCAGGCGGATCCGCGCGGCGCACCCGGAGACCGAGGTCGTGGTGCTCACCACCTACGCCGACGACGACTCGCTGTTCCCGGCGCTCCAGGCCGGCGCGCGCGGCTACCTCACCAAGGACGCTGGTGCCGAGGAGATCGCCAGGGCCGTCGCGGACGTCCGCTCGGGCGCTGCGGGGCTCTCCCCGCAGGTCCAACTCCGCTTGCTGGAAAGGCTTTCGGAGCAGAGCGGCCGATCCGGACCGGCCGCCGAGCGGCCCGCCACCCGGCCGGGGGAGCTGCCCGACGGGCTGACCGCCCGGGAGGCCGAGGTGCTGGCGCTGATCGCCGAGGGGCTGTCCAACGCCGAGATCGCCCAACGGCTGTTCGTCAGCCAGGCCACCGTGAAGACCCACATCAACAATCTGTTCGCCAAGACCGCGGTGCGGGACCGGGCGCAGGCGGTCGCGTACGCCTTCCGATACGGAATCACCGGGACGCAGCAGTAGTCCGATGAGTGTCTGTCGGATGATCGATCACCTCATCGAGTGAACGTATCTGCGATGGTCAGGGGCGCTGTTCTGGCGCCGCCATCATGGTTCGGGTCAGAACATCCGGCCGTCCAGGAGCAGCAGTGCCACAGCAGCAGACGAGCAGTCCCGGTCCGGGACAGCAATTCGACTGGTGGGCCGCTCCGGCCGCCGGCATCCCCGTTGAGTCCGCCGAGCCATCGGCTGCGCACCGCCGAACGGCGGTACCGGCGCAGTCGGGCCCCGTCCGTACGGACCACGCCCGTACGGACCGGTCGACAGAGGCCGTCGTCGGGCCAGTGGCCGTCGGCGAACCGGTCCACGGGGCCGCCGTCGAGCCGTTCGCGCAGACCACCCCAGTCGACCCCGAGGCCCCGGCCGAGCCGGGCGTGCCACTCGACGAGGAGCCGGTCGCCGACCGCACCGAGGTCTACCGGGCGGTCCAGGCGAGCATGACGTTCCGTCAGATCCGCCGCAGCTACCGGACCTTCGTCTTCCCGATCACCGGCGCCTTCCTCGCCTGGTACCTGCTGTTCGTCGCCGCCCAGGCCGGTGCCCCCGACCTGATGCGCAGGACGGTGGCCGGTCCGCTCAACGTGGCCTGGCTGCTGGGGCTGCTGCAGTTCGCCTCGACCTTCCTGCTCACCTGGCTCTACGCCCGCAACTCCCGGACCAAGCGCGACCGCGCCGCCCTGGGTCTGCGCTGGGACACCCAGGACCAACTGCGATGACGACCTCGATGCTCACCGTGCCCACCGACGTGGCGAAGGCCGCGGTGCAGACCGTGGTGACGACCGCCACCCCGCCGCCCGTCGCCCCCGCCGGCGACCACCACTCGCTCGCCATCGCGCTGTTCGCCGTCGTCGTCCTGGTCACCCTCGGGGTCACCCTCTGGGTCGGCCGCCAGGGCAACGCCGCCGAGGACTTCTTCGCCGGCGGCCGCGACTTCACCCCGCTGCAGAACGGCTTCGCGCTCTCTGGCGACTACCTCTCCGCCGCCTCCTTCCTGGGCGTCGCCGGGCTGATCGCGCTGTACGGATACGACGGCGTGCTCTACAGCATCGGCTTCCTGGTCGCCTGGCTGGTGGTGCTGATGCTGGTCGCCGAACTCGTCCGCAACGCCGGCCGGTACACCCTCGCCGACGTGCTCGCGCTGCGGCTGCGCCGCCGCAAGGTGCGCGCCGCGGCCGGCGGCGCCAGCGTCGTGGTCACCCTGCTCTACCTGGTCGCCCAGATGGTCGGCGCCGGTTCGCTGGTCGCCCTGCTGCTCGGCACCGGCAGCCCGCACGCCCGTACCTGGACCATCATCGCGGTCGGCGCCCTGATGATCGTCTACGTCACCATCGGCGGGATGCGGGCCACCACCTGGATCCAGATCATCAAGGCCTTCCTGCTGACCGGCGGTTCGGTGCTGCTCACCGTGCTGCTGGTGGTCCGCTTCCACGGGGACCTCGGCGAGCTGATGCGCCAGGCCGCCCAGCACAGCGGTGCCGGGCACCGCTACCTGGAGCCCGGGCTCAAGTACGGCGGCAGCATCACCAGCCGGCTGGACTTCGTCAGCCTCGGCCTCGGCCTGGTGCTCGGCACCGCCGGCCTGCCGCACATCCTGTCCCGCTTCTACACCGTGCCCACCGCGCGGGCCGCCCGCCGCTCCACGATGTGGGCGATCGGCCTGGTCGGCAGCTTCTACCTGATGGCCATCGTGCTCGGCCTCGGCGCCACCGCGCTGATCGGCTCGGCCGAGGTGCGGCACGCCAACTCGGCCGGGAACACCGCCGTTCCGCTGCTCGCCCTGATGCTCGGCGGCGGCAACGGCAGCACCGGCGGGGTGGTGCTGTTCGCACTGATCTCGGCGATCGCCTTCGCGACCATCCTCGCCGTGGTCGCCGGGCTGACCCTGGCCTCCTCGGCGGCCTTCGCCCACGACATCTGGGCCGGCGCCTGGCGCGCCCGGCCGGGGAGCGAGCAGACGAAGCAGGGCCGCGGCCGGCGCCGTCGGGGCGAGGCCGTCCCGGCCTCCCGGTCGGAGGAGTCGACGTCCGAGGTCAGCGAGCAGCAGGAGGTGGTGGTCGCCCGGATCGCCGCCGCCGGGATCGGGGCGACGGCGATCGTGATCAGCCTCTTCGCCCAGCACCTGAACGTCGCCTTCCTGGTCGGCCTGGCCTTCGCCGTCGCCGCCTCCTCCAACCTGCCGGTGCTGCTGTACAGCCTGTTCTGGTCGCGGTTCACCGTCCGCGGCGCGGTCTGGGCGGTGTACGGCGGGCTGATCCCGGCGATCGTGCTGGTGTTCTTCTCGCCGGTGGTGTCCGGTTCCGCCGAGGCGCTCTTCCCGGGCCTCGACTTCCACTGGTTCCCGCTGGAGAACCCGGGCATCGTCTCCATCCCGCTCGGCTTCCTGGCGGGTTGGGTCGGGACGGTCACCTCGGCCGAGCCCACCGATCCGGACCGGTTCGCCGAGCTGGAGGTGCGTGCCCTCACCGGTGCGGGCGCGGCCTGAGCCGTCGCGCCCGGGGAACCCCGGCGGGCCTGGGGCCGCCGGGGTTCCCCCATGTCCGGCCACCGGCCGGCGGCGCGCGGCTACGCCCGGGCCGACAGTCCGTAGCGGTGCTCAGGGCGGCCGGTGTCGCCGTACCGCAGGGTCAGCCGCAGCCGGCTGTCCCGCTCCAGCTGCTTGAGGTAGCGCTGCGCGGTGGAGCGGCTCAGCCCGGTGGCGTCGGCGACCTCCTGGGCGGACAGCGGCCGGCCGGCCCGGCGCAGTACGCCCATCACCAGGTCGGTGGTGGGCGCCGAGTGGCCCTTGGGGAGCGTCCCGGCCGGGGCGGCGGCGCTGCGGAGGGTCGCGAACAGCCGGTCCACCTCGTCCTGGCCGGCCTCCCGGGCCGGGGCGGCGAGCGCGTGCCGCAGCTGCGCGTACGCCACCAGCTTCTCCCGCAGCCCGGCGAAGGTGAACGGCTTGACCAGGTACTGGAGCGCGCCGTGCTGCATCGCGGCGTGCACCGTCGAGACGTCCCGGGCGGCCGTCACCATCATCACGTCGCAGGCCACCTGGCGTTCCCGCAGCCGGCGCACCAGGGCCAGGCCGGTCTCGTCGGGCAGGTGGTGGTCGAGCAGCAGCAGGTCCACCGGGCGGCGCTCCAGGGCGGCCAGCGCCTCCCCGGCCGAGTGCGCGGTGCCGGTCACCCGGAAGCCCGGGACCTTGGCCACGTACGCGGCGTGCACGTCCGCGACCCGGAAGTCGTCGTCCACCACGAGTACGTCGATCATCACGCCTCCGCGAGCTGAGTGGTGAGCAGGGCCTCGGGCAGTTCGACGGTGAACCGGGCGCCGCCGAGCGGCCCCGTGTCGAGCACGATCCGGCCGCCGGTCCGCTCGACCAGCCGCCGCACCATCGCCAGCCCCAGTCCGCGCGGACGGTGTGCGGGCGCGTCCTTGCTGGTCCACCCCTCTTCGAAGACCTGCTCGCGCAGTTCCTCCGGCACGCCCGGGCCGCTGTCCGTGACCTGTAGCAGCAGGGTCGGGCCGGCCGCCGCCAGGCTCACCTCCACCCGGCCCCCGCCGCCCGCGGCCAGCGCGTCCACCGCGTTGTCGATCAGGTTGCCGAGCACCGTCACCAGCGCCCGGGCGTCCACCACCGCGTCCGGCAGGTGCGCCGCCGGGGCCAGCGCCAGCCGGACCCCGCGCTCTCCCGCCACCGAGGTCTTGCCCGCCAGCAGCGCCGCCACGTGCGGGTCCTGCACCTGCTCGGCGATCCGCGCGGTGACCACGGCGTGCGAGCCGGACTGCTCCGAGATGAACGCGACCGCGTGCTCGTGACGGCCCAGCTCCAGCAGGCCCAGCAGGGTGTGCATCCGGTTGGCGTGCTCGTGGTCCTGGGCCCGCAGTGCCTCGGTGAGGCTGCGGGTGGTGTCCAGTTCGCGGACCAGCGACTCCAGCTCGGTGCGGTCCCGCAGGGTCACCACCGCGCCGCCCTCGGGCGTGGCCATCCGGTTCACCACCAGCACCCGGTCGTCCCGTACGGCGGGCAGGTCGGCGCCCGCGATCCGCCCGGCGAGCACGTCCGCCAGCCGGCCCGGCGGCAGCACCGCGCCGATCGGGCGGCCGGTGCAGTCCTCGGGCAGGCCGAGCAGCCGGAGGGCCTCGTCGTTGGCCAGCCGGATCCGGCCGCGCTCGTCCAGCGCCACCATGCCCTCGCGGATGCCGTGCAGCATCGCCTCGCGTTCCACCAGCAGTGCCGAGATGTCGGCCAGCGCGATGTTGTGGGTGCGGCGCTTGAGGCGGCGGGCCATGAGGAGGGTGGCGAGCGTCCCGGCGGCCAGTCCGGCGCCCGCGCACAGCAGGATGCCGGTGAGCATCTTCAGCAGCCGGCGGCGGATCGAGTCGTCGCTGATGCCGACCGAGACCTCGCCGACGATCCGGCCGTCCGCCATCCGCAGCGGCACCTTGCCGCGGGCGGTGCGGCCCAGGGTGCCCTCCTGGATGGCGGTGACGCTGCGGCCGCTGAGCGCGGGCTCCGGGTCGGTGCTGACCCGCTGGCCGATCCGGCCCGGGTCGGTGTGGGAGAGCCGGATGCCGTCCAGGTCGGTGACCACGACGAAGCTGGCGCCGGTGGCCAGCCGGATCTGCTCGGCGTTGCGCTGCGCGGCCACCACGTCGCGGTCGGCGGCGGCCCGGGCGATGCTCTCGTCGGTGGCGGTGGCCTGGGCGATCGACAGCGCCCGCTGCATCGCGTCGTGGTCCAGCTCGCTGCTGACCGGGGCCAGGAACAGCCCGGCGGTCACGGCGGTGACACCGACGGTGACGACGGTCTGGCTCAGCAGCAGCTGGGCGAAGACCCGGCGGGGCCGACGGGAGAGCTTCATCCGGGCCTCCTCTCGGCGGCTGCGGGGGATCGGGCGTCCCGGGACGGTCGGGGCGCCTGCGGGTGGGGTCGGGACACCCTATGTTTCCGGGGTGTTTCTGTCAGCCGCGTCCCCGCAGTTGTAGCGGAAGCAAAACGAGCAGAACACCCCCTATGCGCAGAAGTCGCACTACGCGAAGAAGGCTCCCGCCGGGGCCGGGCCCGCTCCTACCTTTCCGGGGCAGGCACACGGACCCGGGAGGATCGAATGCGCGAACGAGCGGTGGGGGTACCCCCGGCCGGAGGCTGGGGGAGAGTGAACCATCGAGAGGTGCCACTCGTGCGAAGCACCAGCCGAGCGAAGCGAGGTGGGGCATGAGCACCCCGGCGATCGAGCTGACCGGCGCGACCAAACGGTTCCGCACCCCCTCCGGGGCGCTGCACACCGCGGTCCGCGATCTCGATCTGACCGTCGCCCAGGGCGAGTTCGTCGCCGTCGTCGGCCCCACCGGCTGCGGCAAGTCCACCACGCTGACCCTGGTCAGCGGTCTGGAGGAGCCCACCGAGGGCGAGGTCCGGGTGTACGGCGAGCCCGTGCGCGGGATCGACCCCAAGGTCGGGTTCGTCTTCCAGCAGGACGCCGTCTTCCCGTGGCGCACCGTCCTGTCCAACGTGATGGCCGGCCCGCGCTTCCGCGGCGTGCCCGCCACCGAGGCCAGGGAGCGGGCCCGGGACTGGCTCGGCCGGGTCGGCCTGGCCGCCTTCGAGGACCGCTACCCGCACCAGCTGTCCGGCGGCATGCGCAAGCGCGTCGCGCTCGCCCAGACCTTCGTCAACGACCCGGCGATCCTGCTGATGGACGAGCCGTTCTCGGCGCTGGACGTGCAGACCCGGGCCCTGATGTCGGACCAGCTGCTGGAGCTGTGGGCGGGGACCGGCTCGTCGGTGGTGTTCGTCACCCACGACCTGGACGAGGCCATCGCGCTCGCCGACCGGGTCGTCGTCATGACGGCCGGACCGGCCACCGTCAAGGAGGTCTTCACCGTCGACCTGCCGCGCCCGCGCACCGTGGAGGCCGTCCGGCTGGAACCGAGGTTCGTCGAGCTGTACCGCGAGATCTGGGCCTCGCTCGGCGAAGAGGTGCGCATCACCCGCGAGAGAGGAGCGGGTCGTGCCGCTTGAGACCACGTCCGCGTCCGTGCCCGAGTCCGCGCCGGGCGTCGCCGGCAAGCCCCCGGCCGTCACGACGAGAACCGAGGCGCGCGAACGGGCCGCCCGCAACCGGAGGTTGGGCGTCTACGGCGCCCGGGTCGCGGTGCTGCTCGCCTTCCTCGGGCTGTGGGAGGTCTGCGCCCGTACGGACGTCATCGACCCGTTCAACTTCTCCCAGCCGTCGAAGATCTGGGACCAGATCTGGCAGTGGGTCACCCACGGCACCGCGCAGGGCTCGCTCGGCGAACAGATCGGCTACACCCTCTACGAGGCCCTCACCGGCTGGGTGATCGGCGTCGTCGGCGGTGTGCTGCTGGGCATCGCGCTCGGCCGGATCCGTTTCCTGGCCGACGTGTTCGGGCCGTACATCAAGGTGCTCAACGCCATCCCGCGGATCGTGCTCGCGCCGATCTTCCTGATCTGGTTCGGTCTGGGCCCGGCCTCCAAGGTCGCCTCCGCGGTGGTGCTGGTGTTCTTCCCGGTCTTCTTCAACGCCTTCCAGGGCGCCCGCGAGGTGGACCGCAACCTCGTCGCCAACGCCCGCATCCTGGGCGCCGACAACCGTAAGGTCACCCTCCAGGTGGTCATCCCCGCCGCCACCACCTGGATCTTCACCAGCCTGCACGTCAGCTTCGGCTTCGCGCTGATCGGCGCCATCGTCGGCGAGTACATCGGCGCCACCAAGGGCCTCGGCCTGCTCGTCGCGGCCGCCCAGGGCACCTTCAACGCGGCCGGCGTCTACGCGGCCATGACCATCCTCGCCGTCGTCGCACTGCTCACCGAGGGGCTGCTGACCTTCGCCGAGAAGAAGCTGTTCCGCTGGAAGCCCGCCGACGCGGGCGACGGGCGCTGACCCCCGCGCCGCCGTCACAGCCGCCGACTCCCCCCTGCCGCAAGAAGAGAGAGGCACCACCCATGCGCAGATCCGCTGCCGCCGCCCTCGCCGCC
The DNA here is from genome assembly GCF_040683915.1 of Kitasatospora sp. NPDC093102. Lineage (NCBI taxonomy): Bacteria > Bacillati > Actinomycetota > Actinomycetes > Kitasatosporales > Streptomycetaceae > Kitasatospora > Kitasatospora sp. NPDC093102. The sequence goes on along the minus strand of NZ_JBFBFA010000041.1, from coordinate 35,719 downwards.
GTCCTGCTCCTCCCGCTCTCCGCCTGTGCCAACGACGCCGCCACCGCCGGCCACGGCGCGGTCGCCGCCCCCGCCGGGCAGCAGGTCGACGGGCCCAAGGTCAAGATCATGGTCGGTGGCCTGGACAAGGTCATCTACCTGCCCGCGATGCTCACCCAGCGGCTCGGCTACTTCGCCGAGGCCGGCGTCAACGTCGAGCTGATGACCGAGCCGGCCGGCGTCAACGCCACCACCGCGCTGCTCGCCGGGGACGTCCAGGGCGCGGTCGGCTTCTACGACCACACCATCGACCTCCAGGCCAAGGGCAAGAAGGTCGAGTCCGTGGTGCAGTTCGCCCAGGCGCCCGGGGAGGTCGAGGTGGTCTCCGTCAAGCAGGCCGACGCCGTCAAGTCCGGCGCCGACTTCAAGGGGAAGAAGCTCGGCGTCACCAGCATCGGCTCCTCGACCGACTTCCTCACCAAGTACCTCGCGGTCAAGAACGGCACCGCCGTCAGCGAGTTCAGCCCGATCGCGGTCGGTGCCGGCCAGACCTTCATCGCCGCGCTCCAGCAGGGCAGCATCGACGCCGGGATGACCACGGACCCGACCGTCGCCGCCATCCTGGACAAGGGCCTCGGCAAGGTCCTGTACGACATGCGCACCCCGGAAGGTTCGCGCGAGGCGCTCGGCGGGCTGTACCCGTCCTCGTCGCTGTACATGAACACCGACTGGGTGGAGAAGAACAGGGACACCACCCAGAAGCTCGCCAACGCCTTCGTGAAGACCCTCGCGTGGATGTCCACCCACAGCCCCGAGGAGATCGCCGCGAAGATGCCCGCCGACTACGCGCAGGGCGGCGCCGAGCAGTACGCGGCCGCGATCAAGGCGACGCTGCCGATGTTCACCACGGACGGCGTGATGCCGGCCGACGGGCCGAAGACGGTGCTCTCGGTGCTCGCCGCGTTCCACCCGGACGTGAAGGGCAAGGAGGGGTCGATCGACCTGTCGAAGACGTACACCACGGAGTTCGTCGCCAAGGCCGCGGGCTGAGTCCTCGGCGGCCGAGTCCTGGACGGCAGCGGTCCCGCGCCCACCCCCACGGGCGCGGGGCCGCTTCTCACAGGCCCCGGACCGACAACACGTCCATCCGCGAGGGCGTCCCCGCCGCCTTGCCGCAGCTCTCCGGACGCGCGGGCTCGCTCGCCGCCTCGATCACGTCCACCTCCCAGGCCCGGCCGTCCCGGTGCAGCACCGTCACCAGCCAGCGGCCCTCGCCGTCCGGCCGCTGGGTGAGCGTCAGCACGTCCACCCCGGTCTCGCCGGTGGCCAGCCGCACCGCGTGCTCGGCCGCCTGGCCCGGACGCTCCCAGCCCGAGCAGCCCCGCGACCACTCCGGCACCGTGTGCCCGGCCGCCGTCGCCGCCAGCACCTCCTTGGCGGTCTCCGGCGTCAGCCGCCCGTACGCGTAGCCGTACGGCAGCACCAGCATGGTGGGGGAGAAACGGTGCCCGCCCAGGTGGGTGACCTCCCACACCTCGCTGTGCCCGGCCGCCGCCAGCTCCGCCGCGAGCGGACGGCCCAGCAGCGCGCAGCAGCGGTCCCGCCGCCCGTTGGTGCACACCAGGGCCACCGGGCCGCCGACGTGCGCCGTGCCGAAGCCCGTGTGGTTGCCGGCACCCAGCGCCGCGAAGTCCAGCGCCAGCAGCTCCGCCGGATCCGCCACCCCGGCCCGGCGCACCCAGCCGCGCCCCGGAACCGTGTGGGCCACGATCACCTCGTGCTGCGTCGTCGGCAGGCAGTCCGCGTGCCGCCCGGGCCGGCGGATCAGTGCCACTCGCACGCCCGTCCCGGCCGCGGCCGCCTCCAGCGCCCGCCCGACCGCCGCGTCCAGGTGGCTCTCGCCCAGCGCCTTCGCGCCCCACGGCCCGTTCTGTTCCACCAGCAGCCAGGTGGTCGCCACCGCCGCCGTCGCGGCCAGCGGCTCCGAAAGTTCACGCGACACGGTCGCACAGGTGCTCACCCCGGCAAGGCTACCCTCAGCTGATCACCCGAACGCGGCCTTCACGCGCTGCGCCACCTCCTCGTCCACCGAGTCGTACAGCGGCTCGGAGAGGATCGGGAGGTCGGCGAACTCCAGGTGGATGCTGCGGACGACGTCCGCGAACAGCTCCGAGTGCAGCTCCCAGTCCTCCGGGCACGGGGTGCTCAGCTCCAGCGAGAGCAACTGGGACTCGTTCGGCAGCGGCAGGTGCACCTGGATCACCGAGGTGGTCAGCACTCCGTCGACGAGCGGGACCGCCAGGCCGTCGAGCGGGATCGACCCGTCGTCGACAGCGGTCGCCACGGCGTCGATCACCGCCACTGCCCGGCCGGCCGGCAGCTCGATCGCCGTCACCTCCGCCTCCGGCCGGGACAGGGCCAGCCGGGTGAGCAGGAAGTCCACCGCGCCCGGGTAGTCGGTCCCGATCAGCGGACACACCGAGGCCACGATCGACGCCGTGCTCGGACGGCCGTCCACGTCCACCAGGCACATCCCGGCGTGGATCACCCCGGCCTCGGCCATCGGCGGGATCAGCTCGGCCAGCGCCACGGCCCAGCGCACCCGCGTCTCCTCGGACCGGGAGGCCAGCACCTCGCAGACCAGCTCCCAGAGCTCCTCGGCCACCTGGTTGTCGGCGCCCAGCACCGGGACCTCGTGGAAGGCGGGCGGGACGACGAAGCGGATCTGGAGCCGCGCGTCCCCGGCGGGAGCGGGACGGTGGGCGATCGGGGTGCCGGACATCGGGCCTTCCACGGAGGTCATGAGGGCTTGCGGATCCGGTTGCGGACGTCCAGCCAGGACGGCGGGACGGGGACCGGGACGCCGTACGCGCGGGCCTCGATCAGCAGGTCGAGGTAGGCGGCGGCCCAGGAGTGCATCCCGGAGCGGCGCCAGGTCCAGTACGCCTTCAGCGTCGGCAGAGCTGCGATCACACCGACCGCGACCAGCCCGATGGCGGCGGAGCCGAACTGCTGGGCGCGCTCGGCGCCGGAGGGATCCTGGCCCAGGGAGACGAGGATCGCGGCCGTGACCAGAGCCACGACCGAGACCGTCCTCCATGCGACCAACCACTGGCGGCAGCGCCGCAAGGTGGTAAGCAGCTTCCGGACGACCTGTTCGTCCAGGAAGTCGAGGCCGTATGGAGCACCGAGTTCACGAGCCCGGCCGGCCAGCGCCCAGTGGCGCGCGAGTGCGGCGGTCGGCAGCACCGGGAACTTCGGGTCGATGACGGCGTCGGCCGGCCACCACGAGCCGGGCTGCGTGGGGGCGGTGGGGTACGGGGCCGGAGCGGCTGGCGGTTGCGGCTGTGCTTGCGGTGCGGCTTCGGAATCCCACGCGGCGGCAGCGGATCCCCACTCCGCGGGGATCTGGAACGCCAGTCCCGCGCGCCTGGCCTGGTTCAGCAGACCGATGTACGCGGTGAAGTGCACGGAGGCGGTCTGCTTGCTGTGGTCGTGGCCCTGGCCCCGCGCCCAGATCGCGATTCCGGCCGGAATCGCCAGGATGGCCGCCACGATGCCAACCACCTTCTTGGGCTCCACCGGCGATTTCATCGAGAAGCCGATGACCGCGGCGGCCACGATCCCGCCGATGATGAGGATGCCTGCTGCCTCGTCGTGCCAGTCCTGCTGATCTCGCTTCCGCAGGTGCTTGATCACCACGTTGCGGGCCACATCGTCGTTCAACAGGGTGACCCCGTAGAGTGTTTCGGCCCGCCGTGCCGCCTCGGCCACCTCGGGCAGGGCGGCGAGCTGTCCGCCCGAAACCGGCAGCGTCACATGGAGGTCCTTGACCATGAGCTGCTCCTCTCTCAGCTGACGGCGTTCAGGAACGGTGCGGACGCCGGTCGGTACGCGGGCTTCGGAAGCGGTCCCGGGGCCTCGACGTAGGACTCCCGGGCCTTCTCCTTCTCCGCGTCCTTGTAGAAACCGTAGGCAAGCCCGTTCGCCTTGTTCGTGATCGTGACCGCGCGGGGGTCCACCTCGACGCCCGCCTTCTTGAGCCCGCCGACGATGGCCTTGGTCGATATCGGGTTCACGGTCTTCTCGAACAGGCCCGCGCCGGCGGCCGAGGTGCGCTCGGCGGCACCGGCTCCCCCGGCGGCCACCGACGTCCTGATGTTCCTGATCGGGGCCCGGACCACCTTGTTGACGACGCCCACACCCTGAACCTTCGTGATCGACTTCCCGGCGGTGGCGAAGCCCTTGATGGCGCCGACACCGGGGATCACCCCGAGCCCGTCCATTCCGATCTTCAACCAGGAGACGTCCTGGCCACGGGACTTGGCGATGCCGTGCCCGGCCATCGCGGCCGCACTGGTCAGCATGGCTGCGGCACCCAGGATCGGGCCGGCCCCGGGGATCACCAGGGCCGCGATCGCCAGTCCGGCCGAGATCTTGGACAGGTCGTCCGCGTGCTCGGCCAGGAAGTCCAGCGACTTCTGCCAGGCGTGCTCCACGTTGTCGAGCATCCGCTTGAGCAGGCTGGGGTCCGGCGGGTGGTGGCGGGAGGCCTCCTGGATGGCCCGGGCGGCGGCCTCGGCCTTGTTCTTGTGATCGGCCAGCTGCTTGCGGCCGTTGGCGACGAGTTCGTCGAGCTGGTTCACGAGCTGCTCGCGGGCCTGGAGTCCGGCCTCGAAGTCGGCCTTGGCCTTCGCCTGGGCGGCCGCGTCGGTGGACTGCGCAGACGCGTCCAGCGCCTTTCCCATGGCGCCGAGTTGGACGTTCATGTCGCCCAGCCGGGAGCGCAGCTCGACGGCTTGGGCCTCCATGGTCCGGCCGGTGGCGAGCAGGCCGGTGAGCTGGGCGTGCCAGGCCTTGAGGGCCCGTGAACAGGCGGCCATCGATTCGTGGCCCTGGGTGAGGTACTTGGGCAGTTCGCCGAGCTTGCCGGCGAAGTTGCGGGCCGCCTCGCCCTGCCAGGCGCTGCCCTCGGAGCCGAGGTCGGCGAGGGCGTGCCGCAGTTCCTCCAGTTCGCGGGCGACGGCGTCGACGTCCGCGTACATCTTGGCGATGGCCGGGAGGTCCCCCGGGGCCGGGCAGAAGCCGAGGCCCGGCCAGGTCTTGTCACTCATGGTGGAAGTCAGTCCCCTGCGTATCGGCTCAGGTCGCGCCGAGGCCCTTGGCGGTGCCCTGCTCGTTGTCCCCGTAGTTCTTGAGTGAGGCGTCCAGGCCCTCGCGCAGGCCGTGGGCGAGCTTGGCCATCCGGCCGATGCCGCCGTGCCAGTGGTCCTCGAAGCCCTTGCACGCCGAGTCGAGCCGCTCGGTGCCCAGTTGCTTGCCCTTTCCGAGGTTCTCAAGGCTCTTGGCGACCGCCCCCATGCGGTTGCCGCACTCGTCGAGCTGTTTGGACACCGTCCTCATCCCGCCCATGTCGATCTTGAATTCTTCGGCCGACTCCCCGTCCCCCCAAGGCGCGTGATGCGATATGGAGCACCTGTTCGGTGAACCTAACCCATGAATGGGCAAAGTTCCGGCCATGGCCGGGAATTGGAGATCACCCTTCCGGATTCCCGGTCGGACGGGCACGAAAAAGCGGAGGGGCACCGGATGGTTCCGGTGCCCCTCCGCTCATGCGGGAGCCGTTACGCCGGGCCGGCGACCACCGCGATCGGGGTGGTGACCGGGGTGCCGGAGCCGTCGCGGCGCGGGTCGCGCTCGGGCAGGTCGACCGGGGCGCCCTTGGCGGTGGCGGCGCGGGCCGGGGCGGCGCCGGCCCAGGCGAAGGTCAGGCCGTCCTCGCCGCGCAGGAAGCGCTGACAGCGCACCCCGCCGGTGGCGCGGCCCTTGCGCGGGTACTGCTCGAACGGGGTGACCTTCCAGGTCGTCTGCTCGCCGCCGGACAGCGTGCCCGAGGCCGTGGCCACCGAGACCACCACCGCGTCCGCCGCCGGGTCCACCGCCGTGAAGGACAGCACCCGCGCGCCGTCCGACAGCTTGATGCCCGCCATGCCGCCCGCCGGGCGGCCCTGCGGACGCACCTGGCCTGCCGGGTAGCGCAGCAGCTGGGCGTCCGAGGCGATGAAGACCAGGTCCTCCTCGCCGGTGCGCAGTTCGACCGCGCCCACCAGCTCGTCACCCTCCTTGAGGGCGATCACCTCGAACTCGTCCTTGTTCGCCGGCCACTCCGGCACCACCCGCTTCACCACGCCCTGCAGCGTGCCCAGCGCCAGCCCCGGCGAGGACTCGTCCAGCGTGGTCAGCGCCAGCACCCGCTCCCCGGCCTCCAGCCGCAGGAACTCGCCCACCGCGGCCCCGCCCGCCAGCGTCGGCGAAGGCGTCGGCGGCAGCGCCGGCAGGTCGATCACCGGCAGCCGCAGCACCCGGCCCGCGGACGTCACCACGCCCACGTCCGCCCGCGCCGTCGCGTGCACCGCCGACACGATCACATCGTGCTTCGCCCGCTTCTCCGACACCTCGAACGGTTCCCCGTCCGCCGTCCGCGCGAGCAGGCCCGTCGAGGACAGCAGCACCCGGCACGGGTCGTCCGCCACCTCCAGCGGCACGGCCAGCGCCGCCGACGGCGCCGCCCCCGCCTCCAGCAGCACCGTGCGCCGCTCCGTGCCGAACTGCTTCGCCACCGCGCCCAGTTCGGACGACACCACGCTGCGCAGCTTGGTGTCCGACTCCAGGATCTCGGTCAGGTCCGCGATCTCGGCGGTCAGCTTCTCCTTCTCCTGCTCCAGCTCCACCCGGTCGAAGCGGGTCAGCCGCCGCAGCGGGGTGTCCAGGATGTACGCGGTCTGCGTCTCCGACAGCGAGAAGCGCTCCATCAGGCGCTCCTTCGCCTGCTGGGCGTTGTCACTCGACCGGATGATCGCGATGACCTCGTCGATGTCGAGCAGGGCCACCAGCAGGCCCTCGACCAGGTGCAGCCGCTCCTCGCGCTTGCGGCGACGGAAGTCGCTGCGCCGGCGCACCACGGTGAAGCGGTGGTCGACGTAGACCTCCAGCAGCTCCTTCAGCCCCAGCGTCAGCGGCTGCCCGTCGACCAGCGCGACGTTGTTGATGCCGAAGGTCTCCTCCATCGGCGTCAGCTTGTAGAGCTGCTCCAGCAGCGCCTCCGGCACGAAGCCGTTCTTCACCTCGATGACCAGCCGCAGCCCGTGCTCGCGGTCGGTCAGGTCCTTGACGTCCGCGATGCCCTGGAGCTTCTTCGCGTTGACCAGGTCCTTGATCTTCGAGATGACCTTCTCCGGGCCGACGTTGTACGGCAGCTCGGTGACCACGATGCCCTTGCGGCGGGCCGTCACCGCCTCCACCGTCGTCGTCGCCCGGATCTTGAACGTGCCGCGGCCCGACTCGTACGCGTCCCGGATGCCCGACAGGCCCACGATCCGCCCGCCGGTCGGCAGGTCCGGACCGGGCACGAACCGCATCAGCGTGTCCAGGTCCGCGTTCGGGTGCTTGATCAGGTGCCGGGCCGCGGCCACCACCTCGGACAGGTTGTGCGGCGGCATGTTCGTCGCCATGCCCACCGCGATGCCCGTCGCACCGTTCACCAGCAGGTTCGGGAACGCGGCCGGCAGCGCCAGCGGCTCCTGCTCGCTGCCGTCGTAGTTCGGGCCGAAGTCGACGGTGTCCTCGTGGATCGACTCCACCATCGCCATCGAGGCGGCCGTCAGCCGTGACTCGGTGTAGCGCATCGCGGCCGGCGGGTCGTCGTTGCCCAGTGAACCGAAGTTGCCGTGCCCGTCGATCAGCGGCAGCCGCATCGAGAACGGCTGCGCCATGCGCACCACCGAGTCGTAGATCGACGCGTCGCCGTGCGGGTGCAGCCGGCCCATCACCTCGCCCACCACACGGGCGCACTTCACGTGCGCGCGGTCCGGGCGCAGGCCCATCTCGTTGGCCTGGTACAGGATCCGGCGGTGCACCGGCTTCAGGCCGTCCCGTGCGTCGGGCAGCGCACGCGAGTAGATCACCGAGTAGGCGTACTCCAGGAAGGAGCCCTGCATCTCGTCCACGACGTCGACGTCGAGGATCCGCTCCTCGAAGTCTCCGGGCGGCGGGGTCTGCGAACTGCGGCGGGCCATCGCGGCGGGGCTCCCTTACGTGTCGCTGGCTGTGTCTCGGTCGGTCGTCGGTCGGTCGCCGAACGCCGGGGTCGGTCGTCGGTCGTCTCCGCACCTTCCTGCCACCGGACCCGTCAACCGGGCGCCGTCGACAGGGCGCGGCGCCCCCATTGTGGACCCTCGGGCCGACACTCCCGGTCAGCGGCCCTCTTCCGCCCCTGGCGAACGGCCCCGTCAGCGCGGGCACGAACACGGTTCCCGCACGTTGCACCACAATGGGGGACGCCACACGAACCCCGACATCGACGACGGGAAGGACCCGAGCGCATGGCCAACCCGGCCCCCGCCTCCAGCCGAGGCATCGCCATCACCGAGCACCGCCTGGCCAACGGCCTGCGCGTCGTCCTCTCCGAGGACCACCTCACCCCGGTCGCCGCCGTCTGCCTCTGGTACGACGTGGGCTCCCGCCACGAGGTCAAGGGCCGCACCGGCCTCGCCCACCTCTTCGAGCACCTGATGTTCCAGGGCTCCGCCAACGTCTCCAACAACGGGCACTTCGAGCTCGTCCAGGGCGCCGGCGGCTCGCTCAACGGCACCACCAGCTTCGAGCGCACCAACTACTTCGAGACCATGCCCGCCCACCAGCTGGAGCTCGCCCTCTGGCTGGAGGCCGACCGGATGGGCTCGCTGCTCGCCGCGCTCGACGAGACGTCCATGGAGAACCAGCGCGACGTCGTCAAGAACGAGCGCCGCCAGCGCTACGACAACGTCCCGTACGGCACCGCCTTCGAGAAGCTCACCGCGCTCTCCTTCCCCGACGGCCACCCGTACCATCACACCCCGATCGGCTCCATGGCCGACCTCGACGCGGCCACCCTGGAGGACGCCCGCACGTTCTTCCGGACGTACTACGCGCCCAACAACGCCGTCCTCTCCGTCGTCGGCGACATCGACCCCGAGCAGACCGTCGCCTGGGTCGAGAAGTACTTCGGCTCCATCCCGGCGCACGACGGCAAGCAGCCCCCGCGCTCGGGCGAACTCCCCGAGACCATCGGCCGCGAGATCCGCGAGGAGATCCACGAGGACGTCCCGTCCCGCGCCCTGATGGCCGCCTACCGCCTCCCGCACGACGGCACCCGCGAGGCCGACGCCGCCGACCTCGCCCTCACCATCCTCGGCAGCGGCGAGTCCAGCCGCCTCTACAACCGGCTGGTCCGCCGCGACCGCACCGCCGTCGCCGCCGGCTTCGGCCTGCTGCGGCTGGCCGGCGCCCCCAGCCTCGGCTGGCTCGACGTCAAGACCTCCGGCGACGCCACCATCGAGCAGATCGGCACTGCCGTCGACGAGGAGCTCGCCCGCTTCGCCGCCGAGGGCCCCACGGCCGAGGAGCTCGAACGCGCCCAGGCCCAGATCGAGCGCGAGTGGCTCGACCGGCTCACCACCGTTGCCGGCCGCGCCGACGAACTGTGCCGTTACGCCGTCCTGTTCGGCGACCCCAAGCTGCTCAACGACGCCCTCCCCAAGGTCCTCGACGTCACCGCCGAGGAGGTCCAGGCCGTCGCCCAGGCCCGCCTGCACCCCGACAACCGGGCCGTCCTCGTCTACGAGCCGACCGCCGCCGAGACCGCCGCCGACTCCGACGCCGCTTCCGAAGAGGAGGGTGCCGCCGCATGAGCACCGACTACGTCCCCGCCATGACCTTCCACCCGCAGCCCCAGCCGGGCACGCCCAGCCCCTGGGACTTCCCCGCCCCCGAGCGGGCCGCCCTCGGCAACGGCATCACGGTCCTGCACTGCCACCGGCCCGGCCAGCAGCTGGTCGCCGTCGAGGTCCTGCTCGACGTCCCGCTCGCCGCCGAGCCCGAGGGCCTCGACGGCATCGCCGGCATCCTCGCCCGCGCCTTCAGCGAGGGCACCGACACCCTTAGCGCCGAGGAGTTCGCCGCCGAGCTGGAGCGCGCCGGCGCCACCCTCGACGCCCACGCCGACCACCCGTGCATCCGGATCTCCCTGGAGGTCCCCGCCTCCCGGCTCCAGCGCGGCCTGTCCCTGCTCGCCGACGCCCTGCGCGCCCCGGCCCTGCCTGAGGCGGAGATCGAGCGCCTGGTCGCCAACCGCCTGGACGAGATCGTCCACGAGCAGGCCAACCCCGCCCGGCGCGCCGCCAAGGCCCTGTACGCCGAGCTCTTCGACGTCGCCGACCGGCTCTCCCGGCCCCGCGCCGGCACCGCCGACACCGTCAAGTCGATCGACCGCACGGCCGTCAAGGCCTTCTACGACGCCCATGTGCGCCCCGCGACCAGCACCGTCGTGGTGGTCGGCGACCTCACCGGCGTCGACCTGCCCGCGCTGCTGGAGAGCACCCTCGGCACCTGGACCGGAACGGCCGCCGATCCGTCCGTCCACGCCCCGGTCACCGCCGACGACCGCGGCCGCGTCGTCATCGTGGACCGCCCGGGCTCCGTCCAGACCCAGGTACTCATCGGCCGGATCGGGCCCGACCGCCACAACCCGGTCTGGGCCGCCCAGACCCTCGGCACCTACTGCCTCGGCGGCACCCTCACCTCCCGCCTCGACCGCGTCCTGCGCGAGGAGAAGGGCTACACCTACGGCGTGCGCGCCTTCGCCCAGCCGCTGCGCTCGGCCGCCGACGGCAGCGGGCGGGCGATGCTCGCCATCAGCGGTTCGGTGGACACCGCCTCCACCGCGCCCGCACTGGCCGACACCTGGACCATCCTGCGCACCCTCGCCGCCGAGGGCCTCACCGACGCCGAGCGCGACGAGGCCGTGCAGTTCCTGATCGGCGTCGCCCCGCTGAAGTACGAGACCGCGGGCTCGGTGGCCGGCACCCTGGCCGACCAGGTCGAGCAGTACCTGCCGGACGACTACCAGGCCGAGGTCTACCGGCAGCTCGCCGAACTGCCCACCGCCGCCGCCACCGAGGCGGTCGTCGCGGCCTTCCCGCCGGACCGCCTGGTCACCGTCCTGGTCGGCGACGCCGCCGTGATCGCCGACGACGTGCGGGCGCTCGGCATCGGTGAGGTCACCGTCGTCAGCTGACGCCAGCCGCGGTTCCGGCCGGCCCGGTGGAGCACCCGCTCCGCCGGGCCGGACGCGTTTTTAAATCCGTTGCGGGCCGCGCCTGTTCCGTGGATAGATGTTCCCCGGCGCACAGCACGTGCGAACTGCGACGAAGGAAGGGAGGCGGTCACCATGCGGGTCGAGCAAGCCATACGACGCTCCCCACGGCCGTATTCCCCCTGTGCCGTCGCCCCGGGCGTCTGAGCCCCTCCTCCTGAACCTCCCCGAGCCGCGCCGGGATTCCTCGCGCGGCAGCTTCCCCGCGTGAACTTCCCGACCTCTGGAGGTCGTTCGACCATGACGTACACCGAGGTGCCCGGCGTCCGGGTGCCGATCCGGATGTGGACCGACCCGGCCACCGTCGAGGGCCAGGCCCTCCAGCAGCTGCGCAACATCAGCTCCCTGCCCTGGCTGCACGGCCTCGCCGTGATGCCCGACGTCCACCTGGGCAAGGGCGCCACCGTCGGCTCCGTCATCGCCATGAAGGACGCGGTCTGCCCGGCGGCCGTCGGTGTCGACATCGGCTGCGGGATGAGCGCGGTGAAGACCTCGCTCACCGCCGAGGACCTCCCGGACGACCTCTCCGCCCTGCGCCGCGAGATCGAGCGGGCCATTCCGGTCGGCCGCGGCCTGCACACCGACCCGGTCGACCCGACCAAGCTGTACGGCTTCCGCACGGCGGGCTGGGACGACTTCTGGCAGCGCTTCGACGGGGTGGCGGAGGAGGTCAAGTGGCGTCGCGAGCGGGCCATGCAGCAGATGGCCACGCTCGGCGGAGGAAATCACTTCATAGAACTGTGCATTGATACGACCGGCGCGGTCTGGTTGATGTTGCACTCCGGTTCCCGCAACATCGGCAAGGAACTGGCCGAGCACCACATGGGCACCGCCCGGTCGTTGCCGCACAACCAGGGGCTGGTCGACCAGGACCTGGCCGTCTTCCTCGCCAAGACCCCGGAGATGGCCGCCTACCGGCAGGACCTGTTCTGGGCGCAGGAGTACGCGAAGCACAACCGCGCGGTCATGATGGCGCTCTTCCAGGACGTCGTCCGCCGGGAGTTCACCAAGGCGAAGGTCGCCTTCGACGAGGTCATCAGCTGCCACCACAACTACGTGGCGGAGGAGCGGTACGACGGCGTCGACCTGCTGGTGACCCGCAAGGGCGCGATCCGGGCCGGCTCCGGTGACCTCGGGATCATCCCCGGGTCGATGGGGACGGGCTCCTACATCGTCCGCGGTCTGGGCAACGCGGCCTCGTTCAACTCCGCCTCGCACGGCGCCGGCCGCAAGATGAGCCGCAACGCCGCGAAGAAGCGGTTCACCACGCAGGACCTGGTCGAGCAGACCAAGGGCGTGGAATGCCGCAAGGATGGCGGTGTGGTGGACGAGATCCCGGGCGCCTACAAGAACATCGAGAGGGTCATCGAGCAGCAGAAGGACCTCGTCGAGGTGGTCGCGCACCTCAAGCAGGTCGTCTGCGTCAAGGGCTGACCGGGCCGGCCGGGGCGCGGAAGCGGCCGGAGAAGCCGATCGGGGTGCCGCCGGAATCCGGCGGCACCCCGATCGGGCGGCTGCGAGGCCTCAGACCGCGGCGGGGAGCTCGTCGAGGCCTTCGGAGACGAGCTTGGCGAGGCGGTCGAGGGCGTCGTCGGCGTTCTCGGCGTCGGAGGCGAGGATGACCTCGTCGCCACCCTGGGCGCCCAGGCCGAGGAGGCCGAGCATGGAGGCGGCGTTCACCGGGTTGCCGCCCGGCTTGGCGATGGTGATCGGCACGCCGGTGGCCGTGACGGCCCGGACGAAGACGGAGGCGGGACGGGCGTGCAGGCCCTCGGCCCAACCGATGGTGACGCGGCGCTCAGCCATGAGACGTGCCTTTCCGGTGAAGCTGGTCACGGCCGTGCTCGGGGGAGCGGGGGAAGCGGCCATGTTGTCTAGACCAGTGTTGCATGCAGTCGGCCCCTGGAAACCGCCGCGTTCAGGACTTGTGATTGTTTCTTTTCGGGGCATAAACCCCGGCTGACGGCCCTGTACACCCTGCCGCGGGCACGCGCCCGGCGCCATTCGGCTCGCCGCCGGATAATCTGACGAATGTGGAAGACCCCGCGGTGGTGAACCCCGAGCAACCCGACTATCCGCAGCACTGGGAAGCGGACATCCTGCTGCGTGACGGAGGTACGGCCCGGATCCGGCCGATCACGCCGGCCGACGCCGGACGGCTCGTGGAGTTCTACGAGCAGGTGTCGGACCAGTCCAAGTACTTCCGGTTCTTCGCCCCCTACCCGCGGCTCTCCGACAAGGACGTCCGCCGCTTCACCCACCACGACTTCGTGAACCGGGTGGGCCTCGCGGTGGTGGTCCGGGACCACTTCATCGCCACCGTCCGGTACGACCGGATCGACGCCGAGGGCCGCCCCTCCGAGACCGGCACCGACGCCGAGGTGGCCTTCCTGGTGCAGGACGCCCACCAGGGCCGCGGTGTGGCCTCCGCCCTGCTGGAGCACATCGCGGCGGTCGCGCAGGAGCGCGGCATCCGCCGCTTCCAGGCCGAGGTGCTGCCGGAGAACCGGAAGATGGTGAAGGTCTTCACCGACGCCGGCTACACCCAGCGCCGCAGCTTCGCCGACGGCGTGGTGCACCTGGAGTTCGACCTCGAACAGACCGACCGCTCGCTCGCCGTGATGCGTGCCCGCGAGCACCGCGCCGAGGCGCGCTCGGTGCAGCGGCTGCTCACCCCGCGCTCGGTGGCGGTGGTCGGGGTCTCCCGCACGCCGCAGACCGTCGGCCGGGCCATCCTGCGCGACCTGCTGGGGGGCGCCCCGGCCGACCGGCCGGTGTACGCGGTGAACCGCAATGCCGAGCCCGGCACCGAGCTGGACGGCGTCCCGGTCCACCGGTCGATTCTGGACATTCCCGGACCGGTGGACCTCGCAGTGATCGCCGTCCCCGAGAGCGCTGTCCCGGCCGCCGTCGCCGAGTGCGGTGCCCACGGGGTGCAGGGCCTGGTGGTGGTCACCGCAGGCTACGCGGAGACCGGTCCGGAGGGCCGGGACCGGCAGCGCGCGCTGGTCCGCCAGGCCCGCGCGGCCGGCATGCGGGTGATCGGCCCGAACGCCTTCGGCCTGATCAACACCGACCCGCAGAGCCCGCTGAACGCGTCGCTCGCCCCACGCCTGCCCGGCCGCGGCGGCTTCGGGATCTTCTGCCAGTCCGGCGCGATCGGCGTGGCCCTGCTGGAGGCCGCCCACAAGCGCGGCCTCGGCGTCTCCTCCTTCGCCTCGGTCGGCAACCGCGCCGACGTCTCCGGCAACGACTTCCTCCAGTACTGGGCCGAGGACGAGGCCACCCAGGTGGTGCTGCTGTACCTGGAGTCCTTCGGCAACCCGCGCAAGTTCACCCGGATCGCCCGCCGGCTCGCGGCCGCCAAGCCGGTCGTCGTGGTCAAGGGCGCCCGGCACACCGGCAGCCTGCCGCCCGGCCACGCCGTCCCGGCCACCGCCACCGGCCTGCACGACGCCACGGTGGACGCGCTGTTCGAACAGGCGGGCGTCACCCGGGTGGCGACCATCACCGAGCTGTACGACACCGGTGAGCTGCTGGCCCAGCAGCCGCTGCCGCCGGGGGACCGGGTCGCCGTGGTCGGCAACTCCGACTCGCTCGGCCTGCTCACCTACGACGCCCTGCTGAGCGCGGGCCTGCGCCCGTGCGCGCCCGTCGACCTCACCACCGCCGCGACCGGCGAGAACTTCCGGATCGCCCTGGACGTCGCACTCGCCGACCCGGCCGTGGACGCGGTGATCGCCGTCGCCATCCCGCCGATCGGCACCTCCGCGCACGCCTTCATGGGCGGCCGGCTGACCGGCGAGGACGACCCCGCGATGGGCACGGACGACCCGGAGATCGCCGCCGCCCTGCTCGATGCCGGCCACCGGGCCCGGGTGCTGGGCAAGCCGCTGCTGCTCACCCACCTGGCGCTGACCGACCTGCCGGCCAGGCTGCGCCCCGGCGGCATCCCCGCGTACGCGGCGCCCGAGCGGGCCGTGCACGCCCTCACCCACGCCGTGCACTACGCGCAGTGGCGCCGCCGCACGGCCGCGGCGGAGGAGACGGCGCGCGTCCCCGAGCTGGACCGGATCGACGAGCCCGGCGCCCGCCGGCTGGTGGAGGCGGCGCTGAGCACCCGGGTCGCGGTTGCGGCGCGCACCCAGCCCGGCGGCGCCCGGCTCGTCCTGCCCGAGGCCGAGGCCCTGGAGCTGCTGGCCCGCTACGGGATCGACGTCTCGCCGGTGCGGCCGGCCCCGGACGAGGAGTCCGCCGCACGGGCCGCCGGGACGCTCGGCTACCCGGTGGCCCTCAAGGCGACCGCCCCGCACCTGCGCCACCGCCCCGACCTGGGCAGCGTCCGGCTGGACCTGACCGACGAGGCAGGCCTGCGCCGCGCCCACCGCGAGCTGGACGCGCTGCTCGGCGGCGCCGCGCAGGCCGAGCTGGTGGTCCAGCGGATGGCGCCGCGCGGCGTGGACACCGTGATCGCCGCCACGGTGGACCCGGCGGTCGGCGCGATCCTCTCCTTCGGCCTGGCCGGCGCCCCGGCCGAACTGCTGGGCGACACGGCGCACCGGCTGGTGCCGGCCACCGACCAGGACGTCGCCGGGCTGATCCGGGAGGTCCGGGCGGCGCCGCTGCTGTTCGGCTGGCGCGGCGCCGAGGCGGTGGACACCGGCGCACTGGAGGAGCTGCTGCTGCGGGTGTCGCAGCTGGTGGACGACGTACCGGAGATCGCCTCGGTGGATCTCGAACCGGTGGTCGTGGCCCCGCACGGGCTGGCGATCCTGGGGGCACGGGTACGGGTCGCGCCGCTGCCGGTCCGCAGCGATCTGGGCCCGCGCGCGATGAGCACGCTGTAACCTTCCTTGGTTGCGCCCTGCCCGGGCGCTGTTGTCCGAAGCTCGGCGCCGTGCCGCCCGCTTCGTCGGCGGACCATGCCAGGATGGAGATATGGCGAAGACCGGTACCACCACTCAGGACCTGCGCTCGGCGATCGAGCGCAGCGGCTACTACCCGGCCCTGGTGTCCGAGGCGGTCGAGTCCGCGGTGGGCCCGGAGCCGATCAGCTCCTACCTGGTGCACCAGGAGACGACCTTCGACGCCAACGAGGTGCGCCGGCACGTGACGGTGCTGGTGCTCACCCCGACCCGGTTCGTGGTGAGCCACACGGACGAGCAGTCCGGGGCCGAGGGCAGCCCGGCGGTGCCGTTCGCGACGACGTCGACGGAGAGCGTCCGGCTGGACCGGATCGGTTCGGTCGTGGTGAGCCGGATGGTGGCGAACCCGGAGACGTACACCCCGGGCACTCTGCCGCGCGAGGTGGTGCTGACGATCGGCTGGGGCGCGGTGCAGCGCCTGGACCTGGAGCCGGCCGGCTGCTCGGACCCGAACTGCGAGGCGGACCACGGCTACACCGGCTCGGCCACGGCTGACGACCTCTCACTGCGGGTGAGCGAGGCCGGCGACGGCCCGGAGACGGTGGCCCAGGCGCTGGTGTTCGCCCGGGCGCTGTCCGACGCGACGATCAGCAACGGCCCGCGGGTCTGAGTTCCGCCGCTCCCGACCGACCGCACCGCTACGAATCCGGTTCCATGTCCTTCGTTCCTGCCGACGGCTACGACGCCTTCGAGATCCTTGACCCGACCACGGCCCCCGCGCCCCCGTACGGCAGCGGCTCGCTGTGCGACCTGCTGCCCTCGGTGGCGGCGGGGCTGGGCGTCCCCGGGTTCACCGCGACCCTCCCGATCGCCCCGGCGGACCGGGTGGTGGTGTTCCTGGTGGACGGCCTGGGCTGGGAGCTGCTGCTGCGCCACCCCGAGTACGCGCCGTTCCTGTCCTCGCTCGTCGGGAGCTCGCTGGGCGGCAGCGGCCGTCCGCTGACCGCAGGCTTCCCGTCCACCACGGCGACCTCGCTGGCCTCGGTCGGCACCGGCACGCCGCCGGGCCTGCACGGCCTGGCCGGGTACACGGTGGCGGTGCCCGGCACCGGCTACCTGATGAACCAGCTGCGCTGGCAGCCGCCGACCGAGCCGCACGCCTGGCAGCCGTACCCGACGGTCTTCGAGCGCACCCACCAGGCCGGGGTGGCGACCGCCCAGGTCTCGTCCCCGCTGTTCGCCCAGACCCCGCTGACCAGGGTGGCGCTGTCCGGCGGCACCTTCCTCGGCCGCACCACGGGCGAGGAGCGGATGGACCTGGCGGCCTCCTGGCTGGCGGAGCACGACCGGGCGCTGGTGTACACCTACGTCAGCGAGCTGGACGGTGCGGGTCACCGCTTCGGGGTGGACTCGGACGAGTGGCGGATGACGCTGGACGCGGTGGACCGGCTGGCCCGCCGGCTGGCCGGGCAGCTGCCGCCGCGCTCGGCGATGTACGTGACGGCCGACCACGGCATGATCGACATCGCGCCGGAGGACCGGATCGACTTCGACGAGGACTGGGAGCTGGGCGCCGGCGTCGCCCTGCTCGGCGGCGAGGGCCGGGCCCGGCACGTGTACGCGGTGCCGGGGGCCGCGGCCGACGTGCACGCGGTCTGGAGCGAGGTGCTGGGCGACCGGATGTGGGTGGCCACCCGGGACCAGGCGATCGCGGCGGGCTGGTTCGGCCCGGCCGTGGACGAGCGGGTGTACGCCCGGATCGGCGACGTGGTCGCCGCGGCGCGCGACGACATCGCGATCGTCGCTTCCCGCAACGAGCCCGGCGAGTCCGCGATGATCGGTCTGCACGGTTCGATGACCCCGGTCGAGCAGTTCGTGCCGCTGCTCGAAGTCCGCGGCTGAGCTGTGTACTTGACTTGTCTGTGCCCGAACTTCCCTGATTTGAAAGGTCCTTGCTCCACCCATGGCTGAACTGGTGTTCTTCTCGGGCACGATGGACTGCGGAAAGTCGACGCTGGCGCTGCAGATGGACCACAACCACACCGCGCGCGGCCGGCAGGGCGTGATCCTCACCCGCAATGACCGGGCGGGCGCGGCGACGATCTCCAGCCGGCTGGGCCTGCGCGCCGACGCGGTCGAGGTGACGGACGACTTCGACTTCCACACGCACGTGGTGCACCGGCTCTCGGCCGGCGGCCGGGTGGACTACCTGATCTGCGACGAGGCGCAGTTCTTCGCCGCCGAGCAGGTCGACCAGCTGGCCCGGGTGGTGGACGAACTGGACATCGACGTCTACACCTTCGGCATCGCCACCGACTTCCGCACCCGGCTGTTCCCGGGCTCGCAGCGGCTGATCGAGCTGGCCGACCGGGTGGAGGTGCTCCAGGTCGAGGCGCTGTGCTGGTGCGGTGCGCGGGCCACCCACAACGCCCGGACGGTCGGCGGGGTGATGGTGGTCGAGGGCGCCCAGGTGGTGGTCGGCGACATCTCGGTGGACCAGGACGAGGTGGGCTACGAGGTGCTGTGCCGCCGCCACCACCGCCGTCGGCTGACCGCCGCGACGGCGCGCGTCTCGGTGCTCTCCCCGGACGTGCTGCCCTTCGAGGAGCAGCAGGCCTGAGGGCCGGGGCGGTCTAGGGGAGCACCTGCAGTACGGAGAAGTGCCCGCCCTGCGGGTCGGCCAGCCGGACGGCGCGGCCGCGGATGGTGTCGTGCGGTTCGACCAGGACCCGGCCGCCGAGCTCGACGGCGTGACGGGCGGTCAGTGCGGCGTCGCCGACCGCGAAGTGGGTGCGCCAGCGCGTCGGGTGGCCGGGCAGCTCGGCGCGGTGCCGGATGCCGGCGACCGGCCGCCCGTGCACCAGCAGCGCGGTCTCGCCCGGGGCGGAGCGGACCGGGCGGTCGAGCACGGTGGAGTAGAAGGCGGCGGCGCCCTCCGCGTCGGGGGTGAGCAGTTCGGTCCAGGCCGGGGCGCCCGGTTCGCGGCCGGCCTCCCGGCCGAGGTGCTCCTCGCCCTGCCAGAGGCCGAAGACCGCGCCGGAGACGTCGGCGGCGATGGCCATCCGCCCGGCGCGCTCGGCCTGGAGCGGCCCGACGGCGACGGTTCCGCCGCACTCGCGGACGAGTTGGGCGGTGCGGTCGGCGTCGTCCACGGCGAAGTAGGTGGTCCACTGCACCGGGAAGCCGGTGGCGGTGGAGACGCCGAGGCCGGCCACCGGCGCCCCGTCGAGCTCGGCCCGGACGTAGTCGCCGAGCTGGCCGGGCCCGGGCGTGTACGTCCAGCCGAGCAGTGCGCCGTAGAAGGCGCGGGCGCCGGGCAGGTCGTCGGTCAGCAGGCTGACCCAGCAGGGCGTGCCCTGGGCCAGTCGGAGTTCCACCGCGGGCAATGCGGGCCTCCTCGTGGGTGGTCGGCGCACGGAAATCCTCGCGCGCGAGGGTGATGCTTCCACCCTGGCGGGCGCCCAACCCTCGGGCCGCGCGGAAAGTCCGGCAAAGACCCCACAAAGAGCGGCGGGTCGGGCGTGTCCTGCGGATTCCGCCGGTACCCCCGGACCGGGCCGTGGCAGGGATCCGGATGGCCCGCCGCCGGGGCCGGGCTGCGCGACAATGGCCGCCATGACCACCACCTACAACGACGGTTCCCCGCTGATCTCCGCGGCCGAGCTGCGCGAGGCGCTCGCCTCCGCGCTGCCGCCGGTGCTGTTGGACGTGCGCTACCAGCTGGTCGGTGCCGCGCCGGGCGGCCCGACCGCGGCCGAGGAGTACCGGGCCGGTCACCTGCCCGGCGCCCACTTCGTCGAGCTGGACCGGGACCTGGCCGCCCCGCCCGGCGCCCCCGGCCGGGGCGGGCGCCACCCGCTGCCCGACCCGGAGGAGTTCGGCGCGGCGATGCGCCGCTTCGGGGTGAGCGCGCAGCGCCCGGTCGTGGTGTACGACGGAGCGGCCTCGATGGCGGCGGCCCGGGCCTGGTGGCTGCTGCGCTGGGCCGGTCACCGGGACGTCCGGGTGCTGGACGGCGGTTTCGCGGCCTGGCAGGCGGCCGGGCTGCCGGTGACGGCCGAGCTGCCGGAGCCCGGGGAGGGCGACTTCGAGCCGGTGCCGGGGCAGCTGCCGACGGTGGACGGGGACGGCGCCGCGGCCTGGGCGCGCGGCGGGCTGCTGCTGGACGCCCGGTCCGGGGAGCGCTACCGGGGCGAGACCGAGCCGGTGGACCCGCGGGCCGGGCACATCCCGGGCGCGGTCTCGGCGCCGACGGCCGGGAACGTGGGCCCGGACGGCCGGTTCCTGCCGGCCGTCGAGCTGGCCGCCCGGTTCCGGGCGCTGGGTGCGGGGGAGCGGGAGACCGCGGTGTACTGCGGTTCGGGCGTGACGGCGGCGCACCAGATCCTGGCGCTGGAGGTGGCGGGCCTGCCGGCCACGCTGTACCCGGGCTCGTGGAGCGAGTGGTCGAGCGACGATTCGCGCCCGGTGGCGGTCACCGAGCAGACGGGCTGACTCCCCGGGTGCGCCGCAGGGGCGGGAGGCCCGGCCTCCCGCCCCTGCGGCGCACCACTGGTCCTACTCCTGCTTCTTGCGCCGGCTGCCGAAGACGATCTCGTCCCAGCTGGGCACGGTGGCCCGGCGGCCGGGCCGGACGCCGTCCGCCTCGGCCTGCCGGTCGGTGGTGCCGACCAGGCGCTCACGGTGCGGGGCGACGGCGCGCGGCATCAGGATGTCGGCGTAGGCCGAGCCCGCGCCCACTGCCGGGGCGGCTGCCGCGGCCGCCTCCTCGCTCTCCTCGGCGACCTCGGCGGGCACCGGCTCGATCGGGGTGGGGACGCCGACGGCGAGGTCGCCGCGGAAGGCGGGGACCACGTCGAGCAGGCTGGTCAGCGAGTCCCGGGACTCGGCGGTGGCCTCCCGCGACTCGCGGACCTCGCGGGCCGACATGATGCGGTCGGCCGAGGGCCGGTCGATCATCGGGCGGGGAGGCCGGTCCTGGGGGAGCCGGGCGATCCGCGGGATGAACGGGAAGACCGACTCCTCCTCGCGCTCGACGTTCTCGCCGATCAGCGCGCGGGCCTCGTCGTCGTTGGGCTGGACCAGGCGCCGCGGCGGGTCGTACGTCCAGGAGGCGCTGCGGCCCTCGCCGTCGGCCCGGTAGGAGAGGATGACCTCCCAGGTGCCGTCGTCGCGCCGCCAGGAGTCCCAGCGTTCGGTGTCCTTCTCGGCGCCGCGCAGCGCGAGCCGCTCGGCCACGGCCTCGCCGAGCTGCGGGCCGGGGGACTCGCCGTTGCGGCGGATGGCGGTCTTGCGGGCGCGTTCGGCCATGAAGGCGCGCTCGGCGAGCACCGGGCCCTCGAAGCGGCGGACGCGGTCGACGGAGATCCCGGCGGCCTGGGCCACCTCCTCGGCGGAGGCACCGGCTCGTATCCGCGCCTGGATGTCCCGGGGGCGCAGATGGCTCTCGACCTCGATCTCGATCTGGCCGAGGCGCGGCCGGTCGCCGCGGATGGCGGCACGCAGCCGTTCGTCGATGGGAAGGGTGTACTCCGTGCTGTCGGCAGCCTTGAGCACCAGCCGTGTGCCGTCGTTGCTGACGGCCACAACCCGCAGTTCGGGCACGGTTACCTCCCGGGTGGTGCCTGCCGACGTCACCTGCGTCGCTGCTCCCGTACTGAGTGTGGCCTGCCCACTCGCGACTGGCCACAACCTTGCTGAGTTCCCCGGCGTGTCGGGCTTACGCCCGCGCACGCCGCTGTGGCACGGTTGCCTTTTTGCCACGCCATCCGTCGACGTCGCGCCTGGGTGTCCCGGCCGTCCTCGCACGCGCAGTGAACGCGACGATCCGGGACGGGCGTCGCCGTGCGTGCCCGCTCCGTGGCTCCTCGTCAAGCTGCCGGTGCAGGGCAGTCGACAAGTCGACCCAGGGCTCGGGCTTTACGAACAGTACTCCATTCGTGGCATCCAAAGGGGCGGCTCGCCGCTCAAGTCTCCCGCGATTCACGGGAATCTCAAGAGCGCGCTCCCCCAATGGCGGACCACCGCCGGATGAACGGTGATCATCTTCACACAATCCGGGCGCGAAGAACCGCATTTTCGTCCCTTGTGTCCTTCTTTGGGCAAGATGGACAGTCTTGTTCGAAGGACAGTCGTACGGACCGAGGGATGTTGATGCCGGAGCGGAGCCCCGCCGAGGAGGGCGGCAAGGCCAAGGAGGAGCGCAGGCGCATCGATCTGAGTGTGGCTCAGGTCGCGGCGAGTGCGCTGGCAACGGTGGTGGGTGCGCTGCTGGCCTCCGAACTGGGGGTGTACGGCACGATCCTGGGTGCCGCCGTGGTGAGCATCGGGGCCACCACCGGCAGCGCGGTGTTCCAGCACATCTTCAAGCGGACCGGGGAGCAGCTGCGCGAGGTGGTGGACCGGGGGCCGAACCAGGCCGCCAACACCCTGCGCCAGATGCCGGTCGAGTCCGGGGAGCCGGCGCGGCCGCCGGTGATCACCTCGGAGTGGAACGAGCCGCAGGTGGTGCGGGCGCGTCGGCGGTGGGGCTGGAAGACGTACGCGGCGGCGTCGGGGCTGGTCTTCCTGCTGGCGATGACGCCGATCGTGGCGTTCGAACTGGCCACCGGGCAGCCGGTGTCGGCGACGGTCAAGGGCGAGTCCGGCAACGGCACGTCCTTCGGCGGCTCGGTGACGCCCAAGTCGTCCCGGCCGCAGGACGCCCCGGTGGACCGGCCGTCCCCGGGCGACAGGCAGGGCCAGGACGCCACGCCGTCCGGCGGCGCCTCGGCCCCGGCGACCACCCGGCCGGGCCGGGGACCGGGCGACACGCCGAGCAGCGGCGCGGGGGCGGCCTCGCCCTCGGCGGGCCCGAGCGCGACCCCGTCGGCCGGCGCCTCCCCGTCGGCGGGCGGCGGGAAGCCCACCGGCGGGGCGACCCCGCAGCCGCCGGCACCGAGCGGCGCCCCGGCGAACGAACCGGCGAAGGCGCCGGTGGCCCCGCCGCCGGCCGACGGGGCCACCGGGACGCCCTAGGAACGGGTCAGGCGCCCAGTACCCGGCGCAGGTAGTCGTTGCCGAACACCCGCTGCGGGTCGACCTCGTCGCGCAGCGCGGTGAAGTCGCCGAAGTGCGGGTAGACGCCGGCCAGGTACTCGGCGTCGCGGGTGTGCAGCTTGCCCCAGTGCGGCCGGCCCTGATGGGCGGTCATCAGCTGTTCGACGCCGGTGAAGTAGCCCTGGTCGGCGGTGCCCCGGTAGAGGTGGACGGCGATGTAGGCGCTGTCCCGGCCGGAGGCGGTGGAGAGCCAGAGGTCGTCGGCGGGGGCGAAGCGCACCTCGACCGGGAAGCTGACCTTCCAGTCGGAGCGCTCGACCAGGGCCTTCAGCTCGCGCAGCACCGCGCCGACGGCCGCGCGCGGCACCGCGTACTCCATCTCCACGAAGCGGACCTTGCGCGGGCTGGTGAACACCTTGTAGGCGGTGTCGGTGAAGCTGCGCTCGGACCAGGCCCGGCTGGCCAGCGAGGCGATCGAGGGGATCGAGCCGGGGAAGCGCCGGCCGACCCGGCAGGCGCCCTCCCAGACGGTGTTGGAGAGGAAGTCGTCCTCCAGCCACTCCTTGAACCGGGGCAGCGGGGCGGCCGGGCCCTGGCTGCGGTTGTTGCGCTTGGTGGAGCAGCGGTCGGTGTGCGGGAACCAGTAGAACTCGAAGTGCTCGTTGACGGCGGTGAGGTCGTCCAGGCGCTCCAGCACCTCGTCGAAGCCCATCGGCTGCTCGTGCGCGGTGAGCAGGAAGGCCGGCTCGACGCCGAAGGTGAGCGCGGTGATCACGCCGAGGGCGCCGAGGCCGAGCCGGGCGCCCTGGAAGAGCCGGGGGTTCTCGGTGGGGGAGCAGCGCCGGACGGTGCCGTCGGCGAGGACGATCTCCAGCGCGCGGATCTGGGCGGCCAGCGAGCCGGAGTCACGGCCGGTGCCGTGGGTGCCGGTGCTGGTGGCGCCGGCCACGGTCTGGACCTCGATGTCGCCCATGTTGGTCAGGGAGAGGCCCTCGGCGGCGAGGACCCGGTTGAGCCGGTGCAGCGGGAGGCCGGACTCGACGGTGATGGTGCCGGCCTCGCGGTCGATCGCTCGGACGGCGGTGAGCGCGTGCGGGCGGATCTGGACGCCGTCGCCGGCGGAGGCGATCGAGGTGAAGGAGTGGCCGGAGCCGACGGCCTTGACGGTGCGGCCCTGTTGGGTGGCCCGCAGGATCTCCTTGGCCAGCTCCTCCACGGTGCCGGGGGCGGCGGCCCGGGCGGGCCGGGCGCTCTGGTTGCCGGCCCAGTTGGTCCACCGGGTGGGGGTCGCGGTACTGGCCTGGGGCATTGCGCTGCCTCCTGCTCCGTGGCCGAACGGGTCGGCGCGGTCCGGGGCGGCGCGGCCGCCCTACCCACGGGTAGGCCCGCGGGTAGGGCGAGAGATTAGTCAGTTCACCGTTCGGCGTCTACGGTCCGTTCGGTCCCTTCGAGGGCCGGCTCGGCGGCGGGTTCGGCGGCCAGTCCGGCGCGCAGCCGGCCGAGGCCGGCGAGGGCGGCGACCACGCCGAGCAGGCCGGCGGCCATCGGCACCCAGTAGCCCGCGGCGGCGCCGGAGGCGTCGATCACCCAGCCGGCGGCCGAGGAGCCGGTCGCGACGCCGAGGGCCAGGCCGGTGGTGGTCCAGGTCATGCCCTCGGTCAGTTGGGCGGCCGGGACGAGCCGTTCGACCAGGGCCATCGCGGTGATCAGGGTGGGGGAGATGGCGATGCCGGCGATCAGCAGCGCGGCGCCGACCGCGATCAGCCCGCCGACGCCGTGCACCGTGTGGGCGACCAGCAGCAGGGGCGCCATGCTGACCGCCATGAACAGGACGCCGACGAGGAAGCGCACCGCCATCGAGCCGGTGAGCTTGAGGGTTCCGAAGACCACCCCGGCCAGGCAGGAACCGAGCGCCCACAGGGCGAGGATCACGCTGGAGACCGACTTGTGGCCCTGGGCCTCGGCGTAGGCGACGGTGACCACCTCGACCGAGCCGAAGATCGCACCGGTGGCGACGAAGGTCAGGATCAGCACCTGGAGGCCGCGGTTGAGGATGACCGAGCCGCCCTCGTGCCGGGCGGCCGGATGGACCGGCGGCTCGGTGGAGCGCTGGGCGGCGAACAGCAGGACGCCGACGGCGAGGAAGATCGCGCCGAGC
The DNA here is from genome assembly GCF_040683915.1 of Kitasatospora sp. NPDC093102. Lineage (NCBI taxonomy): Bacteria > Bacillati > Actinomycetota > Actinomycetes > Kitasatosporales > Streptomycetaceae > Kitasatospora > Kitasatospora sp. NPDC093102. The sequence goes on along the minus strand of NZ_JBFBFA010000041.1, from coordinate 10,488 downwards.
AGCAGGCCGGCCTCGGGGAAGACGGAGGTGGCCAGGCCGATGGAGAGGATCGGGCCGACGATGAAGCAGACCTCGTCGACCACGGCCTCGAAGGAGTAGGCGGTGTGCAGCTTGCCGGTGTCGTCGCGGTAGAGGTGGGCCCAGCGGGCGCGGACCATCGCGCCGGTGCTCGGCATCACGCCCATGCCGGCGGCGAAGACGAACAGGGTCCAGTCCGGGGCCTCCAACCGGGCGCAGAGCAGCAGGCCGGTGGCGGAAACGATGGTGATCGCCATGGCGGGGACGATGATCCTGCGCTGGCCGTGCCGGTCCACCAGCCGGGAGACCTGCGGGCCGAGGACCGCGGCGGAGATCGCGAGGCAGGCCGAGACCAGGCCGGCCACCCCGTAGGAGCCTCTGAGCTGGGACAGCATGGTCACGATGCCGATCCCGGTCATGGAGATCGGCAGCCGGGAGACGAAGCCGGTGGAGGAGAAGGCCAGAGTGCCGGGGGAGGCGAATATCTGGCGGTAGCTGGACAGCACGGGAGCTCCGGGCGGGGGAGTAAGGAACAAGGCTGGCAAACACAGCTTACGTACCTTGGCAAACGGTATTTTCCGGACACCCGCGCGGCCCCGGCGGCGACGCCCGTCCCCTCAGTGGCAGGATCGGTGCCATGTCCGACGCGCGCAAACCCTCCCGCCCCGGCGCCGCCCCGTACGACGCCCTGCTGCTGCTGTCCTTCGGCGGGCCCGAGGGCCCCGAGGACGTCGTCCCGTTCCTGGAGAACGTCACCCGCGGCCGCGGCATCCCCAAGGAGCGGCTGAAGGAGGTGGGCAAGCACTACTTCATGTTCGGCGGGGTCAGCCCGATCAACGGGCAGAACCGCGAGCTGCTCGCCGCGCTGCGCAAGGACTTCGCCGAGCACGGGCTGGACCTGCCGGTCTACTGGGGCAACCGGAACTGGGCGCCCTACCTGGTCGACACCCTGCGGGAGCTGGCCGCCGACGGCCACCGCCGGATCGCCGTGCTCGCCACCAGCGCCTACGCCGGCTACTCGGGCTGCCGCCAGTACCGGGAGAACCTGGCCGACGCGCTGGCCGCGCTCGCCGAGGAGGGCGCACCGGCCCTGCGGGTCGACAAGCTGCGGCACTTCTACAACCACCCGGGCTTCGTCGAGCCGATGACCGACGCCACCCTGGCCGCCCTGGACGAACTGCCCGAGGCCGTCCGGGCCGGTGCCCGGCTGGCGTTCACCACCCACTCCGTCCCGGGCACCATGGCCGAGACCTCCGGCGCCCCGGACGACCCGGCGCGCGGCGAGCCCGGCGGCGCGTACGTCGCCCAGCACCTGGACGTGGCCCGGCTGATCGCCGCCGCCGTGGCCGAGCGCACCGGCGTGGCCGACCGGCCGTGGGAGCTGGTGTACCAGAGCCGCAGCGGGGCCCCGCACACTCCGTGGCTGGAACCCGACATCTGCGACCACCTGGAGGCCCAGCACGCCGGGGGCGCGCCCGCCGTGGTGATGGTCCCGATCGGCTTCGTCTCCGACCACATGGAGGTCAAGTACGACCTCGACACCGAGGCCGTCGCGAAGGCCGCCGAGCTCGGCCTGCCGGTGGCCCGGGCCGCCACCGTCGGCGCCGACCCCCGGTTCACCGCCGCGGTGCGCGAGCTCGTCCTGGAGCGGGCCGCCACCGAGCGCGGTGAGCACGTGACCCGCTGCGCCCTGGGCACCCTCGGCCCCAGCCACGACGTGTGCGCGGTGGCCTGCTGCCCCAACCCGCGCGCCCCGCGCCCGGCCGTCGCCGAGCGCTGACCGCCCGTCCCGTCCGTGCTGACCGCTCGTCCCGCCCGTTCCGTCGCCCCGGAGGAGAACCCCGTGCCCACCCCCGCCCTGCCCGACGACGGGCTCCTCGACGACCTGCTGGAGGTCGCCCTGGACGCGGCCCGGCAGGCCGGCGCCCTGCTGCGCGACGGCCGCCCCGCCGACCTCGGCGTGGCCGGCACCAAGAGCAGCCCGGTCGACGTGGTCACCGAGATGGACCTCGCTTCCGAGAAGCTCGTCCTGGAGCTGATCACCGACCGCCGCCCGGAGGACGGCTACCTCGGCGAGGAGGGTGCCGAGCGGCCGGGCACCAGCGGGGTCCGCTGGGTCGTGGACCCGCTCGACGGAACGGTCAACTACCTTTACGGGCTGCCCTCCTGGGCGGTCAGCGTGGCCGCGGAGCTGGACGGCCGGGCGGTCGTCGGTGTGGTGTACGCCCCGGCCCGCGGCGAGCTGTTCCACGCCGTCCTGGGCCGCGGCGCCCGCCTCGACGGCCGGCCGGTCTCGGCCCGCCCGGCCCCGCCCTGGGGCCAGGCGCTGATCGCCACCGGCTTCAACTACGTCCAGCCGGTACGGGTCCGGCAGGCCGAGGTGCTGCTGGCGCTGATGCCGGAGGTGCGGGACATCCGCCGGGGCGGGGCGGCCGCGGTGGACCTGTGCGACGTCGCCGCCGGGCGGCTGGACGGCTACTACGAGCGGGGCCTGGCCCCCTGGGACCGGGCGGCCGGCTGCCTGATCGCCACCGAGGCGGGCGCCCTGGTCGGCGGCCGTCCCGGGCACGGGCCGGACCGCGAGCTGACCGTGGCCGCCGCCCCGGGGGTGTACGAGCCGCTCCAGGAGCGGCTGGCCGCGCTGCGCGCCTGGGCGGACTGACCGGTTCCGGCCGTCCCGCCCCCGGAACCCCGGGGGCGGGACGGCCCCGGACATGCGAAGAGCCCTGACATACGGGGGGTGCCAGGGCCTGGTTTCGCACGGCCCCCGCAGGGCCGCTGGTGCCGGAGGTCCGGCGACGGGTCGGTTGTGCCGGACGGATCAGGCAGCGGTGCGGTGGCGTTCCAGCACCGTGTCGATGCCGTGGTCGGCGGCGAGCCGGCGGAGGTCGTCCAGCTCGGACTGCTCCACCTCGGCGAGGAACTCGTCCCCGGCCTCGATCGCTCGGTGCAGATCCTGCTCCGCGTTGGCTATGCGCTGCAGGATTCCGGCCTTGAAGGCGTCCATACGGGCCCCCTTACTGTGTCGGACGTGCACGGTCGTGCGCTCTCCGCCCCGAGGAGGTCCAGCCGGTGAATGCACCCAGGCCGGAAGGTGGTGAATCTCCGGACAGGTGCGGAGACGGCTTTCGGCCGCTCCCGGTGATGTCCCAGCCCCAGGGCCGGCGCGGATGAACGCACGGCGAGTGGGTGCGACCGGCCGTCAGCCAGATCGCGGGTGTGCAGCTGTCCTCCCCGCCCCGGGGACCGGGAAACCTCCCGGCGGAAGAAAGTTGCCCGTGTCACAGTCCAAGCGGACTGGTGCGGATGCGAACGGCCGCTTTCGCGGACCCGGGGGCCGTGCCCGAGGGGCAGCTTATCGCTGCTTTACCGCTGGACCAGGCAGGATGGAGGCACCGTCGGAGCCGTGCGTCCGCTTCCGGGGCCGGCCTGGAGAAGGGACAACGACCGTGCGGGTTCTCGTCGTCGAGGACGAGCAGCTGCTTGCCGAGGCCGTCGCGACCGGCCTGCGCCGCGAGGCGATGGCCGTCGACGTGGTGTACGACGGGGAGGCCGCGCTCCAGCGCATCGCGGTCAACGACTACGACGTCGTCGTCCTGGACCGCGATCTTCCGCTGGTGCACGGGGACGACGTCTGCCGCAAGGTGGTCGAGCAGGGCCTGGCCACCCGGGTGATCATGCTGACCGCCTCCGGCGACATCAGCGACCGGGTCGAGGGCCTGGAGATCGGCGCGGACGACTACCTTCCGAAGCCGTTCGCCTTCAGCGAGCTCGTCGCCCGGGTACGGGCGCTGGGCCGGCGCGCGACCATCCCGCTGCCCCCGGTGCTGGAGCGCGCCGGCATCTCGCTCGACCCGGGCCGGCGCGAGGTGATCCGCGACGGACGCACCGTCCAGCTCGCCCCCAAGGAGTTCGCCGTCCTGGAGGTGCTGATGCGGGCCGGCGGCGCCGTCGTCTCCGCCGAGCAGCTCCTGGAGAAGGCCTGGGACGAGCACACCGACCCGTTCACCAACGTCGTGCGCGTCACCGTGATGACGCTGCGCCGCAAGCTCGGCGACCCGCCGGTGATCGTCACCGTGCCGGGCTCCGGCTACCGGATCTGACGACCGGAGTCCGCCCACCCGAGGACTCCCTGCCGTAAGCGCCCGCCCCGGCGGACGCCCCGAGAGGACCATCATGACCACCCCGCCCCCGGCCGGCGGGCCCTCCGGCGCGCCCGCCGGCGGCCCGCGTGCCGTACCGCCGAAGCCCCTCACCCCGCCGCGCGTCCACCGCCCCGGGCACTACGTCCCCGGCGACGGCATGCTCGCCTGGCTGCCTTTCCGCCCCACCATCCGGATGCGGCTCACCCTGCTCTACGGCGGGATGTTCCTGATGGCCGGCGTCGTGCTGCTGCTCCTGATGTACGTGTTCTTCCAGGACGCCGTCTCGTACCTGGCGCCGCGCAAGCTGAGCTTCAACGGCAACCTCGTCCAGGTCAGCGGCCCCGACGGCATCAGCAGCACCATGAACAGCGCGGAATTCAACCAGTGGCAGGCCGCCGACTTCCTGGGGCGCTCCAACTCCGCGCTCAACACCCTGCTGCGCAAGTCGCTGACCATGCTGGTCTGCCTCGCCGTGATCGCCTTCGCGGCGGGCTACGCGATGGCCGGCCGGGTGCTGCGCCCGCTCGGCCGGATCACCCGCACCGCCCGCGACGTCGCCTCCTCCGACCTCCACCGCCGGATCGAGCTGGACGGCCCGGACGACGAGCTCAAGGAGCTCGCCGACACCTTCGACAGCATGCTGGACCGGCTGGACCGCTCCTTCGACTCCCAGCGCCGCTTCGTCGCCAACGCCTCGCACGAGCTGCGCACCCCGCTGGCGATCAACCGGACCCTGCTGGAGGTCCAACTCTCCGATCCGGCGGCCTCACCCGACCTCCAGCAGCTGGGGAAGACCCTGCTGGCCACCAACGAGCGCAGCGAGCAGCTGGTCGAGGGCCTGCTGCTGCTCGCCCGCAGTGAGAACGAGCTGACCGACCGGCGCCCGGTGGAGCTGTCCGAGGTGGCCACCCGGGCGCTGGAGCAGACCCGGGGCGAGGCCGCCAAACGCGAGGTCGAACTGCGCTCGAAGCTCGATCCGGCCATGGTCGCCGGCAACGGCGTGCTGCTGGAGCGGCTCGCGCTCAACCTGCTGCAGAACGCCGTCCGCTACAACACGCCGGACGGCTGGGTCGAACTGGCCACCACCGCGGTGCCCGGCGGCGGCGAGCTGGTGGTCTCCAACACCGGCCCGGTGGTGCCCGGGTACGAACTGGAACACATCTTCGAGCCGTTCCGCCGGGTCAAGGGCGCCGACCGCACCCGCAGCGACAAGGGGGTCGGGCTCGGCCTGTCCATCGTCCGATCAGTGGTGCGCGCCCACGGCGGCACCATCGAGGCCACGCCGCGCGCCGGCGGCGGTCTCACCATGAGGGTCCGCATCCCCTCGCCGTAAGGGTCCAACGCCCCTTCCGTAGGCGACCGTTCCCAGCCGCCCCCGCCAGGCCCGTCAAGACGACATAAGGCCTGGCGGGGGCGGCTTGTCATTTCCGGCCCGGGCAACTTACGGTGTCGTAACCTACGCAACCGTAGGTGAATCCGTCGGCGGCCCGTCGGCGGGTCCGAACGACGTGTTCCCGTCCAGCGCGCCCGTCCCAGCGCGTGCCGTCCCCTCAGGAGCAAGACCGTGACCATCGCCCCTGTGCAGAGCAGCTCCTCACTCGTTCCGAGCGGCTGGACCGACGCGCGGCTGATCCTCGCCCTCGAAGAGGTCGTCGAGAAGGAGCTCAACCGCCACCTGGGCGTGGCCCGGGAGTGGATGCCGCACGAGTTCGTCCCGTGGAGCCAGGGCCGCGACTTCGACGGCGTGCTGGGCGGCGAGGCCTGGTCGCTCGAACAGTCCCAGGTGACCGCGGTGGGCCGGGTGTCGCTGGTGGTGAACCTGCTGACCGAGGACAACCTGCCCAGCTACCACCACGAGATCGCGACCATGTTCGGCCGCGAGGGCGCCTGGGGCACCTGGGTGCACCGCTGGACGGCCGAGGAGGGGCGCCACGGGATAGCGATCCGCGACTACCTGCTCGCCACCCGGGCGGTCGACCCGGTGGAGCTGGAGCGGGCCCGGATGAGCCACATGTCGGAGGGCTTCGAGTCCGACAACGCGCACAGCATGCTGCACTCGGTCGCGTACGTGGCCTTCCAGGAGCTCGCCACCCGCATCGCGCACCGCAACACCGGCAGGTACGCCGGCGACCCGCTCTGCGAGCAGCTGCTGGCGAAGATCGCCAACGACGAGAACCTGCACATGGTCTTCTACCGGAACCTGCTGAAGGCCGCCCTGGAGATCGCCCCGGACCAGGCCATGCGGGCCATCGCCGACGTGGTCACCAACTTCCGGATGCCCGGCCACGGCATCCCCGGCTTCGAGCGCGCCGCCGCGCAGATCGCCCTCGGCGGGGTGTACAACCTGCGTATCCACCACGACGACGTGCTCCAGCCGGTGCTGCGTCACCTCAAGGTGATGGAGATCGGCGGCCTCGGCCCGGAGGGCCTGCTGGCGCAGAACGAGCTGGGCGTGTTCCTGGACGGGCTGGACGGCCAGGCGCGGAAGTTCGAGGAGCGCCAGGCCGCGCTGCTGGCGCGCCGCCAGGCCCGGAAGAACGCCGGCTGAGACGCCGTACCGGGCAGTCGGAGTGGGTGGATTTTCCGGGGTTTGCCCCGGAAGATTCTTAACGTGATCAAGCTCACACGGTGTCGCTCCGCGATTCCGGGCAACCCCGGAGAGTGATCACCCGATCGGGGGTGCCGATCGCCGTCCGTGACCGGATTTCGACCCGGGGCCGGGCTGCGGGATCGGTCGGCACCCTGGTGGACAAGGGAATCCGCGGGCGCCCGCACCTCTCGCGATCACTGTGCGTGATCGGTTCGCCGGGTCCGAGGGGGGCTGACGATGGCCCAGCGTGAGGCCTTCCGCAGCCCCGGGGATCACCCCGATGGAGCCCGGGCTGAGTGTCGATTGAGTAACAGGGCTTGAAGTAAGGCAAAATCTCCGCCTCGGGTCGGGCACAAGACCGACCCCCCATGCGTTACGTGCGCTGGAGATACCGCACACACCGCACAACCCGGAGGGGGAGAGCGAAAAATGGCAACCGACTACGACACCCCACGCAAGACCGACGACGAGCTCAACGAGGACAGCATCGAGGAGCTCAAGGCTCGGCGGAACGACAAGGGCGGAAGCTCTGTCGACGTCGACGAGTTCGACGCTGCCGAGGGCATGGAGCTCCCCGGCGCCGACCTCTCGAACGAGGAACTCGCCGTCCGCGTGCTGCCGAAGCAGGCCGACGAGTTCACCTGCATGAGCTGCTTCCTCGTGCACCACCGCAGCCAGCTCTACAGCGAGAAGAACGGCAACCCGATCTGCCGGGACTGCGGCGCCTGAGCACCACGGCGGACAGGGCCCGATGCCCGCGGCTGCGCCCGCGGGACCGGCACACCGCTCCTTCCGGCCCCGGGCAGCGGGGCCGGACGGCAGGTCCGGGAACCGTCCGGCAGGACGGGCCCGGCAGGACGGAGCCGGCCGGCGTACCGGTCAGGACAAAGTCGTAGGGACGGTCCCGCAGCAGCGGAACCGTCCCTCTCCGTTTGTCCGGGCTCTTCCGTCCGGCTCGTGTCCGGGCCCGTCCGGCTCACGGCCGGCCGGGCCCGCCTCAGGTGCGGGCGCCGCGCCGGGCGTCCTCCAGCGCCTCCGCCAGCTTCATCGGCGAGCGGGTCGACAGATAGAGGTACGGCGTCGGGTCGGCCGGGTCGGTCACCTCGATCCGCAGCGCCGTCGGGACGTAGCTGCGCAGCAGCATGAAGGCGCGCGGATCCGCCTTCGGGCCGCGCCAGGCCGCCGCCTCGGCGGGGCTCAGCGCCTGCGCACTGCCGAGTGCGTCCACCGGGATGCGGGCCGGGCCGGCCACCAGCGAGCCCTGGACCACGCGAATGCGGGCCGAGCCGTAGCTGCTGATCGCGACCGCGCCGGCGGCGATGCCGACCACCAGCCCGATCAGCGCGGCCGGACCGCTGACCCGGATGAGGATCAGCGCGAGTGTGAGGCCCATCGCGATCGGGAGCAGCCACCAGGAACGCGGCACCGTGAGGCGTTCGTCGTACATGCCCCCATTGTGGTCGCCCTGACGCCCGGCACGGGACGCCACCCCCACCGGAGGCCTTCCTACCCCTGGGTAGGGTTGGGCCCCGTGACCGGTACGACTGCCCCCAGCACCTCCACCGCCCGGCCGGCGCCCGCGATGCCGCCGTCCCCGACCACCCCGCCGCCGGACGCCGTCCTGCCGCAGCGCCACCCCCAGGCGCCCGCACCCGGCACCCGGCTCGGCTCCCACTACGAACACTGCTTCGGCTGCGGCCCGCAGCACCCCGGCGGCCTGCGGATCGACGCGGTCGCCGGCGAGGGACTCGACGTCACCGCCGAGTTCGCCGTCCGTGACGCCCACCAGGGCGGCCCGGGCCTGGCCCACGGCGGGCTGCTGACCACCGCCATGGACGAGACCCTCGGCACGCTCAACTGGCTGCTGCACGCCCCCGCCGTGACCGGCCGGCTGGAGACCGACTTCCTCAGCCCGGTGCCCGTCGACTCGGTGCTGCACCTGCGCGCCTGGATCACCGGCGTGCACGGCCGCAAGATCTACAGCGCCGCCGAGGCGCGGATCGGCGGCCCGGACGGGCCGGTCGCCGTGCGCGCTCAGGCCCTCTTCATCCAGGTGAAGCTGGAACACTTCACCACGCACGGTCGTCCCGAGGACATCGAGAAGGTCCTCGACGACCCGGATCTGATGAAGCGCGCACGAGCCTTTGAGGTGAACCCTTGAGCGATACCCCCCGCCCGCAGCTGGACGTCCTGATCAAGCGCATCGACCCCGAGCTGCCGCTGCCCGCGTACGCGCAGCCTGGGGACGCCGGTGCCGATCTGCGCACCACCGTCGACGCCGAGCTGGCCCCCGGAGAGCGGGCCGTCCTGCCCACCGGCGTCGCCATCGCCCTGCCGGACGGGTACGCGGCCTTCGTTCACCCCCGGTCGGGGCTGGCAGCTCGTTGCGGCGTTGCCCTCGTGAACGCCCCGGGGACGGTCGATGCCGGGTACCGTGGAGAGATCAAGGTGATCGTCGTCAATCTGGACCCGCACGAGGGGGTCAGCTTCCGTCGAGGGGACCGGATCGCCCAGCTGGTGATCCAGCAGGTCGAGAAGGCCCGGTTCCACGAGGTGGAGGAGCTGCCTGGGTCGGCACGCGCCGAGGGCGGGTTCGGGTCGACCGGCGGCCACGCCGCGGTCTAGCATGCCCGCGGCCTCGCAGGAAGCCGAGCAGGTATTCGCATCGGTCTTGGACCGGGAAGGACAGTGACCGTGTTCCGTCGTCGCCAGAAGAGCGAGGACGCTGTCGAGCAGCTCGCCGACGACGCCATCAGCGCCGACGAGACGGCCGATGACGTCGAAGGTTCCGCCGAGAGCGAGAACGTGACCGAGCTGGACCCGGCCGACAGGGTCGGCCTGCCTCCGGCCCCCCGGCCGGATGGTCCGTGGGACAGCTCCGAGCTGGAGAACCCCGAGGAGGGACGAGTCGACCTCGGGGGTCTGCTGGTTCCCGGTGTCGAGGGCATGGAGCTGCGCGTCGAGGTCGCCGGTGACGCGATCGTGGCCGCCACCCTCGTGCTCGGCAACAGCGCCATCCAGCTCCAGGCCTTCGCGGCCCCGAAGTCGGAGGGCATCTGGGGCGAGGTCCGGGAGGAGATCGCCAACGGCATCACCTCTCAGGGCGGCCTCATCGAGGAGGAGGAGGGCCCGCTCGGCTGGCACCTCCGCGCCCAGGTCCCCGTGCAGCTGCCGGACGGCACCCAGGGTGTGCAGTTGGTGCGGTTCGTCGGCTGCGACGGTCCGCGCTGGTTCCTGCGCGGTGTGATCTCGGGCCAGGCCGCGGTGCAGCCGGAGATGGCCGGGATCCTGGAGCAGGTCTTCCGGCAGACGGTCGTCGTGCGTGGTGAGTCCCCGATGGCTCCCCGCGACCCGATCGTGCTGAAGCTTCCCGAGGACGCCCAGATGGTCGCCGACGGTGGCGGGGCGGCTGCCGCTGCCGGCGAGGGCGAGAGCCGCTTCGGCGGTGCCTCGCTCGACCCGTTCGCACGCGGCCCGGAGATCACCGAGGTCCGCTGACCCGGATCCGGCCGGCCCTGATCGGTATGGATCGCCCCTGCCCGGGAACCCGGGCGGGGGCGATTTGCATGTGGCGGGCCGGTCCCCGTACAGTTCCGGAGTCGCCGCGGGAGACCGGGGCGGCAAAGCGGAAAGCGAATCCGATGAATGAAACTCCGGAAAACGGAGCGGAAAACATCTGATAAGCTGGAAACACGAAAGAACGAAGCCCGGAGGGTCCGCTGGAAGGCGGTCCGA
>NZ_JBFBFA010000040.1:45686-72180 GCF_040683915.1 Kitasatospora sp. NPDC093102 | reverse complement strand
CTGGACCGCGACACCAACGCGGCGGTCAACGTCGCCAAGGCCGCCGGACTGGCGGTATCAGCCTGTGGAGCGCAGGTAAGACCGATACTCGTACCCGCACAGCGCGAAGAAGCAGGAACCCACCCGAAGCCCCGCCCGACAACGGCCGGTCAGACGGGAATCGCCCTCCCTTAGGTGGGCGAGGATGTCAACGTTGAGGCGTGCTCCACTACACCGCTACCGTCGAGGATCTGCTGCGCAGCCGCTTCGCGCTCTCGCCGGCCTTTGAGCTCTGTGGCCTGCTGCGCCGCCTCGACGGCCGGAACGCACCACTGCCGGGCGGGTGGGCCGCACGTCTCGCGCCCGGCTTTGCGCGCCTTCGCCGCGAGACCGCCCTGGACGCCGTACTGGCCCTGCAGACCAGCTCTTCGGGCGCCAACTTCGTTGCCCCGCCGCCACGCGGGCTCACTCAGACCTGGGCCGACGACCTGGCGGCCATCCGGGCCACCCCGCTCTCCGTCGCCCGGGCCGAGATCGACCGGCTGGGACGCCGGGCGACGGTCCGCGACCCGCAGGTGCGCGCGGTGCTGGATTCGGACGAGGTGGTCGACCTGGTTGGCGACGCGCTCGACCGCGCCTGGAACGAGCTGATGGCGCCCGACTGGTCGCAGCTGCGGGCGATCTGCGAGCGCGACGTGGTGCACCGCGTCGGCGTGATCGGTGAGCGCGGCTGGCGGGAGGCGATCGAGGGCCTGGACCGGGGACTGGCGTGGAGCGGACTCAGCCTCCAGGTGCCGTTGCACTCCGAGAGCGCGGTAGTCGACCTCTCGGGGGAGGGATTGCTGATGGTCCCCTCGGTGCTGGTCTGGCCGGGCGTGGCGGCGTTCTACGACGAGCCCTGGCCGAAGGCGCTCGTCTACCGGGCGCGCGGCACCTCGGCGCTCTGGGAGCGGGCCTCGCCCGGCCCGGACGCGCAGGCCACGCTGGCCGCCCTGCTCGGGCGCTCCCGGGCGCGACTGCTGGCGGAGTTGGGGACGCCCGCCAGCACCAGTCAGCTCGCCCGCAGCCTCGGCATGGCCCCCGGCGCGGTCGGCGACCACCTTGCCGTCCTGCGGGCGTCCGGTCTGCTGGCCCGGGCGCGCTCCGGCCGCGCCGTGCTGTATCGCCGCACCACGCTCGGTGACGCGCTGGTCGAGGGTGCAACAGAAGGGATATGACGAGCAGACAAATCGATTACAAGGCCGGGTTCCTCGTCCAGGAGCATCTGAAGGTCGTAGATCCGCGGGCCATGGGCTCCCCAGCCGCAGGAACGCCGCTTCCGCTTCTGCCGGGACAGGCCCGCCACCAGGTCGTGCAGCCGGTGGTCCATCGCCCACCGGGTGACCACTGTGTCGTTGCCGGTGGTGGCCACGACGTGAAAGACGTCGGCCCGCTCGAGTTCGTGGCACCGACCCTTGCTGCAGCCGTAGCCGGCATCCGCGCTCACTCAGCGGAACGGAATCCGGTCGCCGACGGCGCGGCGGACCATCGCCCTTGCGAGCTGGACCTTGGTGGCGAACTCGACGTCGGAGACGAGCTTCTCGGTGACTGATGGTGACGTCGGGTGTTGGAACCATCCGGATGCCCTGGCGGCAGCGGAAACCGGAGTGTGTTGAGGCGGCGATCCCGGCAGGATGTGGGCATGGCTACCCCCTTGGACGTCCCGCGCCTGGCTGCCGGCGACCGTTTCGTGCTCCGCCCCTGGGAGCTCGGAGATCTGCCCCTCGTCCGGGAAGCGTCCGGCGACGACTACATCCCGTTGATCACGACCGTTCCCTCGACGTACTCGCAGGCGGCGGGTGAAGCCTTCATCCGGCGGCAGTGGGAGCGGGCATCTACTGGTAGCGGGTATCCGTTCGTCATCGTACGGATCGAGGACGGGCGTCCACTGGGGATGGTCGGTCTCTGGCTGAGGGACCGGGGTGAGGGACGAGCGTCACTGGGCTATTGGCTTGCCGGGTCGGCCCGGGGCCAGGGGATTGCGGCCGAAGCGCTCCGGGCGGTTGCCTGCTGGGCCCTCGGTGAACTGCAGGTTCCCCGTCTTCAGTTGCATGTCGAGCCGTGGAACACCGCGTCACAGCGGACGGCTGAGCGTGTCGGTTTTCAGCGTGAGGGCCTGCTCCGCAGCTGGCAGCAAGTGGGCGAGGAGCGTCGGGACATGATCATGTATTCGATGCTGGGAGTTGATCTGTCCTCACCGGCCGCAGGCTGACTTCAACGGCGTAGGTGGCCCGCCCACCGCGCCGCCCTCCGGTGCCCCCGGCTCGACTACAGCCACGGTGCCCTCACCAAGGCCGACAACCGGGTCGGCGCGACCGACGACACTGCGACGTGCGAGCTCACCCCCACCGCGCATCTGCGGTGCGTCCCACGCCCGCCCCACCCCGACGGGTTCAACAGCTGCACCTACCTGCTGGTCCAGGACGGCGAACAGCCGGTCGAGGTCCACGGCATCAGCGACCCTGTCGTGCTCCTGGACGGCCCCGCCGTCGGCCTGCCGCAGCCCACTGACGGTGAGGACGACGATCCGTGGTCCTCCCTCGGCCGGGACCTCGCCATCGCCGGACTCTGCCCCACCGCCCCGGTCACCGACCACAAGCTGGTCCTGATCGCCATCCCGATCGTCCCCACCGACTCCGTACGCCGGACCCGCCGGCCGACGCCACTACACCTGCGCATCCTGCGAGACCTCCTGGGCCGGTGGAGAGGCCGCCTGATGGAACTCCGGAAGGCCGGCAACCGGCCAGCACCCCGACATCACCGCCGCCCTCCAGCTGCCCCTGCACCGCCCTGCCAGCCACCCGGCCTGACCAACCGCCGGCCCACCGCGCGGGCCCGCGCCCCAGTGGGGCGCGCCCGACCCGTCATCAATCTCGGGATGACGCGCACCCCGCAAGCCCTGGAGCGGCTCCGAAATCCGGTGGATCCTCCACCGCAGGCGAGGCACAATCCCCGGGGAACCGGGGGCGAGGAGCGCTTGTTTGGACGTGTTCGCGTGTGCCGGGTGCTATACCGAGTTGACGGCGCCGGTGTCCCGGGTCGCTCTCCCCGTCCACACCCACCACGGGGGCTGGGAGGAGCTTCACCCTCCGCTGATGGAGCCCGCGACGTACGCCGTCGACCCACGGCCCACCGGGCCGCCTTGGCGGCTGTGGGAGGAAGTCGGAGAGGACGCGGCAGCCCGGCGGGGCGTGTACGCGCCGGTGTACTCCGTCTCCTTCGGCGCGCGGAACAGGATCGTCATTGCCCCCGGCGATTCCCGGTCCATGGCCCTGATCCCCGAGAAGTGTGAGGGTTACTGCCGGGGTGTGGACGGCCGGGCCGGCCCCAACCTGGCCTGCGAGGGGTGCGGGCAGGCCGTGGCGACCCGCGTGGACGACTGTGGATCGTGGCAGACGGTGTGGCTGGAGCCCGACGCAGTCGTACGCCGTCCCTCGGGACTCCCGGCCGGTTCGCCTCCCGACTGGGACGACCTGGAGCGCGCCGAGCACCGCGTCCCACCTGTCGAACCTGACGGGTCGTGGAGCCGCCGCTGGGAGGCTGCGGTCGGGGTCGCACTGGCCCACCTCGTGGCGGCCACCGAGAACCGCCCGGTGACCCTCCCCGCCGGCCCCGTCGCCGAGCTGCTCGGCCACGCCGTCGGCTGGTACCTCCCCACGGGGCCCGATGCCCGCTCCGTGGGACTGGCCGGCCCGGGAATCCCCAAGCCCCGGCCCCGCCCCGACGTCCTCCTCGTCCCCCGCCACCCCCTCACGGGCACGCCCTGGCGCCCGCCCGGCGACGAGGCGGCTGTGGTGCCGCTGGACAGCGGAGTCTGGGCATACCTCACCCACCCGGGCGAGACCTCGCCGATGCCCGCCACCGGAGGACTCCCCGAGCGCGTCCTGCGCGACGACTACCCTCTGCCACCCCGCCCCCAGCGCCTGCTGACGCCCCACCACGGCGCCTTCAGATTCACCCTGGTCCGGCTGCCCGCCATACGCGCACCCCGGTTGCGTAGGTATCACGACGCATACCGATCATGAACGCCTGATGGGCGATGGCGGGGCCACTTCGAACCGTCCCGGCTCCGCCGTCGCTACCAGCCGCGGTTGCCACGACGGACAGCGGACAACGGACAGAACTGGTGGACCTACGTGACTGCACGGCCCGCCATCGTCGGTTCCACAACGCCGTCGCCGGGTGGGTGACCCGACACAGTGGCCTGGTGACCCAGGTCAACGACGACCTGGACCGGGCCTACCGGACCGTTGTCCCTGCTTAGTTGCAGTGTCTCTTTAAGTTCTCTCGGCGACCTTGAGCGGCCTGTTTGCGCGTTGCAGTGGGCTGAGTCGGCTGGGTAGCGTCCCCACCCCATGGAACAAGTGATCTTCTCGTCCGTGGGGTGGGAGACATGGGGTCTGGAGTTCAGGCCGGCGCTACCCGAGGGGATGCCGCTGGTTGTCGACGAGGACCTCCTCTTCGAGGACGCAGCCGGGCTGCGTCCTTCGGTCGTGATCAACCGCTGGGCCTGCGAACTGCCCGTCAATGGCTGCCCGGCCCCGAAGTCCTGGCCCTACTACGTGCGCACCGTGCGGGAGTGGACGGACTTCGCGGCCACGCTTGGGGTCGGGCTGTTTGACGGTCGGCAAAAGTTGAAGGCCGCGCTGAGCGCCTACGCGGTTCACCGCTCCTCCGGCCCGCTGGAGGCACGGTTCGCGGCGTCGACGTGGAACCAGAGCGTCAGCATCCTGTCAGGCTTCTACCGGTGGGCGGTGGACGAGGGCTACGCCGGGGCCGAGCCGTTCACCTACAAACAGGCCATGACCTTCTTCTCCGGGGTGCCGCAGCAGGTCAGGGCGAACCTGGCCCGCAGGCGGCTGCCAAAGGAACACGTGACGGTCAAGTACCTCGCGGACGACTTCGCGGAGCTGTTCCTCCTGGGCCTGGCCGGGCTGGACCGGGCCGGTGGCCAGCTGTTCAAGGGCCGTGAGCTGGCGCGGAACGCGGCGGTCGGCAGGATGGTGCTGTCGACCGGGACTCGCTGTCAGGAGTTCACCTACCTGCTGGAGTGCGAGGTGCCGCGCCTTCCACCCGCGCCGTACGGATCTGCCGGTACCGTTCCCGGTGCCGCAGGGGGTGACCAAGGGCGGCAAGGCCCGCCAGGCGTGGATCGACTACGACGCCCTGGCCGAGCTGCACTCCTACCTCGCGCTGGAGCGGGCGGCCGCGGTCGAGGGGTCGGTCTGGAGGCCGCCGCCGCGCTGGGGCGAGCCGTTGACTGTCACCGAGGCGGACCCGAGGGGCGGGCGGGTAAACGGGCGGCGCGTGACGTGGGCGGCGATGACGCCGGCCGAGCGGCGGCGCCTGGTGGCCCCGGGCGGCGGATCGATGCTGCTGGCCGTTCAGAACGGGGGCGGGCCGTTCACCGCCTGGCCGACGGTGTTCGAGCGGACGTCGCAGCGGCTGCGCGAGCACGTTGACGCGAGGTTCCCGCACGTCTACCCGCACCGGCTGCGGCACACAATGGCGATGGCCACGATGGCCCGGCTCGTGCGCGGCTACTACGAGCAGGCGGCCCGGCTCGTGCGAGACGCCGACGACGACGCAGGCATGGCGTTCTACCTGCGCTCCAGCGAGCCGCTGCTGGTGCTGCGCGACCTGCTGGGCCACTCCAGTGCCCTGACCACGGAGAAATACCTCCACCGGCTGGACACCACGCGAATCTTCCGTGAGCTGTCCGTCAACGTCGGCGAGGAGCGCGGCCTGCTGGACGACATCGCGGCCGAGCGGGAAGCCCGGGCCGAGTTCGAGGAAGAGGAAGGGTTCTGATGCCGGCCGAAGTGATCGGCGAGCCGCTGGGGATCTCGGTCCGGTTCAGCGACGGGACGAGTTGCATGAGCTATGTCGGTGACACGCCGAATCCCGTGCTGGCCCGGGCGATGGTGACGGGGCTGGTGGACCTGGTCCACCCGCACGGGACGGTCGATTCGAAGTCCTCGGTCGTCTCCTACCTGGGGGCGGTGCGCAGGCTCACCGACGGCCTGGCCCGGTGCGGCTTCACCGGGTCGGCCGCGGACCTGACCCGCGCGAAGCTGGCCGGGTACTGGATGGCGGACCAGCACGTCGTCCGGGAAGGGCAGTGCCGGGCGATGCTCGCCCGGGCCGACGACTTGGGACATGTCCTGCGGCCGGAGGTGCGGGCGTTCGTCGACGGCCGCAGGTTTGCGGTGGGCAAGGAACGCGGGCCGGGACTTCTCCCCTACAGCGAAGGGGAGTGGGAGCGGCTGGTCGCGCTGTGCCGCTCGCAGAGGCCGCCTCGTTCTGCCGCCACCGCGAGGCCCTGGCGGTGGCGGATGCCGGATGTGATCCGGTGGTGGGCGGGTGGAGCGAGCAGAACGTGCTGTGGTTGATGAAGAACCAAGGGCCGGACGGCACGATCGGGCAGCTGACCCGCGCCATGGGCCAGAAGCGCGCGGCACGCGGCGTCATCACCGGAGCCCAGCCGCAGGACCTGCTGGAGAGCCTGTATCCGCCGCCGCGGATCGTGGTCCCGTACCGGATCCTGTTCGGCACGCTGACCGGCATCGTCCCGGACGGGATCGACGACCTCGGGGCCGGCGACATCGACTGGGCCGGCGACGAGCGGGTGCTGCTCGACTACGTCAAGGGCCGCACCGCGGGGGAGAGCCTGGCCCTGTCGCGGGCGGCGACGCGGCTGCTGGAGCAGTGGCTCGCCCCCTCGGCGCTCGCCCGTGCCTTCGCCCCCGCCGCGGACCGTGACCGGCTGTGGATCCGCTACGACGTGCGCCTGCAGTGGTGTGGGCCACCTCCCAGCCGCGGGACCTACCAGGCGTGGGTGGCCAAGAACGCCCTCGTCGACGATCTGGGCGCGCCGCTGCGTGTCCATCTGCACCGCCTCCGCACGACCCACGCCGCGCTGCGGGACCGCCGGTCGTGGCGCGGCAGCCGCCGCGCGACGATCGACCCGAACCGCAGCCCCAGTGTCGAGGGCGATTCCTACCTGACCGTCGGCACCGATCAGCAGCGCGAGGCCGTCGAGGAGATCGCCGCCACCGCGGTGGGCGACCTGGTGCGACGGGCCCAGCCGCCGCCGCTGGTCCTCGACGCCGAGGAAGTCACCGAGCTGGTGCGCGCCTACCCATGCAAGGTCGCCGAGCTCGGCCTGGACGACGCGACGCTGCACGCCCTGGTCGGCGGCGAACGCGACGTGTTCACCGCCGCCTGCGCCGACCAGCTGTCTGGCCTGCACGGCCCGAAGGGCAAACCCTGCCCGGCCCGCCCCTGGGTGTGCCTGCTGTGCCCGCTGGCGCTGTTCGCGCCCCGCCACCTGCCCAACCTGCTGCGGCTGCGCGCGTTCTTCTCCCGCCAGTGGAACCAGATGACCACCGATCACTTCATGTCCGCACGGCCGCCCTGGTCACGATCGCGGCCCTGACCGGCATGCGCACCAGCGAGTTGAAGGAACTGCCCGTTCACTGTCGGGTCGTACCGCAGGACCTCGGCGGCGGCCGCACCCGCTACCGGCTGCGGAGCACCCTGATCAAGGGCCAGAAGCTCGGCGGAACCCCAGAGGAATGGGTCACCGTCGAAGAGGCGTACCGGGCAGCCGGGCTCGCCGCCGACCTCCTGGACCCGGCGAGGGACACCACCGTCCTGTTCCCCAAACTCGCCTTCGACCGCTACTACCCGCTCCTGCGGGACTGGGTGAACGGACCCGAGGGCCGACGGCTGGGCCTGGCCCCGATCCCCGAGGACACCGTCAACCTGCGCCGGCTGCGGCGCACCCTGGCGGTGGAGATGGCGAACCGGCCCGGCGGACTCCTGGCCGCGAAGATCGCGCTCAAGCACGTCAGCGTCGCCACCACCGAGGGCTACGCCGCCCGCCCCGGCGGCGCCCAGGCCAGCCTCCTCGCCGAAGTCGGAAAACTGGAAGCCGAACGCAACAAGGACCTCACCTGGCAGGTCTGGCAGGACTACAAGGCCGGCCGGATGCCCGCCGGCCCCGGCGCCAAGAGCCTGCTCGACTTCTTCGCCTTCGTCGACAGCCGGGCGGACGGCGAACCCGGAGCGCCAGCCACCAAGCGCGGGGACCAGGAGGTGATGAACCTCCTGGCCCGACGCGCCAAGACCCTGCACCTGGGCACCGCGAACTACTGCTGGTTCGCCGACCCCGCCAAGGCGCTGTGCCTGAAACTCGCCGGCACGCCAGCCGCCGACCGGCCCCTGGTGGGGATGTGTGATGCCGCGCGCTGCCCACAGGCCACCCACCACCCCTGCCACCGGCCCGTCTGGGCCGCTGGCGCCGAGAGCAAGAAGGCGTTCATCTCCGCGATCGGCCGCGGCCAGAAGACGGAGAAGGCCAGGCTGCAGCAGGAACTCGACCGAGACCTGCGGGTCCTTGCGGGCATCGATGCGGCCCACGGAAGTGAGGCGTGACATGGGTCGTATCACCGAAGAGACCCGGGTGCGCAACGAGGTAGCCATCCGCGCGGCGATGGACCGACTGCTACGGGGCGAGATACCCGACGGCAGCCGGTGCGATCTCAAGACCCTGGCCCAGGAGTCCGGCGTCGCCCGGACCGCCTTCTACCCGAAGAAGAACCGCGCCGGAACCGTCAGACCTGGGCCCTACCAGCACCTCGCCGAGGAGTTTGTCCGCCGGCTGGCTGCCCTACGGCAGACCGGAACGTCACCGGACCCGCGCGACGCCCAGGTCGCGCGCCTCAAAGCCATCAACGCCGCCCTGCTCCATCGGGTGCGCGACCGTGACGGGCAGCTCAAGGAACTCACCGCGTTCAAGCAGCACGCCCTGTCCCGGATCGCAGCTCAGCACCTGGAGATCGAACGGCTTCGCGGCGAGCTTCAGCGGGCTTCGGCGACGGAGGCCGCTCGCAGCACACCACTGCGGGTCCTGCCAGGCACGCCCGACAGCCTGGCCCGCGGCAGGCCGTGACCGCCGCTGACCCGGGCCGCAGAAAAGGCAACTGATCAGACACCCGACAACGTGAGGTCCATCACACTGAAGCGCCTCGATGGCCGCACGAAAACGACACCGGTGACGAACAGGACGCCTCCGGTGTCTCCGCAGGACACCCCGCCCGCCGGGGCCCGGCCACCCATAGAGCGTCGCGGGACACTTCTACTCGACCCTCACGGCCTTGAACTCGGTGAACTCCGAGAAGTCGGAGATCCGCTCGTAGGCCGACAACCAGCCCTTCCCCTTCTTGTAGTTGTTCACCGTGAGGTCAGTCCCCGCCACCTTGAGGTAGAAGCCGTTCCGCGTGGGCACGATGCTCCATCGGATACGGCAGTCGGCTGCCTTGTCGAGCCTGATGTCATTGCCGGCGAGGCACCAGGTGTTGTACCCGCCCCAGTTGGAGCTGGTCGAGGTGATGGTGTAGTTGTTGCCGTCCTTCTCGAAGACCTGGGCGGTGCCGGCGTTGCCCGCGTCGTTCGTCAGGAGCACGTAGTCCCAGTTGTTGTACACCTCGAACGTCGTCCCTCGGTTCGAGTGGGTCTGGATCAGGTAGTACCGGACACCGGGAACGACGGGCTCGTCCTGCAACCTGGTGGTCGCCGAAGAAACCGCCGAAGTGCTGCGGTCGACGGCGGACTGCGCGGCCGACACCGGCGCCGACAGAGCCACCAGCGCGAGGCAGCTGACGCCGGCAGCGAGCATCCTGCGGACAGACTGACGGCCGAGCAACGTGTCCTTCATCCACTTCCTCCATGACCAGGGGTTAGCCGTTCGGACCGCAGCCAGCTTCCCCGTGATCAAAGCTTGCCAGCGAACAACACCTGCGCCGTCGGCGGAATTCACCCCAAGGAATGGCCACAGGCCGCACGCCGGTCGAACAGGCGAGAGTGCTCCGAGCGCTTGCCCACCCGGCCACTGGTGTTGCTTGGAGGCCTGCTTCGGGAAGAGCGTGACTCGGCACACGACTACGTTCTAGGGAGTCCCTGTGCGACATGGTGGCCTTGCAGCTCGCGATGGCCGCACCGGTCCGAACAGCATGCGCGCCGGACATGAAGGAGGAGGGACACGGCGGCTGCGGCGACAAGGCTGGAGCGCGGCGCCATCCTGGTGACCAATCTCAAGCTCGGTGCAGCTGCGCACGTGTGCGACAAAGCCATCCACTTCAACAGTGGCTGGACCACCACCCTCGCCACCGTCAGCCCCGCGACCGGCCTCGCCCGCGTCGCTGCCCCGGCCGCGGTCCGATCCACAGAACGAAGGGCGCGTCACCCCCGGCACTGCTGCCAGGGTTGACGCGCCCTTCTGTGTTTCTGTGGGCTGAACCCATAGCCGAGTTGTGGGCGTGGCCGGCCTTGCCCTGGTCCTGGCGATCCTGCAGACCACGGCACTGCTGGGTCATGACCCGGTTGTGGGTACCCGTGCCGGAGGTCGACTGGGGTCTTGGCCACTCGTATACAACTGCCTCTGCAGCCGGGGCCTTGCCCACTGTCCTGTCCGGATGAAGGTGTCAGGTGGCAACGCGCTGACCAGCTACGGGACAACTTCATCCGGACGGTCAGGCGTGGGTGTCCGGATGAAGTTGGTCATCGGGCCGGTGATCCTGTCGCGCAATGGCGCCCGTGAAGGCCCCAGGTGTGGGCCGTCGGTTGCTACGAGCTGGGACAGTTGGCAAACGTGTATTCGTCCGCGATGTTGAACACGCTGGCACAGCGCGGGCATTCGCCGTTCCCGAAGAGATAAGCGATTCCGCTGGCGAGTGCCTCTTGCCCGTCCCGGACGGCCGTCTCGTACATCCATAGGCCAATCCCGGAAAGCCCCTCTGGGGACGCCGGCCGCAGATCGCGTCGGTCGACGTCCCCGAGGTTCCAGTCCCGGATTGCCGAGTAGCGCCCGTAGTTGCCGATGGCGATCGTCACCTCGGCATCGCAGTGGGGGCAGGCCACGTGGTAGAAGTCGTCGGTGAAGTCCCCCACTCCGGCGCTCCAGTGGTACTGCTCCTTGGCCGCCAGCAGATCGAGGAACGCCGCGGGGTAGTCATCCGGCCGCGACGTCAGGTACAGGTCCAGCAGCGCACAGAACTCAGCGATCGTGTCGGCGCAGTCCGCGAACTGACGGTCGCAACCATGCTCTCCTGCCGCGCACTGCACGATCGTCCCGGCCAGTGCACGGGCCCGCGGGTTGCTCGACGCGAGCTGCACCAGGCGGGGAAGGGCTGCGAAGCTGGCGGGGAAGACGAGGTCGCTCTCCAGGCACAGCCGGTATCCGAGTTCCTTCCACGCCTCGGCATCGTCCTCGCGCTCGACGCGTTCCAGGAGCTCGGGAACGCGATCGACATCCCCGTAGCAGTCGCGCATCTGTGTCCAGTCCACCACGCCGGCATTCAACCGCCCGGGGGTGCCGGGGTGAATCCGCTCCGTCTCGCCAGGCTGTTCGTGCACCAGTCAGCTCTCCTGGTGGTCAGCCGACGGGGTCGGCCGGTGCCATTCGCTCTCCGGCGGCACGCCGTCCGGCCACGCGAAGCGCAACTCGCCGTTCATCGCGGCAACCAGCCACTGGGCCAGGGTGACGCCTTGCGGCCAACAATCTCCCTCTGCGTTGGACCACATCGCGCCGTCCGGGTCGCGGAAATCGATCATCGACCACATCGTGCAACCCCAGTCGTAGAGCGGTACGACTCCGGCGGGCACTCCCCCAGTGGGGTCCGGCCCGTGCTCATAGGCTTCTGCGATGTGTTCGTGCCACTGCCCCACGTCGACCGGTAGGACCCCGTCGACGGGCCCGAAGCCGCCGTTGGACACCTCGGTGTAGAGGCGTCGCAGAAGCTCGGGGAAGACGAACCCGATGACGCGTTCCGCTTCGGAGATGGCCTCTGGCGGGGCAGGCGGGGGTGCCTGCCGTTCCCGAGCGATCTTTCGGCAGGCCTCGATGATCTCGTCGTCCGTCACC
Organism: Kitasatospora sp. NPDC093102; assembly: GCF_040683915.1. Lineage (NCBI taxonomy): Bacteria > Bacillati > Actinomycetota > Actinomycetes > Kitasatosporales > Streptomycetaceae > Kitasatospora > Kitasatospora sp. NPDC093102. The sequence continues at coordinate 60,236 of NZ_JBFBFA010000040.1, read as the reverse complement.
GAGCGATCGTAGGGGCCGGCTCGGACAGTTGAGGCCGCCGGGGTTCCACGGGCAGATCAGGCTGTCTCGCCGTCGCACTCGTTGGCTAGCGAAGCACGGGGAACAGGCGGTGGTTCGTCTCTGGGCGACGTGGCTTCGGGTGGCGGGTCGTCTCGTCCGGGAACAGTGAGTCCCGAAGTCGCCAGTGATGGGAGAGGAATCGGTAGGTGCTGAGCTGATGTCGGAGGTATTCGATCAGCGGGTCGTTCTCAGCCAGGATGATTCCTGTGGGGATGCCTCGTGCTTCGAGCTCCCGGGCATACCGCTCTCCGCCATTGGGTTGGGTGTAGACGACGTGCTCCCAGTAGTTGGATGCGAGGAGCCCGGTGAGCACGACGATCTCACGGTGGAGCACGACTGGCAGTACTGGGCGCTGTCGTACATCCGGTGGTTGATCTTGATGCCGTAAGCGTTGACGACACGCCAGGTGGCCGGCAGAAGCTCGATGAAGTCCTCGGCCCCGAGCGCCACGGGGCAGTAGCCCGCGGCAGGAGCAGTGCGGCGTACTTCTCGTTCGGCGTGTGCGGCCGACCGGGCGCTGACGGGTCGCGCAGACCGTCGTGGGGGCGGTTCTGCCAGTGGGAGACGATCCATTCGTCGAGGAGTTCCTGCAGCTGCAGCATCGACCAGAGCGGTTCCGCTTCGACCTTCGCGCCTCGCCGTTCGACGGACGAGCCCAGATATCCCGACACGAACTGGCAGAACAGCGTCCCCACGGATCCGATAGTCCGCTCGATGTGCGGCTTGTCGGTAGGCGTTCCCGGGTGCGCGGGCTGGAGGCTGATCCCGAGAGACCGGCAAGCGGTTCTGAAGTTGTTCGACACGAAGACCTTCCCGCCGTCGAACACGATCGTCTCCGGCACGATCACCGGTCTGGCGGCGGCGTGCCGAAACCGCTGGTCGAGTTCGAGGAGATGGCGATGCGGCAGAGCCGAACGCGACATCCGTAGGGCATCCGACCAGCCCGGGCGCATCGGTTCCGGGGTCACGGCACGCGCCAGGAGGAGGCAGGCATCCACCGACTTGGCCGCCGGCCGCAGTACGGCCGCTGGGATCGTGCGGGTCGCGAGGTCGACGATTCCCGTCAATTCGACGCGGCCCGGCGTCCCGTCGTCGAGCACCACCATCACGTCGAGCGGAGTCGAGTCGATCTCGACCAGTTCCCCCGGTCTGACCCGAATCCGCAGGTAGTGGTGCGGTGTAGCGGCTGATACGACGACAGGTGTCCGTGCCGGTTTGAGATGATCGAGGTTCTCTACGCCTGATCGCTCTACCAGCAAGGACACCTGCCAGGTGAACAAGATATCGCGTCGCCGTACCGCCTTCCGCACCCCCGGTAGGCGCTGGACCCGGCTGAACGCCCAGCTGGGCGGGGTGGACGGGTCGCTGACCGAGAACGGCGGGCTGATGCTGGTCGCGGAACGTGTGTGGACCCGCTCGCGGCGACCTTCTCGCCAGCAGATCTTGAACGGCTGTGACGCGATGCCCACCACGGACGGCATGAAGTCCAACCGGATCACTTCTGCTCGTTCCAACCAGGACTCATAGCCCACGTGGTCCCCGGTGGTGGCGGTCCACCACCGGCTGGTGAAGTTCTTCTGCCCCTTGAAAGCCGGGAAGCTCCGGATCGGGCCGACCAGTTCGAAAGGCCGGTCCCAACACGCAGACAGGCAGCCCCGTTGCGGCGTACCCGCCTCGTCCAGGTAGACCAGCTGGATCGGGTCCACCCCTGCCTGACCGGCCATCTCCGGCACACCCACACCACCACCACCCCCAACCTCGGCCACTACTCCGGAAGGTAGGGGCCAGAGGCATCAAGGCAGACAACTTCACCCGGACAGTCACCCGAACGAGGACAACTACACCCGGACAAACGCGAGAACAAGGCCAACTTCAGCCGGACAGGGCCAACTGCGCGCGGACAGGACACCCACATTTCAAGGTCCGGGTGGTACAGGACAACGTGACGCCGGATTGGCTGAGTGGGTCTGATCGGAAGCAACGGTGTAAACGTCGTTTACACCGAAGGGGAAGAGAGACCGGACGACACACGGCTGCGTGATGTGCCTAAACCAGCCCGGCGCCACTATGGTGACGTCATGATGTCTCAAAACTCCGGAGGAGAGCGGGAAAAGGTTGCGTCTAAGCTTCCTGTAGCCCTCCGCCAGGAACTCAAGACCCGGGCCGCGCAGCTCGGCATCGACATGCAGGACGCCGTCGCCCAGGCCGTCGAGCAGTGGCGCGCCCGGTCAGCGGACAGCAACCCGACCATCGACACGGCCGGGGCGGAGAGCTGGAACACGTGGCTTCCCGCCGGCCTGTATGACGCGTTCAAGAACGACTGCGCTGACCGGGGCATCTCCTTCGTGCAAGGCCTCGCCCAGGCGGTCCGTGTGTGGATTGACTCCCACAGCGTCTCTCTCGCCGAGCTGACGATCCCCAGGTACACACGGCGGATCATCGTCTGCAACCAGAAGGGCGGCGTCGGCAAGACCACGATCGCCGCCGGGACGGGCCAGGCCATAGCGCTGGGCCTGCCTGCCAGCACGGGCGCTTCGAAGCTGCTCGCGCTGCCGGGGCTGCGCACCCTGCTCGTCGACTACGACCCGCAGGGCCACCTGACCTCCCAGCTCGGCGTCAAGCAGATCCCGCCGGGCGAGGAGAGCCTGGTGACCCACATGGTCGACCGGGACCGCGTGGCGGGCTCGCTGCTCGACCAGGTCGTGGAAATCGAGCCGAACCACTTTGAAGGTCGCCTCAGCCTGCTGCCCTCGAGCTTCGACGCGTTCCTGCTCGACTCCCGGCTCGGCTCCGTGCGGGGGCCTCGCGAGACCAGCCTCCAGCGTGCTCTCGCCCCGCTCGAGGAGCACTTCGACGTCATCGTGATCGACGCTCCCCCGAACCTCGGCCTGGCGATGGACGCCGGCCTCTACTACGGGCACCGTCGCAAGAACGAGGCGGCCGGCGCCTCCGGCGTCCTCGTCCCGGTCGAGGCGGAGGACTCCTCCGCGGACGCCTACGCCATGCTCGATAGCCAGATCCGTACCGTCAGCCTCGACTACGAGGTCGACATCGACCGGCTCGGCCTCGTCGTCAACAAGTTCGACAAGCGCAAGGGCTACGTCGCCACCCACTCCCTCGACAACTGGCAGTCGCTGGGCACACCGCCCGTCGTCTCCGTCGTCCCCGACCTCAAGGAACAGCGCGAGGCCGTCCACGTCAAGCAGCCGCTGCTCATGTACGCACCCACATCCATCCAGGCGCAGCGCATGCGCGAGATCCGACGGAGGCTCGCGTGAGCATCGCCAAGAAGCTGCAGGCCGGCGGAGGGTCGTTCGGGGCGTTGGCCCAGGGCACGGGGCGCGAGGACGAGGTGCGGGCACGCAGCGAGGCGCTGGACGCCACGGGCCGGGTGCGGCGTGCATCGTCGGCTCCGGTGTCCTCGATCGTCTTCAACCCGCTCAACCCGCGGAAGACCATCGACAGCGAGTCGATCGACGAGCTCGCCGAGAGTCTGGCTCGCCAGCAGATCGTTCCGGTCACCGTGGTGAGCCGTGCGGCTTTCCTCGACGCACATCCGGACCAGGCGGAGGTGATCGGTGAGGCGGACTTCGTTGCGCTCGACGGCAACCGGCGTCTGAGGGCCGCGCAGAAGGCGGGGCTCAAGACCCTGCGTGTGGACCTCAACGACGATCTGGTCTCCCGTGCTTCGGACATGGTCGAGGCGGCTCTGATCGCCAACGCCCACCGCGAGGACGTGTCGCCGTTCGAGGAAGCTCAGGCGATCGAGCAGCTGCTGGACTCGGTCTACGACGGCAACCAGGCCGCCGTGGCGCGGGCGCTGGGCAAGTCCCGTGCGTGGGTGGGACAGCGGTTGGCGCTGCTGCACCTGTCCCCCGAGCTTCAGGAGCAGGCGGGGGCCGGGGAACTGGCCATCGAGGATGCACGCAGGATCGGTGCTGAGGCACGGTCGGGGAAGATCACCCCGGCTGAGCAGCTTGAGCGGGCCGAGTCCGCGAAGAAGACGACAGCCGACAAGCTGGCGGCGAAGGCGGCGCGAGCGGGCAAGCGCGCGGACCGTCCGACGGGAGAGAGGGCGGACCGTGCCTCGACGCCTACCAGCGGGGGCGACGGCGCCGAGGACGGTGTAAACGGCGTTTACACGCCGGCGACGGTCCAGTCCTCCGAGGGCCGCCCCTCGGAAGGGGCCTCGGGTGTAAACGGCGTTTACACCTCGGGCCTGCCGGACCAGCGTGACGCCAGTACCGATGAGAACGGCCGAACTGCGTCTTCTGCGGAGATGCCCTCTATTGGCCTGCTGCAGAAGGCCCAGCAGGTCGCGTCAGGTGGAACCGGCGTTCCCGACTGGCGTGACCTCGAAGGAGTGGCGACCTGGCTCTGCCGTTTCCTCCAGCCCGACGAGCTGAGGGTCGTCGCCACCACGGTGCTGGACCGACTGGACGAGTACGCGCCGGAGCCTACGGCCGGCAGCTGATCAGCAAGAGAGCCCCCGACCGGCGGCCCGACACCTGATGGTGTCGGGCCGTCTGCGGTTGAGAACGTCCGCCAGTAGGTGCGGGATCGGGCTGGGCATGAGGGCTCTCAGTGATCAGTCCCTCGACCGCAGTAGGGTCCACGCAGGGGAAAGGGGGGCCACATGGAGCGGGCCCGAGTCCTGCTGCTGGATGCGGCTCCTGGCGAGTTGCTTGGTCGGGAGCTGGAGCGTCTGCTGGGCCACGGACTGGCCGTCACGCTGAACCTTCAGCGGGTAACCGATCGCGCCGGGACGCGGACTGCCTGGGCCGGCCGGGTGGACTTCACCGATTTCGATGCCTTCGACGAGTCCGCGCTGCTCGCCGAGACTGGCCGGGACGGACTCGGCTACCACGCGGTCAAGTCCCGCGCCGGTGTGCCACTGCGCGCGGCGTTCCTCGCGGCGGCGACGAACACGAAGCTCGCGAACAGGCTTCGCGTGGTCGGCCGGGCCGGGGCGGGCACCGATCACGTCGAGTTGGCGGCCGCAGCCCGTCACGGGGTCGCTGTCACCCACACCCCGGGGTCCAACGCGAATGCGGTCGCCGAGTTCGCTCTCGCCCAGCTCCTCGCTCTGACCCGGGATCTCCCGGCACACAACGAGGCCGCGCACCATGGCAGCTGGCGTGCACCGGCCGCACCGGCGATAGAGCTGTCGGAGCTGACCCTCGGCATTGTCGGGCTCGGGCGGATCGGCCTGGCACTGGCGGAGCGGGCGACCGCCCTGGGCATGGAGGTCCAGGGCCTCTCGCGGCAACCGCGCGAGGCATCGGTGCCCCAGGCCCGTTCCCTCACCGCGCTGCTGGCGACCAGTGATGTGGTCTCGCTGCACCTGCCGCTCACTCCGCAGACTCGAGGGCTGGTCGGGCGGGCGGAGCTTGCGCTGATGCGTCCGGGGTCGGTCCTGCTGAACACCGCCCGGGGTGGGATCGTTGACGAGCAGGCGCTGGCCGATGCGCTGCGCGACCCCGCGCACCCGCTCGCGGCAGCCGCCATCGACACCTTCGAGCACGAGCACGCCGCCTTCGCCTCGCCGCTCTTCGGCCTGTCGAACGCCCTGCTCACCCCTCATGTCGCCGGGATGACCAGGAACGCCATGGCCACGGCGGCCCTGCACTGCGCGGACCACATCGCGGCCCTGCTTGCCAACCGCCCGGACGGCGTACCTGTGGTGACCATGTGACGGTGGCCTCCGACATGACGAGACTCCTCGCCCACCGTTCCGGGAGCAGACCGCACGGGCCCGGGCAGGCGGCACAACTCGCCCAACCCGTGCGGCTCTCCTCGCGTCACGGGCCGACCACCACCGCTCTCGTCATCGCCTCCAAGCCCTTGAAGTCGAGGACCAGCAGGTGTGCGCTCAGGAAACCCCGAGCGCGACCGCCCGCCTGTCCGTTAGCTTCACCCACGTGGAACAAGTGGATCTTCTACCGCATCTGGGCGGGACGGAGCGTGGCGTCGTCGTGATGATGTGCGGCCTGCCCGGCTCCGGCAAGAGCACCTACGCACAGGCCCTTGAGGGCCGCGGCTACACCAGGCTGTCGATCGACGAGGTGGTGTGGACGCGCATCGGTCACGACGCGGCCGACCTCGACCCGGCAGAGTACGAGCGGCTCAAGTCCGCCATCGAGCAGGAGCTGTGGAAAGAGCTGACCCGATTGATGGAGGCGAAGCTGCCTGTCGTCATCGACTACAGCTTCTGGAGCCGGGCCACCCGAGACCGCTACAAGCGCGCGATCGAGAACCACGGATGCCGATGGGAACTGACCCATCTCAGGACCGATCTCGAAACCCTGCGACGTCGGCTGGCCACCCGCAGCCGGCGGAACGACGCGAACAGCGTCACCGTCTCCGATGAACTCCTGGAGCGCTACTCCGCCAACTTCGAGGAACCCATCGGCGAGGGAGAGCGCGTCATCGTCCAGGAATAGTTCCCGGGGCCGTAACCGTCGCCTGGCTGCTCGCCCAGGACGGGCAGGTGGGGGAAGGCCTTCGCCCGCCTGCGCCCGCTGCCCGGCCCGTGGGCCGCGACCGACCTGGCCGAACCGCTGATTCGGCAGGGGCGCTTCGCCTAGGCCATGGCCGTCATCCCCGATGTGGCCGCCCGGCGGGGAGGAGGAGCGGCGCTTCTGGACGGACTGGGAGGAGCGCGAGAAGGCTGCCGCGGGGGGCGCTGCGAGGAGCCGTCGTTCTGACGGCCCGTTGGGCCGTTTGTCTGGCTTCGAGTTCAGGGGGCAACGGTCAGGGGCGCTCAGGAGGCCGCTGCCGTGCCTTGGGGCGGCCCGACTCGGCGAATTGCATGTCCATGGCGGAAAATTGGTCTCCAGAAAGCCCCCTTCTGACGCCTTTCGATGCGCGGTCGGTATGAAGGGCTGGCTGGCCGGTCGATAGGACGCCAGGGGGCCCTTCCTGCGATTTTGATCATGATCGACATCGATCCGGCCACGCGCAGGACCGGCACGGGGCCGCTCGGGGCGCCGACCCGGCTCTCCAATCCCGGCCTGACGGTGCCGAGGGCCCGGAAGCCCCTCGACGGGCGGGCCGAGCAGCACACACAGGCGCCCACGGCTGGCTGCTGGTCGTGCTCGGCTTCGGCGCCTGGACCCGCGGCTCGGAGCCGGCGGTGCTGAACCTCACCGATGTCCGGGTGGCTGGCGGCCCACAGCGGCCGGGGGTGTACCCCCGCACCGGCAAGCGGCTGGTCGGCGCCGCCGGGTTCGGTACCGGCGACGACGACGCCCGCCGACGCCGGCCGGGGCGTTTCACCAAGACTTCCTCTTGGTCTTGTGCCTGTTCCGCATGAATCCAGGGGATCGTGCGTGCGCCCTTGCCTGTGGACGTTCTTCCAGGTCGGGGGCAGTGAGGTCGACGCTATGCTGTCCGGCGCTCCACGGACCGTGTCGGACAGCTTTGGGGGGATCATGGGCAGCGACGTTGCCGGGACCGGGTTCAGCGCCCATCCGGAGAAACTCGGGGACGCGGGCGACCAGCTGATCACGGCCGGCACGGACGTGGGCTCGGTGAAGCACGCACTGGGCAAACTGAGCATGTCCGGCGAGGGGACCTTCGGCGAGTACGGCGCGGGCGATGCGGCCAAGGCGTTCTGGCAGGCCTGGCAGGCCTGGCAGGACGAGCTGGGCGTGAACGTCGACGCGCTGAAGGACCTCGGCGGCAAGGTGCACACCACCGCGGCCAACTACTCCAACACCGACCACGGTGTCGGCCAGCAATACCAGCAGCAGGGGGCGTGACGGTGGCCGACCACGACGCCCACCCCCTGGGCGAGAAGCTGGGGAGCCAGCGGCAGCAGACTGAGCGGCTCAAGAAGACCATCGACGACTCGCACGGCATGTGGGCGCGGGCGACCTCAAGTACGCCGTCCACGACACACTGCAGCTGCCCGCCCCCAAGGGCGACCCGGGCAAGCTCGGCGAACTCGCCGCCGCCTACAACTCGGCCGGCAGCCAGCTGGACCTGATCGAGATGAAGGTGGAGAAGGTCGCCTCCCAGCACCTGCCGGACGTCTGGACCGGACAGGTCGGAGAGAAGGCGGCCGAGGTGGTCAAGGCCTCCGCCGACGACCTGCCGCGCTGCCGCGACATGCTCGGCAAGGGCCGTGACCAGCTCAACGCGCTGGCCACCACCCTGCGCGAGGCGCAGGCCCTGCACGGCCAGGGCGCCGCACCGCTCAGCGAGGCGCTAAAACTGCTGCACGACATCACCGTCGCCGGCGCGCCCGACCTGATCCACTGGGACGACGACAAGATGCACACCGCCCACGCCAAGGCGAAGGACGGCATCAAGTCCATCGTCGACGCCGCGGTGAAGGCCGAGAGCGCCGGCCGCGCCGCCGCCCGCGAGCTGAACGCGCTCGCGAGCAAGGCGCTCGCCGCCCGCTTCAAGAACAAGGGACTCAGCGCCGCCGACAAGCTCGTCATCGTCGACGCGGCCCTCTACGGCAACCGGCAGTACGGCGACATCCTCACAGCCAACGACGTGACCCGGGCCGGCCAGTTCATGGACAAGATGACCGACGCCGACCGGGAGCGCTTCCATCAGCTGCTGGCCGGCACGAAGTCCCCGGAGGAACGCGCCTACCTGATGAAGGCCCTGGCCGTCGGGCACAGCTACGACGAGATCAAGGCCTTCGACGACCAGATCCACGAGCACGCCGACAACCCCGGTTGGCTCGCCGAGCGGATCTCCCCGGTCCAGCTCAACTCGCCCTCCGCCCAGACCGCAGGCACGGGCTACCAGGGCGTCGCCTGGGACCAGGGCCAGCACTCGACCTGCGTGGCCGCCTCGACCGTCACCGCCCGCGCGATGGTCGACCTGCTGTTCGCCTTCCAGCTCACCACCGGCGGCCACCCCGGCGACCCGAAGTACGACAACGGCCAGGCCGCGAAGGACCGCTGGGACAAGGAGACCAACCGGGTCTACGACGAGCGCGGCTGGTGGCACAAGTGGGCTGACGGGATGTACGACTACGAGTCCAAGGACGTCGCCAACGGCGAGATCGCCGCACACACCGGCGCGCAGTACCGCAGCGTGGACCTCGACAGCCGCGACCAGCGGCAGGAGGCCCTGGCCGAGATCGAGCAGAAACTCGACGAAGGCAAACCGATCCCGCTCTCCGTCCACGGCGGCCCCTTGGTACGACCCCCACGGCCATCAGATGATGATCATCGGGCACAAGGGCGACCGGCTGGAGATCTACAACCCCTGGGGCTACACCATCTGGGTCAGCGAAGCCGATTTCGTCGACAACCACATGCAAGGCGCGTCCGACGACCGGCCCCGAAGTCGAAAGCGTCCGAATGCCCAAGTGAGGCCTTGTTGAGTGCTCCTTCCACCCCTCCGTCCATGAGCGACAGCCAGCTGGCCGACCTCGACGTCGGGGTCCTCCTGCGCTTCGGGCTCCCCTCACCGGGACCGCACCGCGCCACGCTGTTCGGCGATGGCGCGGTGACCGCCGCGACCACCGTGGACCGGCTCGGCGTGATGCCGCACGCCCTGGTCTTCCTCGGGGAGGTGGTGCGTTCCGGCGGCACCCGGTTCGCGGCCGCCCTGCCCGAGCCGCCGCCGGGCCAGGCAGCGGCTGTGGCACGCGGCTGGCTGGCGGCGGCCGCGATGGCCGTCGGGGACACGGCCGGGGACCGGCTGGTCGCCCGCTGGCTCAACGCGGTCGCCGCCGTCCTGGCGCTGCGAGTCACTCACCGGGAGGCGGGCTCGTGAAGAAGTGGCGCCGGATCCTGCTGGTGGTGACCGCGGTGCTGGCCGTCGCGGTCACCGTGGGCGCGGTGGCGATCCACCGGATGACCACCGGCACACTCGACCACGGCACGGTGTTCACCCAGGCCTCGGGCGACCTGGTGGTCAAGCCCGGCGAGCTCTTCTCGATCGAGGTGTTCGCCTACCGGGAAGCGGGCGACAACTGGACCATGGCCACCCCCGGCCCCGACCCGACCGTCGTCCAGGCCACCGGAGACGAGTACGTCGACAACTTCGGCTTCGAAGACCTGGTCGGCGCCACGGGCTCGCTGGGTTCCGGCGGCCACTACTACTTCACCTTCCGCGCCCAGAAACCCGGCCGCACCACCATCACCGTGCACGTCGCATTCCGCGATCACCAAGGGATGACATTCTCCGGTGGGCCGGGCCAGACCGAACGCCAGTTCACCGTCGACGTCCGCTGAGGCCGATCGGTGTGCACAGCGTCTCCTACGTCAGGGGCCCTGTGCACACCGACCTCGTGGCACGTGAGCGGGTGAACAGGTGCGCTGGCTGCCGCGCCGCCGGGTCTTCGATCCCACGTTGCGGGAGAACGACCTCTGGCTGTTCGACGGAGCGATCGTCCGCTGCAACCACTTCACCGGCGACGAGACCTCCGCCGCCCCGGAGGTGGGCGAGAACCCCGCCGACGCCAGGAATCAGCGGTGCAGCCAGATCGCTGAGGAGCGTGCCAGATCCTCAGGCAAGTCGGTGCTTGAGTCGCTTGGGTCGCTGAGTCGCTGGCCGACAGGTTGCCCACTGGACCGACAGCCTGCGGTCAGGGAGAGGACCGCCAATCTCGTGGGTCTGGTGCAGCACCTGGAAGGCGACAGCGACCCAAGCGACTGACGGTAAAGGTCTCCACCGCTACCTGGGCTGCTACCTGGCAAGGGAGCCTGCCCGTTCCGGTCCCCCGCACGGTTCCACTCCTCAAGAGCGGGTCGCTGGAGCTACCGAAGCGACCCAAGCGACCCACCTCCGGACCTTCGGACGGACCTGACACGCGCGACACGCCGGGGGAAGCGCCCCGAGAGACTCAGTCGCTTTCAGTCGCTGGGCTTCAGTCGCTCCACAAAACCCCAGGTCAGGGCACATATACTCACCCAAACAGCGACCGAAGCGACTCAAGGTTGGGTATATGAAGACATTCCCGTGTGCGTGTGCGCGTTATAGAACCGGGCTTCAGTCGCTTCAGTCGCTGTTTGCTGTGAAAATCGCCTCTGACCTGCGAAAACGTCAGAGTACCCAAGACAGCGACCGAAGAGACTCAGTCGCTCCCCCAGGGTTTGGTCGCTGAGTTTGCCCGCAACCCCCGGTAGTAACGGTTCGCACGTCCTCGCTCGGCTAGTCTGTGTGAGCTATCTTCTGAACTTCGGTCGCTTCAGTCGCTGATCCGGTGCCCACCAGTGCCTTGACCTGGCTTTTTGCCCTCAGCGACTGAATGAGCGACTCAAGTCCGAGCAGCTACCGAACAACGAGCAGCCACCGAACAAGGGGAAGGGACCAGCGTGACGGCGCCGATGGCCGTGGGGAGCGACCGAGCGGACCGCCAGCCGGCGGCGCTGGCAGTTGCCCGCTGGTGTGCCGTCCAGGGCTGGCCCGTCCACCCCCTGGCCCCGGGACGCAAGACCCCGCCCGCCAACTGCCGCCCCTGCCAGGACTCCCCCCACTCCCCCTCCGACTGCCCCTGCCCCGCGGCAGGCCGTTGGTGCCACGGCTTCCATGCAGCGACTCTGGACCAGGGTGTCCTCACCGCCTGGTGGCGCGTCAACCCGGACTTCGGAGCCGGCGTCGCCTGCGGCCCGGCCGGTCTGGTGGTCATCGATGTGGACAGCCACACCGACGTCGTCCCCGCCCGCGACCGCATCCTGCCAGGCATCCCCATCCACGAGGACGTCGACCTCGAAGGGCTCGAGAACGGCTACCACACCCTCGCCCTGCTGGCCGCCCTCCGCCGTGCTCCCGACCCCACGACGGACGAGGGAACCCTGCGCGTACGCACCCCCTCCGGGGGCCTGCACATCTGGTACCAGGACCACACCGACCGCCGGTTCACCTGCTCCACCGGTTCCTCCGCGGGCCGCGCCCTGGCCTGGCAGGTCGACGTCCGGGCCCACGGCGGCTACATCGTCGCCCCCGGGACCGTCACCGCCGCCGGCACCTACACCCCGCTTCCCGGAGCCCGGACCCCCGCCCCGCTGCCCGAGTGGCTCAGCGAGGAACTCATCCGTACCGGACACCTCAAGGACCGGCCCGGCCGACCGAGCCTGCCGCAGCCGGCCGTCCCCGACCGTGCCCGCCAGGCCGTCGTCGCCGCCGGCGGCGGAAAGCAGGGCGCGGAGAAGGTGCTCGACACCGTGCTCCAGGAGGTCACCGACTGTGCCACCACCCCCGAGGGCGCGGGCTTCACCGGCAAGCTCAACCGCGCCGCCTACACCGTGGGAGGTCTGGTCTCGGCCGGCCACCTCACGCACGCCGCCGCCGAGCAACTCCTCCTCGACGCGGCCCGCACCGCCCGTCCCGCCCAGGACAGGCACAACTCCGCCGTCATCCGTTCCGGCCTGGCAGCCGGGACCCGGCAGCCCCTGCACATCGGGAAGGCCCGCGGATGACCGACAGCACCCGCCGCAAGAGGACGGTCTTCGACCCCGTGGCCACGGCGCAACAGATCCTGGACTACCCGCCCGTCCCAGGCCCCTCACAGCCGCCCTGGCACGGCACCGCCGTCCAGGAGAGCCTCCTCGACCCCGCGCCCCCACCAGCCGCCCACGCTGCCGCGCTTCCGCAGGCGGCCGTGGAGCCCGCGCAGGGCTCTGCGGGGGGCCCGCAGGCGACCTCCCACGGCCTGCTGCCCGACTCCCTCTCCGACCGCGGCAACGCCAAGCTCTTCGTCCACCTCTACGGACGCGACTACCGCCACGTCCCCGGCCTCGGCTGGTACCGCTGGTCCGCCCACCGCTGGCAGCTCGACGAGGACGACACCGTCCTGTGGGCCGCCGGCGAGATGGCCGAGAGCATCGCCACCCACGACCCGCGCGGCCTCTACACCAACACCGACCTGCGCCGGCACCGCCGCCGCGCCCTGTCCACCTCCGGCATGAACGCCATGCTCGCCCAGGCCAAGTCGGCCCCCGGCATGGTCCTCAACGCCGCCCTCCTGGACGCCGACGCCTACGCCCTGTGCACCCCCGGCGGCGTGGTCGACCTGCGCACCGGCGCCATCGTCCCGCCCGACCCGAAGGTCCACCACCACTCGCGTTCCACCACCCTGGCCCCGGCCCGGATGCGCACCCCGCGCTGGGACCGCTTCCTGACCGACACCTTCGGCGACGACAAGGAAGGCCGCCAGACCCGCGACTTCCTCCACCTGCTGCTCGGCTACTCGATCAGCGGCGACGTCGGAGCCCAGGTCATGCCCTTCCTCTACGGCCAGGGCAAGAACGGCAAGTCCGTCCTGCTCGACGTCATGATCCAGCTCCTCGGCGACTACGCCGACGCGGCCCCGCCCGGCTTCCTCATGGCCAAGACCTTCGACGGCCACCCCACCGACCTCGCCGAGCTCCACGGCCGCCGCATCATCGTCTGCTCCGAGCTCAAGCCCGGCGACCGCTTCGACGAGGCGCGGGTCAAGCTGCTCACCGGTGGCGACAAGATCAAGGCCCGCCGGATGCGCCAGGACTTCTTCTCCTTCGAGCCCACCCACAAGCTCTGGCTGCTCGGCAACCACCGCCCCGAGGTCGGCACCGGCGGCTTCGCCTTCTGGCGGCGCATGCGCCTGATCCCGTTCGAGCGGGTCGTCCCCGAGGAGCGCAAGATCGACAACCTGGCCCACGTCCTCGTCGCCGAGGAGGGCCCCGGGATCCTGGCCTGGCTCATCGAAGGCGCCCGCCGCTACTTCGCCGGGGAGAAGGACCTCGCCGGCCCCCAGGCCGTCCAGACCGCCACCACCGCCTACGCCGAGACCGAGGACCACGTCGGCCGCTTCCTCAAGGAGGCGTGCGTCACAGGCGAGGGCATGCGTGCCGAACAATCCCAGCTCTTCGGCGCCTACACCCGTTGGTGCGGCTTCGAGGGGGCCAATCCCGTATCCGGGCGTGCCTTCGCCGCACGAGTTCGGGAGACACTGGGTATGACCTCTCCCAAGGAGATGGTCCTGTCCAACAGCCGCAAGTACTACCCGGGCATCGGCCTGATCACCGACGACACAGAGGAGCACAACGCGTGAGCGCGCTGATCGACCCGGCCGAGCTCGCCCACGAAACCGACCTCGTCTGGCTGGAGGACACCTCCGACCTCGACTACGTCCGTCAGTCGCTGGACCGCCTCACCACCCGCCGCGGCCGCCCGGCCTACCACCGTGACGGCCGCATGGTCGGCTACGCCGTCCTCGGCCCCGACGCCAAGTCCTCCCGGGCCTCCGGCACCTTCCGCCGCCGCGTCTTCTGGCTCCTGCCGCACGACCGCGACCAGGACCCCGAGGGCCTCTACTCCACCGGCGCCCCCTCCGAGGCCGTGGACCCGCGTACCGTCGCACCCAGGGTCAAGGGCTACAAGACCGAGCGCTCCGAGGGCGGTCCGGCCTCCCCCGCCATGCTCGAACTGGGGATAACGCTTCCGAAGGCCTGACAGCCCGAGGACGCGGCACCTCGACGAGGCGCGGCCCGGAAGCGGGCCGCCCCCCCGGCGCGGGGGGCCGACCAGGAAGCA
>NZ_JBFBFA010000040.1:0-45676 GCF_040683915.1 Kitasatospora sp. NPDC093102 | reverse complement strand
ACCCCCCTACGGGGGAAACCCGTTCCCCACCCCACCCCCCCCCGTGCCCGCCCCCCCCGCCCTGCCCGCGGCCCGGAAGCGGGCCGCGCCTCGTCGAGGTGCCGCGTCCCAGTACTCGGTGGGTAAGAACTGGCTGCCCCCCGCGGGCGGTCCCGGGAAGCCGTTCTCCAGCGTAGGAGCCCGGAACGAGGTCAGGAGCATCCAGCGGTCCGTGGGGGATCTTGGAGCTGTGGCAGTCCGCGACGACACCGACGACGGCGCACTGGCCGGGGAGCGGGTCGTCGGTGATGAGGGCGACTTGATTGAGGTCCGCGGGAACCCGCGCCAAAGCTCGTTGGCCGCGCGCATGTCGGCGCCGCCGACATCGCGTCCCGCGCGGCCGCCCTGCTCACGTCGGCGGGCTGGCGGCAGAGCACGACGGCCTCGCAGGAGAACTCTGACCGGACACCCCACATCGTGGTGACCGGCCGCCACGACAACGGCTGCACCATCGAGATCCACGTAGCCAACGACGAGGACCCCGTGCCCCCGCCCGAGGCGTGGTTCAGCGGGCGGACGCCGGCGATGGCCCTGCGCGAGCCGGAGGAGTTCCGGTGGCCGGAGCAGATCCGCACCGTCGAAACCGTCACGTCCGGACACGTGCTGTGCTACGAGTGCGACGGCCTGGGGCGATGCCCCGAGTGCGGGGGCCGCGGCTGAATGCCGGACCAGACGCGTGGCCGGGAGAACTGCGGTGCAATCAAAGGGTGGCGGGTTCGGCGCCGCGGCGAGCCGATCCGGTCGGAGCCGGTGCGCCGCACAGCACCCACGTCCCCGGGTGGTGAACGTGAGCCGCCGAGGCCGACATGGAGGTGACGATGAGAGTCGTGTTCGTGCACGGGGCATGCGTGCGGGACGGATCGTGGTGGTGGCACCGCGCCGCCGAGCTGCTCCGGGAGCGGGGGGTGCCCAGCGTGGCCCCGGCGCTGCCGAGCTGCGGCGAGGCGGGCCTGCCCGGTGGCGTCGGAGGCCCGGGGCTGCCCGAGGACGTCGCCTCGGTGCGGCAGGTGTTGCAGGCGAGTGACGAGCCGACCGTCGTGGTCGCCCACAGCTACGGCGGTATCGTCACCGCCGAAGCCGCTGCGGGAGTCGGGTCGGTGCACCATCTGCTGCTGGTCGCCGGTTACCTGCCCGAGGTCGGGCAGAGCCTGTCGGAGTTCGGCGACGGTCACCCTGCCCCGTTCCTCGACGTCGACCCCGACACCGGCACGTTCGGGGTCCGACCGGAGTTGCTCGTGGACACGTTCTTGCAGGACTGCGGCCCTGAGGTCCGGACGCAGGCTGCCGGCCACCTCGCCCGGCAGAGCCTGCAAGTGACCGGGCAGCCGGTCCGGGCGGCCGCATGGCGGCAGCTGCCCTCCACGTACCTCGTCTGTGCTCAGGACCGGGGTACCCCGCCGCGGCTGCAGCGCGAGTTCGCCCGCCGCGCCGGCCGCGTCGTCGAGCTCGATGCCGGCCACCACCCGTTCCTGTCCCAGCCTGCAGCGGTCCGGGACCTGTTGGTGAGCCTCTGACACACCCGCATGGTCCTGCCGGTGTCCTCGGGCTCTGGCTCGGTTTCCACGGGCCTCGATACGGCGTGACCGGTTGACGGTCCGGTTGATGTGCGCTTGGAGGACTCCGGAGTTCCAGAGCAGGGCAAGGCCGGCCGCGAGAGTGGGGAGGCGGGGGCGTTTCCCTGTGCCTCTGCCGCTCCCTGGGAACTCGCACCACGCCACGCTCGGCGTCGCACTCCCCCGGCTGCCTTCCCCGGATCCTTCCGTCCACCGACCGTCAGCGTCGCTTCGAGGATGCGGCCAGACGATTTTCCGCGGAAAATTCCACATCGCCGTCGACACTCACCTGTGACGCCGGCTTCCGGGCGCGCCGAATTTTCCGCGGAAAATCCTCCGCGCTGATCGCGGCCGTGCGGGGCTCGTGAGGAGCGGTGTTCTTGAGGTTGTCGAGGAAGTGGGCGAGCCCCGGCCGTGGCAGTCGTAGATGTTGGCTCAGACACCGAGGCTGTGGTGCAGATCGAGCATCAGCCCGTCCGGCACGCCGAGCACGTCGTAGACGGCCGGCGTCCGGTCGTCGAGACGCTCGGCGGCGGCCGGATCGGCCACCGGGAACGGATCCCCCTCCCAGGCCCCGATGACCCTCACCCCGCCGAACACCACCGCACCCGCCACCACGAAGGCCGCCAACGCACGAGCCGCTCCGCGTCCCCGACCACCCCGCCGAACGCTGTTCCCCCATGGCTCGTATCGTGCGCGACGGGGCCGGCCGCTTCATGAGTACCCGTACTCGACTTGGCACCCCGGACCCACTCCCCCGCCGGTGCTGGGCCTTCCCCGGCGGCGAGGTCAGCCGAGCATCCGACGTGCCGTCTCGCGCAGCTCGTCGTCACGGTGCCGCTGGGCCGGGAAACAGGTGCCGTACTCGCGCAGCAGACGGCGTTCGCTGGTGGCCCAGTGCAGCAGGTGCGGTTGCAGGTCGGGCGGACAGGGCGGACCGATCCGGTGGAGTGCCTGGAGCGCACGTAGACCCACCGGGAGGGACGGGTTGACCAGTGCGGTCAGGACGGGGAGTGCGGCGGACGGATCGCCGGTGATCCGCCAGTGGGCCTCGGCGGCGTGCAGCCGGGTCCAGTCGTCGCGGCTGTCGAGGTAGCGCTCGACCAGAGGCAGCAGGGGAGCGGCTGGGCTGCCCAGGCGTCCGGCCTCCTCCAGCTGCCGTCCGCTGTCCGCGAGTCGGGGCGTCAGCCGGTGCAGGGCGGTCTTCGGATCGCCGGTGAGGTGGGCGGCGGTGACGGCCGCGGCGGTGGCGAGGTCGTCGTCGCCGGTGGTGCGGGGGAGGGCTTCCAGGAGGTCGAGGAGTTCGGTGTCCCGGATCGTCCAGTCGGCGAAGCGGTGGACGAGGGTCCGGGTGGGGTGGTGGTGCAGCAGCTGTGTGAGGTCCGGCAGATGGATGCGGGCCTCCGCTGCGGAGAGGGCAGTGTAGAGGCCGTCCAAGTGGGTGCCGTCGGGGTGTCGCAGGGCGAGGCGCTGATGCTCGGGGTTACGGGTACGGACGGCGAGTGCGGCCAGTGCCTCCGGGGCCGGCTCAGGGACGTCGGTGAGGAGGCGCGGATCGCCGAGCTGACCGAGGATCGTCTGGGCCTGGCGGGCGGCGAGGGTGTCGGTGTGGACGTGGGGGAGGAGGTTGTCGCCGAGCGCCGGGTCGGGACGCGAGGCCCCGAGCAGGTCCTGGGAGATCGTGTCGAGCAGGGTGCCGAGGTCCCAGAGGGCGTGCTCGTGGGGGAGGGCGGCGGTGAGCAGGCTGACGGTCTCGTCCTCGCGGTCGCGCCACATCGCGGACAGGTGGCGGGCTCGGCGCGTGCCGCGGCCCTGGTGGTCCCCTCGGGCGATCCAGCCGCGGGCCACTGCCGCGAGGGCGTCCGCGTCCTCGGTCAGGATCCAGGCGCGTTCGTCGGCGGTACCGATTCCCGGGGCGAACTCATGGGTGCCGACGTCGAACCCGGGGTCGCCTCCGGCCTCGGCCAGGACGGCGACCACGTCGGCAGGGTACGGCGCCTCGGAGCGTTCCAGCAGAGCCAGAGCGGCGGCGGCGCGGACGGCCGGTACCGGGGGTCCGTCAGGGCTGACCGGAGACGGCGGTGGGCGGTGTCCTCGTCCGGGTCGAGCAGCGTCAGGACAGTGAGCGCCTCGGCGCGGACGGCAGTGTCCGGATCGGACGCGTAGCAGGTAGCCAGCTCGCGCAGCACTGCGGGGACGGTCTCGCCGGTGGCACGGCGGGCGACGCGCACCATGGTGCGGCGCACCAGTGGGTCGCCGTCGCGCAGCAGGTGCAGCAGCCCTGTCACCTCGGCGGCGATTCGGGCGCACCCTTGCACCTCGTCGTCGTACGCCGGCTCCGCGCCGGTGCCCCCGCACCCGGCCAGAGCCGCGAGCACGGCTTCCCGTTCGTGGAGGGTGTGCATGGCTGCGTGAGCGAGGAAGGGGACAGCCGCTACGGCGGCCGATGACACCGACCCCTCGTCCAGTGCTCGGCCGAAGAACTCGACGACGGCGGTGTGCGCCTGGTCCCGGTCGTCGGAGTACAGGGCGCGTATCCAGCCGGGGACGTCGCTGCCATTGCCGCAGGCGTGTCCCAGGGACGGCCAGTCGATCGTGTCCAGCTCTTCAGGTGATCTCACGTCTGCGAACTCTAGGCAGCAGCGCTGACACCGTTCGCAGGATGCGGTGTGAGCCCCGCCCGAGGCGGTCGCATGCGATCCTGCTCTCCTTGGGCCAGGCGTCACCGGTCCCGCCCAGGCCGACCGATTTTCCGCGGAAAATTCCGCGGATCCTGGCGGTTGCAACTGGGCCGATGACACGGGCCGGTCGAGCAGCAGATCGGACTGTGCCGGGCTGTGGTGCCGCCCGGCCCGGGCAACTCTTGGTGGACACGAATTTTCTGCGGAAAATTTCCGGGCGTGGGCCCGGGCTGGTCCGGTGTGCGGAGTGGCCGGAGCGCTGCCGGTTCCACGGGCGAGGTGGGTTGTCAGTGCCGTCGTGGATGCTGAGTGGCTGATGTCGTCAAGCCAGGGGTCCTTCAGGTGTCGATCCGTATTGCCAGCCGTCGCCGTGCGATGACGTCACTGACCGCCGCGTTCCCCGGTGCGGAGATCATCGATGTCACCTCCAAGGCACCGGACCCGTGGGTGCGGTTGAGCCCGTTCTATCCGCACGGCGGCATCCCGGTGCCCTACAGCGACGGTGTGACCAGCCAGTCGGTGGAAGGGATCTGGCAATCCCTCAAGGTCTTCCAGGACTTCGACGTCGATCCCGCGAAGCTCGGGGTCACCACGATGAAAGGCCTGAAACGGACGGTCCGTCGATACGGTCCCGTCCGAGGCCACCGAACCGGCCTGCACGGCGACCGGCTGCTGCCCTATGAGGCGGCCCGACGCCGGATCTACCTGCCGGCCTACCGCTGGATCCTCGAGCATCGCGTCGCCGACCTGGTCGAGCTGATCAGGAACAAGGACGACGTCGTACTCCTGGACTACACCACCAACGGGGACGTCACCGACCCCGGCAGCCCGCTCTCCCACGCCGCACTCATCCAGCTGCACATAGAGGGGCGTTGGCCCGGCGAAGAGGACGTTGAGGCTTCCAGCAGCACCAGCGGTCGAATGCCGTGAGCGGTGCGACGACGGAAGCACGGGGTGTGTGGTGGGTGCCATGGGCCCGCAGCGATGGCCGGGAGACGACTACCCGCTGATTTTCCGCGGAAAATCCGGGAAGGGTTTCGGGTAGCCGGGCCGGGCCCGTGAACGCCGTTGGACACGATCCGTGGGAGCCTCGCGGTCGTCCATTTCCGGGCCGGGCAGCTGGACGACGCCATCGCCCTCGGCCCCAGGTCGCCGCCGATTTCGAGCGACTCCAGGGCGGCGACCACCCCATGACGCTCGTGGCCCGCTGCAACCTGGCAGTTCTCCATCACCATGCCGGGCGGAACGACGAAGCCGCGTCGCATCGAGCAGCTCACGAGGATCGGCGTTCTTGGGGGCGTACACCGTCGCCGTGAGCCAGTCCGTCCAGGGCATCGCTCGGCGTCGGCGGAGGCCGACCGGCGGCCGGGGGAGGCGTAGCGGAGCCCGGATAGATGTCGCGGACGTTTCCCGCCTGGATCAAGTTCCGAGGCGAACCCTTGTTGTCGTTGTGCACCTCACCAGTCACCCCGACATGCCGCCAGGCCGGCGCGTGTGGGCGACGGGCTTCCGGGGGACTGGGCGGCGGCTCTTGAGGCTCGTCCGGGCCAGTGGAGGCTGATGACCTCAGACGATCGTGAAATTTCGTGCTGAGCCGTCTCTGCGGTCGGCGTGGAGAACATAAAAGACTCATGTAAACCGCTGATAGATGCCACAGGTCAGGCGTGACCTGTTCACGCTGGCTCGTCCGGGTGGACAGCCGACCGGCTTGCCCTGCGGCTGATCGAGGCCGGTTGCCGGATCCCGGGCACCGCTATCGGGTGCGGTCGCGTGGGTGGCAGTTCGGCCTCTACGGCGAGCCTGGGGGAGACGCTGTGTCAACCGTTTTGCACCCGACCGAGTGTCACAGTCCCGTGCCTGTCATGTCCTGACGATTGTGACGCCGTTCATGCCACCGAATGCCGTTGGCAGACCGTCATCTGAGGTGTCCACGCACTCAGCGCACACCGCCTCGGGGAGCCACCATGTCCGTCCGCCACCACCGTCGCCCGCTGTTCGCCTCCGCCGTCCTGGTCGTCGGTGCGGGGCTCGCGTTGACCGCCTGCGGGCCGGAGAACTCCGACTCGGCCGGCGGTTCGGCGGCCTCCGCGCCCGCCACGGTGGCCGTTTCGCCCTCGACGGCGGGCAGCCCGGCCACCGGAGCCCCGTCGGCGGGCGCACCGGGCACGGGAACGGCATCGCACCCTGCCGCGCAGAAGCCGTCCGGCGCGAGCCCGTCGGGCGGTACCCGGCCCGGCGGCGGGAGTGCCGGTTCCGGCGCCGACCACCCCTGCGACATCCAGAACCTCGCGATCCAGGCGACGGCCCGCGCCGGGGCGCCCAGCCAGTGGGTGATCGAGGTGCGCAACACCGGCGCGAACGCCTGCAGCCTGAGCTCCTCCCCGGGTGTCGACCTGGGCAACTCCACCTCTCCCGACCAGAGCAAGAACATCAAGCCGGTGCTCGCCAGCGGCACCTCGCGCTTCCCGGTCCCGGCGGGCCAGAAGGCCTACGCGGTGATCGACCTCGACCCGAGCGGCGCCACCACCGGCACCGTCCCCGGCATCAACGAAATCAACGTGCTGGTCGACCAGGACGGCACCAACATGCCGCTCGCGAACACCCGCAACTTCCCGCTCGACAGCGGCGCACGAGTCCTGAACCCCAAGATGGGCCTCTACCGGTCCAGCGTGGCGGACGCGGTCACCTCCATGACCGCCGCCCCCAAGTAGTTCCGAGCGCACTTCCGACACTGACCCACGGCCGGCATCCGCTGCCCCGCGCCTGCCGTGGCGGCCAGTGCGGGTGGCCCGTGCTCCACCTCGCCGAGCGGGCGGTGAAAATCCCGCGCCGTGCCGGCCCGGGCGGGGCAGAATCGCCCCCATGGCAGACATGCGGGCGTTCCGGGAGGCGGTCATCGGCTGGGCGGCGGGAGAACCCGGCGCGCCGGCGAGTGAGCTGGCCGGGCGGCTGCGGGTACGGACGGCGGTGCTGCTGGAAGGACCGAGCGACCTCGCGGCCGTCGAGACCCTGGCCGCACGCCACGGCCGGGACCTGGCCGCCGAGGGGGTGTGCGTCGTCCCGATGGGCGGGGCTATGAACGTCGGCCGCTTCGCCGGACTGCTCGGGCCCACGGGGCTGGGCCTGCGCCTCGCCGGGCTGTGCGACGAGGGCGAACGGGGCTTCTACGAGCGCGGTCTCGAACGGGCCGGCGCGCCGCGCGACGGGTTCTTCGTGTGCGCGGCGGACCTGGAGGACGAACTCATCCGCGCGCTGGGCGTGCCACGGGTCGAGGAGATCCTGCGGGCCGGGGGAGACCTCCCGGCCTGGCAGACCTTCGTGCGTCAGCCCGCCCAGCAGGACCGGCCGCCGCACCGGCGGATGCGGCGCTTCCTCGGCACGAAGAAGGGACGCAAGATCCGCTACGGCCGCCTCCTGACCGAGGCCCTCGACCCGGAGCAGGTCCCCGCACCCCTCCAGGACCTGTTCCTGCACCTGTGACGGCTCACAGCCTTGTCATCCGGACGGTTCGGGCCGGGCCCTGTGCTTCGGCATGAGCCCCGGCGAGGTGACGGACGCCATGAGCGGCGTCACCACCGACACCAGCGGCGTACCTGGGCCGGCGGGCGGAGCGATGCCACCCGGGGGATCACGGAGGGCGAGTACCGGGAGTTCGCTCTGCCACCGGGACGGGCTGCTCCGCGGCATCGCGGTTGACGCCCTGTGCGGTACCGCAGAGGTTCCCCGATGGCGGGCACGATCACCGACGCCTTCCTGGCCGACTCCGGCCGGGGCGACGAAGGCACCCCCGGAACGGTCCCTACGACCGCCGCGCGACGGCGGCGATCATCGGCCGAAGGACGTGGGCGGCGGGGGTGTGCGTCAGATAGGCGGCGAGTTGCTCCCGGTGGGCGGGAGGGATCCCGTGGGTGAGGCCCGCGGCAAGCAGCGCGACGGTGAAAGCCTGCTCCACGATCGCCTGCGGGAACCGCCCGCGCAGCTCGGCGGCGAGGCGGGCGGCGTGCTCCTGCCGGTTCTTGCGCTCGGCCTTCACGAGGTCGACGGCGAGCCGTACGGCGGGCAGCGCCGCGGCGAGCCTGAGCTGCTGTTCCGGGCCTTTGGTGCCCGTGCTGAGGAAATGCGTCAGGTGCGGCCCGAAGCGCCCGGCCAGCTTGCGCAACTCGCGGGGGGCCTCTGGGAGTTCCGGTTCCGGATTGCCGGGGCTGCACCAGTCGAGCCAGGCCGTGGAGGCCTTGAACACCGGCGGTTCGTCGGCCCACTGCCAGGCCAGGACGGGGGCGAGCCCGGTCACCGGAAGCCCCGTGGTCCGGAAGCGCCGCTCCGGGCGGACGGTGAACTCGGCGCCGTCGTCCGCACGGAAGGCCAGGACCAGTTGCCACTCGCAGCAGGAACGGCGGATCTGTGCGGTGATGATGAAGCGTTCGGACTCGTCCGGAGTCAGCCGGACGTGAGTTCGTTCCAGGAACGGGCGAGCACCGACCCGTTGGCGGGTGAACTCGTCCACCTCCCAGAGCAGCGGGCGCTCCTGGTCGAGGTCGAGTTCCAACTCGGGGACGTTACGGGACCCCGCGGGCTGCAGTTGGACCATCGCCCCGCGGAACGGCTCGACGCGGTCGAGGACGTCGGCCCGCAGGTCGCGCAGGGTGAGGTGGGCGTCCGAACGGTTGGTCACGGTGACGGACAGCACGGTGCTCTCGAAGTCCGCGCCACCGTGCCCGCGCGCCCAACCGAGCACGTCCTCCCCGCCCTTGGGCTGTCCCGGCAACCGCACCGGAAGGTCGTCCACCTCCGCGTCCGCGGGGATCACCACCCACTGGGTGACCGGATCGCAGTACTCGGCCAGGACCTCCACCGTCTCGGCGCCGGCCGGCCGCACCGGCCGCACCGTCGAGTGGACGTGCACACCGCCGTGCACGGTCCCGGCCTGCACCACCGGGCCGCTGACAGTGGCCCCGTCGGCAAGGAGGTTCTCCACGCGGGACGTGGCGCACGGGTCCGGCTCTTCCTGCGGCATGTCGCCCATCGTGGCAGGCGCGGAGGCGACACGATGACCGTTTGCCCGAACCGGCGCTCCGCAGCGCGGCGCCGGCGTCGGAGCGGCGGCGTTCGACGACGCTCGACCGCCCGGTCGTCGGCCCCGCACGCGCGGGTCTTGCCGTCAGGGGCGATGTCGTCCGTGTGCCCATCGACGCTCCTTGGTGCGACGCCCGTCAATGATCGACGGCGGAACGCACACGTGCGGACCTTCCGCCGTGGCCGTCCGGGCCCGGGGGCGTCACGGGCAGCTCGGTGCGAGCGCCGGGTGGCACAGCTCCAGGAGTGCCGCGGTGCGCACGACCGCCGCCGAACTCAACGGCCGCCCACGCGAAACTCCCGGCTGGCAAACCCCAGCCGAGCGCCTGCATGAACTCATCGCGGCCTGATCAAACCAACCACGTGTTGCTGTCACTCGAAGCGGCGATTCCGGCGCGGCGACGCTACGGGTGCGTCGGCCAGTAGCCAGCCAGTAGCCGGGCCGACCGGGGCGGCCCGAAGGTCGGACGACCTCCTCCGATCGGTCGGCGATGGTTTCACTCGATCGGCTGACCGCAGACCGGCCACCGGTGGCTCTGACCGGTATAGGTGACGTGATCCATCATCGTCCGGAGAACACGGCAAGGGGCGCCATGACCGATACGACCGACACGCCGTCAAGGACGGCCGACGAGACGCTGCCGGCCGCCTACGCCCCCCGGGTGGCCCGGATCCGGGGCGCCATGGAAGCCGGGGACACGGCCCTCGCAACCCGCCTGGCCGAGGAGCTCCACCATCACGTCGCCCTGGAGCGCGGTGCCCTGCATCCGGAGGCGCTGCGCGCGCAGGAGGTGCGGGCGTACGTCGCGGCGGTCGGCGGAGACCCCGGGCGGGCGGCCGACCTGTTCACCGTGGCCGCCACCGCGTGGGCGGGCCTGGGTGCGTCGGAGCAGTGGGCGGCGTCGCGCAACGCGGAGGTCTGTCGGCGTCGGGTGCAGCTGCCGGCGTCCGCGCCCTCGGCGGTCCCCGTCGCCGGGCGCCCGTCCGTCTGCCCGTCCCCGGCCCGGGCGTTCGGGCGCGGCACCGTCATCGCGGTCGTCCTGGCGACGGCATTGCTCTCGGGAGCGGCGGACGCCGGCCCGTCGGCCCCCCTCGGGACGGGCCCGCGATCGGTACCCGACGACCAGCCGGTCGCACCGGCCCTCGTGGGAGCCCTGGCGCTCTCCGCGCGGTCGACCTCCCCGGCTCCGGGCCCTGTGCCGCACCCGTCGGAGCCCGTGGGCGGAGAGTCCGTCCCCGCGCCGGACGCCGGGCCCGCGGACGAACAGGAGGCCCCGGCCGCCGACCCGGGCGGAGGCGGACCTCGGGCAGGGCGCACGCCGGTGCCCGGCTCGGGGCGGCGACCGGACTCCCCGGCCGCCCACCCCCGACCGCTGCCCGCTCCCGGTGCCGTTCGGCCGTCCGAGGGCTGGGCCGCTGAAGCCGGCGCGGATCCCTGCGCCGCCGCCCGCGCGTACGGCGGCCGACTCGCGGGCTCTCTCGCCGAGCTGTGTCACCGCGCCGCCGGAGCATCGGGCAAGCGGCCGCGTTAGGCGGCGAGGGCGCTGTCCACGCTGATCTACTTCCCCTCGGGCGCCGGTCCGGGAACCGCGGCGGCCCGGGCAGGGTCGGCGGCGTGGATGAGCTGGCGGAGCGCGCCGAAGTAGACCTCGTGGTCGGCCACGGCGGGCAGGACCGCGCCGAGCTGCCCGGTGAGGACCGGGAACTCCTCGGGGTCGAGCGTGGCCAGCGCGCGCCGGGTGGCGCTCTGGGCGGCCTTGGGGTCGCGGTGGTTGACGAAGCTCGCGCTGCCCAGGGTCAGCAGGTACAGCCGCCGGAAGGTGACGATCGCCTCCTCGGGGGCCATCCCGGCGGCCAGGGAGTCGGCGAGCTGTGGCTCCACCAGGCGCCTGAGCAGCTGCGGGCCGAGCCAGGGCCGGTCGCCGCGCAGGGCGATCAGGCCCGGATGGTCCGTCAGCAGCTCGTACAGCGCGACGAACCGTGCCTCCGTCACGCTCGCCCAGGCGGTGCCCGGCTCGGTCTCGGGCAGGCGGGCGGCGAGGTGGTCGGTGACCAGGTCGAGCAGGCCGGCCAGGTCGGTGCAGCGGCGCTGGAGGGACGCGACGGAGATGTCCAGCGCGGACGCGAGGGTGCGGAAGCTGAGCGCGGTGTGCCCGTCCTGATCCACGATCAACAGGGCTTGCTCGGCGATCCGTTCGGGAGTCGCCCGGTCCAGGGAAGTGGATTGCCTCGGCATGCGAGCGAGCGTACGGTACAGCGTACCGTCACGGTAGGTCCCCGACTCCTTACGGAGGCGACATGCCCCGCACCGCGGCACTCGATCTGCTGTCCGCTGCGGTGGACAGCACGGCCCTCACCGACCGGCACCCGGCCGGCGCCCTGGCGGCCGTCCGCGTTCCCGACTTCCTTGCCCCGGACACCTGCCGGGCGGTGATGGCCGCGCTGGACCGGCGGCCCGCCGCCGACCACGACCCGGCCCGGGTGCCCACCCGGATCGTGCGCTGCGGCCCGGCCCTCAACGCCTGCCGCGATCAGGACGGCGGGCTGGACCCCGGGCCGGTACCGGCGCGACGCGGAGGGTGCCCGGGCGGCCTGGCAGAGGATCGGGACGCGCCCGGGCGCGTCGACCTGACCCCGCAGCCCGGCGACGGGCTGCTGTGCGACCCCGCGAATTTCCATGCGGTCGCGCCCGACCCCACCGGCCGCCGGACCGTCCTCGCGTTCCTCCTCGGCCGGACCACCACCGGCCGGCTCATCGCCCGGTCGTGACCGACTCATCGCAGGAGCAACGACGTGCACCAGCTCACGTACGGCGACATCAAGGCCGCCACCGACCGCACCGCCGGACGCATCCGCCCCGTCGCCCTGGCCCGGGTCGACCCGGGCGCGATCCGCACGGCCCGCCGCGACCCCCTGGACGACCGTGAGGTCGAGCCGTGCGAGGTGTGGCTGGCCATGGAGTTCATGCAGCACACCGGCTCGTTCAAGGCCCGCGGCGCGCAGAACTTCATCCAGGCCCACCGCGACGCCACCACCCTGCCCGACGCCGGGGTGACGATCGCCTCGGGCGGCAACGCCGGCCTGGCGTGCGCCTGGGCCGCCCAGCAGCAGGGCGTCCGGGCGACCGTCTTCCTGCCCGAGACCGCTCCGGCGGTGAAGGTGGCCAAGCTCCACGGCTACGGTGCCGAGGTCCGGCTGGTCGGCGCGGAGTACGCCGAGGCGCTCGCGGCCTGCGACGAGTTCGCCGCCGCCACCGGCGCGCTCGCCTCCCACGCCTACGACCACCCGCTGATCGCCGCCGGGGCCGGCACCCTGCTGGAGGAGATCCACCAGCAGATCCCCGGCCTGGACACCGTGGTGGTCGCGGTCGGCGGCGGCGGCCTGTTCACCGGCGTCGCCACCGCCGCCCAGCACCACGGCATCCGCACCGTGGCGGTGGAGCCGGAGAACTGCCGTGCGCTGAACGCCGCGATCGAGGCCGGCCGCCCGGTCGACGTCACGGTGGACTCGATCGCCGCCGACTCCCTCGGCGCCCGCCGCGCCTCCGCCATGGCCCTGCACGCCGCCCGCCAGGACGGCGTGCACTCCGTGCTGGTGGCGGACGACGGGATCGTCCGGGCCCGGCAGGCGCTGTGGGACCACCGCCGTGTCGCGGTCGAGCACGGCGCCGCGACCGCGCTGGCCGCGCTCACCGCCCCGGACCAGCACGCCGACGACCACGACCTGCCGACCCGCCCCGCGAGCGCGGGCCGCAGCTACCGGCCCGGCAGCGGCGAGAAGGTCTGCGTCGTGCTGTGCGGGGCGAACACCGACCCGTCCGACCTCGTGACCCGGCCCCCCACGCACTGACGCACACGACGAGGGGGCAACCGCCCGGCTGCCCCCTCGTCGTGTGCGAAGAGCACCACCCGGCCGTTGACGTACGTGTGGTGCGCCGGAACCTGATCCCGGCGCACCACGTCGCCGTCGTCTCACCGTGCGAGCGGTCAGCTCTTCGCGTCCAGTCGCGATTCGGCGGCCGCGAGGCCGGCGACGGCCGTGAGCATCAGCACCGTGCCGATGACCGTGGCCGCGGTGAGCCGCTCGCCGAGGAACAACACGGCGAGTACCGCTGCACTGACTGGCTCGATGAGCATCACCACCGAGGCCGTGGCCGCCCGGACGGCGCCCGCCCCGGCGAAGTACAGCGGGTAGGCGAGCGCCGTCGTGACGGTGGCGACGTAGAGCATCAGCAGCACGACGTGGCCCAGGTGGGCGGTGTGCGGCACGAGGCCCTCGCCCCAGGCGAACGGCAGCATGACGGTCGCACCGACGGCGAACGACCCCACCGTGAGGGCGTACGGGTCCTCTCCGGCGCCGTGCCGTCCGGTCCACCGGCCCAGGAGGTTGGAGACGGCGTACCCGGCGGCGGACAGCAGGGCCAGCCCCACGCCGACGGGGTGGACGACACCGGTCTGGTTGCCCAGGACCAGGATCGCGAGGCCGGCCAGCGCGCCGGCGACCGCGAGCAGCCCGGCGCGTCCGATGCGCTCGCCCAGGAACAGGCGTCCACCGGCGGCGGTGAACACCGGGGCCGCCCCGAGTGCGACGATGGTGCCGACGGCCAGCCCGGTGTCCTGCACGGCGGCGAAGTAGGCGGTCTGGAAGACCGCCAAGCCGACGCCGGTGCCCGTGAACAGCAGCACACGGCGGCTCAGCGGCTGCCGAGTCCCGGGCGTGGTACGGGAAGGGCGGAAGGCACGGGCCGCGAGCAGCAGCGCCACGCCGGTCAGAAAGCGCCAGAACGAGACGGCGATGGGCCCGAAGTCGCTGGACCGGTAGACGACGTCCACGGCGGCTCCGGTCGTGCCCCAGGTGATGCCGGCGAACGCCAGGCAGGCAAGGCCGCGGCGCACTGATCGGGGCGCCGCCACGGGGGCAGGGGTCATGGCAACAGCAGTTTTCGACACGGAAGGAGTCTCCAGACGGAGCAGATGGTCGTGGTCTCGCGTCTGCGGGCACAACCAGTCAGCGCGTCGCGGCCGGTGGCCTGCCTACGCGCCGGTGTCGATGGCGGCCCGCCTCAGAGGACGGGCGGCGAGAGAACCGCTGCGGAAAACATGGTCTCCACCGTACGACATCCGAGGTACGGCCGTTCCTTTCGGCCCTCGGGCGCGTCCGCCCGGCCAAGGGCCCCGCCGGGTGCCCGACAGCCACCACGTGTGCGCTGTACCCGGCCCGCCGGGCCCGCGGCTCCGGCCGCTCGAAACACCCGGCGACCCGCAGCCCCGGACCAGCCGGCTCCGCACCCCACAGCTCCACCTGCTCCGAAGTCACCGCGCGCGGCGATCACTGCAGGCAGGATGACCAACGCGGCAAGTGCCGCCACGGGATCAGGGAGACCCGCATGGCTGACTACTATCCGTACTGCATCGTGACCAGGAGAGGGGACTTGACGCTGATATGGCGGCCCGGAGAGGGCGATGCCCCCGATGAGTTCGTCGTCGACGAACGCGGAGGACTCCTCGCGTTCCATGAGCGCACGCCACTGCAGGAATACTGTGATCGCAAGGGCTGGGAGCTCACCTGGGAGGGCGAAGGCACTCTCGATCTGGGCGACGTACGGCGGTGGGTCGAGCACCCCGACCTCGGCTCGGTCCCGGCGGGACTGCTGCTGGAGGCGTGGAACCTCTTCGAAGACCTCGCCCGCAGCCTGAAGGCCGGCCCACCCCTTCCCTCCCAAGGACCGGTCCACGACAGCGCCTACGAAAAGATCTTCGGCGGCGAAGCCCTCGAACCGACCGCCGGCGAGGGAGCCTGGACGGGCGAGGAGACCGCGGCCGTGCGCGAACTCCTCCGCGCGGGGCTGGATCTCTGGGAACACGCCGTGCACGGGTCCGGCGCCGGCTGACCGGATCTCTGGGTCCTCCGCGCGCAGTCAGCTCAACAGCCGTTGAGATAGCAGGACTTGTCCAGGTCTGCAAGGCAGAGGCTTTTCTCGCAGGCCAGTGCGCCGGAAAGCACGCGCAGTGCGGGGGAGTCACCCCACGTTCTGCTCACAGCCCGGGTGCCTGGAGGCCGTTCAGGTACCAGAGGGGGGCGGCGTACCAGATCAGGGCGATCGCGGTGACGAGGGTGCCGCCGGCCAGGGGGAGTGCCCAGCGGGGCCAGCGGCGGTGCCGGACCACGATGACCTTGGCGACGAAGGCCCCGTAGAGGAAGCACCCGGTGAGCGAGTGCAGTGCCACACGGGTGTCGGTGAACTGGACGCCGTAGGCGGTGATGCAGTGCCGGGCGATGGGCAGTGAGAGGAGGAAGGCGGTCAGGCCGATGAGGCGGTGCGTGGTACGGACCCGGTGCGGCGCGGTTTGTAGTGCGGGCAGGCGGCCGTAGATCCACAGGGCGAGGACCAGCTGGATCAGCGCCAGGCCCAGGAGCGCCGATCCCAGTTGGGCTTTCAGCAGTTGGGCGTCAGGGCCGCGATTCCCGAAAAGGCTGGTCTCGTAGTCGGGGGTGTGTACCCGGCCGTACCAGAGGAGGCCGGCCACCACCGCTACCGGCAGGAGAAGCCACAGGACGTTGTGGAGCCGTCGGTGGCCGGCGAGGGGAGTGAGGCCCGCCACGTGCTCGGCCGCCGCCGCTCTCGATTTCACCGCCGCCGTCAGCAGGGGCTTCCAGGCCACGAGGATCAGCAGGGTGAGTGTCTCGGCGATGAGGCTGAGCAGGGCCTGTGGGGCGGGTTGCAGGCCGTTTTCGGAGAACCCGAACAATCCGGTGGTGCGGGATGCGGCGAACCCGATGAGTGTGCAGAGGGCGATGGCGGCGGCGGCGATGCGCAGGATCAGGGGTGCCGCCAGCAGGAGGAGTGCGGCCACGGCGAAGGCGGTGCTGGCCTGCAGCAGGAACATCGGGCCGATGACGTGGACGAGGCGGTATCCGTCGATGTAGAGCTGGGCGTGGATGTATCCGCTCGCCGCGAGCGTGGCGGCGAGCGCCAGGCGCAGCGCGAGGGCGGGCAGGCGCCGGGCGCTCTCGGCATCCGCACTGCCGATGACCGGCCGGGCATGACCTGCGGATTGGGGCAGGGGCTCTGGCCGGGTCTGGGAAACGGATGGCGGTGGGGCCGGGTCGCCTTCGTGCCGGCCCTGACCGCCGGTTGGCCGGGCGCGGCGGTGTCGCCGGGCCTCGGATGCCTGCCAGATCGCGAGGATCAGCAGGGTGAGTGTCTCGGCGATGAGGCTGAGCAGGGCCTGTGGGGCGGGTTGCAGGCCGTTTTCGGAGAACCCGAACAATCCGGTGGTGCGGGATGCGGCGAACCCGATGAGTGTGCAGAGGGCGATGGCGGCGGCGGCGGTGCGCAGGATCAGGGGTGCTGCCAGCAGGAGGAGTGCGGCCACGGCGAAGGCGGTGCTGGCCTGCAGCAGGAACATCGGGCCGATGACGTGGACGGAGCGGTATCCGTCGATGTAGAGCTGGGCGTGGATGTATCCGCTCGCCGCGAGCGTGGCGGCGAGCGCCAGGCGCAGCGCGAGGGCGGGCAGGCTCCGGGTGTTCATGCGAGCGTTTCGTCCTTGACGGCCAGTTCGTGGCGGCCCTGCCAGTAGTTGACGGTGCGGATGCCGAGTGCGTCCTTGAGGCGCCCGGCGGGCAGCACCTGTGGAAGCGGGGCGGGGCCCTGGCCGGGTTGGGGGAACGGGTAGCAGGTGGGGCGGGCCGAGTGGAAGCTGATGTTGCCCTCGGTCTTGCTGAACAGCTGGTGGACGTGCCCGTTGAGGCACGTGACCGAGGAGAAGCGGCGGAACATCGACAGCAGCTGCACCGCGTCGTCGGTGCCCCAGCCCCACGTCGGGTACATCGCGAACAACGGGATGTGACTGAAGATGACGATGGGGGTGTCCGACGACAGGCCGGCGATGTCCTTGCGCACGAAGTCGATCTGGTCGTTGCCCAGGTGGCCGAGTTGCTCCAGGTGCAGCGTGTTGACCAGCGCGATGAAGTGCACACCGTGGGTGTCGAAGCTGTACCAGCCGTCGCCGATGGTGTTCTGGCCGAAGGTCTGCTGGTAGGCGCGTGGTCCGTTGGCTCCGATCGAGTCGTGCTCGCCCGGCACGGTGAAGACCCGGTCCGTGTCCAGTTGCGACAGCATCTGCTTGACCTGGTCGAACTGGGCGGGGGTGGAGAGGTGCGTCAGGTCGCCGCTGTGCATGACGAAGTCAGGCCGGAACCCGAGGGAGTTGACCTGGTCGATCGCCGCGGCGAACGTCCCGGTGACGTCCATGTTGGCCGGGCCCTGGAACCCGATGTGGCTGTCGGAGATCTGTACGAAATGCAGGTCCGCGCTGCTTGCCGGGGCCGTGTTCGTCGATCCGGGGATGTGACTGATCACCTCTCCTGCGACGACTGTCAGGACCACGGCACCACCGAACCAGGCGGCGTGCCGCATGAGCTGCCGGCGGGTCATGCCGTGCTCGTCGCCGCCGCCGTCGGAGTCGTGTGTGTCCTCGGTCATGGGGTCACCTCCACGGTGGCGGTCATGAACGGGTGGATGGTGCAGTAGTAGGGGTAGGTGCCGGGTTGGGCGAACGTGTAGCTGTACGTGTCGTTGGTGGCCAGGGCCGCGGACTGCAGTGGCCCGCCCGATCCTTGCTTGCTGGTGACGGTGTGTGCGTCGGGGTCGGTGTTGGTCCAGGTCACCGTCGTGCCCGCCTTGACCGTCAGTGTGGGCGGGGAGAACGCGAAGTTCTTGATCGTCACCGCGTTGGCGGCCGCCGGAGCGGACGACTGGCCGCCGGCAGGTGAGGTCGAGGACGTGCCCGGTGGTGAGCTGACAGCGACCGTGCCGCCCGTTCCGGAGGCGCCGGGAAATCCCGCCAGGCTGCTCTGCCCGGGTCCGGGAGTCAGCGCGCCGGCGGGTCCGGGCTGTGACGATCCGCCGCACGCGCTGAGCAGTCCGAGTGCTCCGGCAACGGCGACAGCGGCCAGACACACCGTACGCGACCGCCGGACCGGCGGAGAGGATCCCGCATTCATGACCATCGTTCCTTCTGCGCGTCCCCAGCCGCACGGGCGGGTGTGATCCGGGATCGGTTCGGGACCGGCCGTCTCAGCAGAGAGACGACCGCGTGACGCCCGCCGGGGGATGCCGGAAGGGGTGCAACCCGGTTGGTCACTGTATGTGAGCGGACAGTGCGTTCCGTGTAGCGAAACGAATTCCACGGCGGAGTCTCGTCGTTTCACCCTGGCGGCGGGCAGCGGGACGCCTCAAGCAGGTCTGGGGAGTCCGGTCCGCTCACTGCCCATTGCGGGGTGTCGAGCGGGTGATCGTGGTGAGGGCGTGGTGGAGGGCGGTGTCGCTCGGCGGGCGGTCGCGCCAGCGGGCGCCGACGTGGCCGTCGGGTCGGATGAGCAGTGCGCCGTGTGGGCGGAGGCCGCAGAGGTCGGTGTGCTCGCCGGGAAGGGCCTCGATGTGCAGGGGCCATGGTGCGGTGGCTTGTCCCTCCCAGCGAGTGGGGTCCGGGGTGAGCAGGGTGAACCATTCGCCGAAAGCGTCGAGCGTGGAGCGGTCGGGTGCGAGCCAGAGGTGCGGCATGCGACGGCCCGGCTCTGCGGTGGGGACGTAGTCCGTGCCTGTGCCGGACGGTTCGGGTGGGGTGCTGTCGTCGGCGAGGACGGCATCGGAGCGGTAGGTGACGCCGAGCACAAGACCGAGTTGGGCGAAGTACCGCTCCGACCAGGGAAGTTCGACATGGATCGACGCCTCTTCGCTGGTTCGGCGCTGCTCGCGGCGTCGGTTCTGCACCTGGAGCAGAAGCCGGGTGTTCTCCACCGCTTGGCGGAGGGTCTGCCGGGCGACGGGTTGCCGCTCCGTCTCGTAGCTTCCCAGCAGGCTCGGTCCGGCCCAACCGTGGAGAACGCCCGCCAGCTTCCAGCACAGGTTGTGCACATCGGCGATGCCGGCGTTCATGCCCAGGCCGCCGACGATGGGGACCGCGTGCGCGGCATCACCGGCGAGCAGGATCCGGCCGTGGCGGAAGCGCTCGGCGACGAACGCGTTCATCACCCAGTGCTGAACCCGCGAGACGTCGGCTCGGACCCCGACGCCGGGGCTGATGGCGCGCGCGAGGAGGCCGGGCCAGTCGGCGTGTGCAGCGTCTTCGGGCGTGGGAACGAACCAGGCCCAGCCCCCTTCGGGGTAGAGCGGGCCGAACAGGCCGTGCGCGGTGAAGTAGACGCCGGCGGGCTGGTGGGCGCACCAGCGGTCGAGGCCGGCGTCGAACACGACCGTGGTGAAGCCCCCCATCGCTCCGGGGCCGGTGGTGTCGATTCCCAGCAGTTGTCGGACGGTGGAGGTCGCGCCGTCGGCGGCGATGACATAACGGGCGCGGACGCGGGTCTCCTCACCGCGTCGGTGGTCGACGAGCAGAGCCACGACGCCGTCGGTTTCCTCGGCCAGGTCGGTGAGCTCGGTCCCGAAGCGCACCGGTGCGTCTGCTGCTGCGAGCAGGGTGGGTTCCAACCGGTCCTGTGAGGTGACCACGCCGGTCAGGGGGCTCTCGGGTACCGGCGCGTCGACCCCGACCATCGCCGCTGCGGCGAAGTCACGGTCGCACAGGGTGTCGCGGAAGCGGATGCGGCCGTATTCCGGTGCGAACGCGTTGGCCGTGATCTCGGCGGCGAGCCCGAGTTGGCGGTAGATCTCCATCGAGCGCACGTTGACCAGCCGGGACCGTGGAAAGGGCGACAGTTCGCGGTGTTTCTCGACCAGCAGTACCCGCACGCCCCAGCGCTCCAGCAGCGCTCGGGCGGTGAGCCCGACTGGCCCGCCACCGACGATCAGTACTGCTGCCCCGGCGTCTGCTACGGGCATGTCGATCTTCTCCTGCTCACCTCGGGTCCGATGGGGGCACCCGGTGACGTGACCTTCAGGTTCAGTAGCCACAGGGGCGATCCGCTGCACTCTCGCAGAACGCCCTCTGGCAGGCACCACGAAAGCGTCCGCCGGGTTGCCGGCCATCCTCCGGGGTGTCGGCTTGTAGCCGTTTGTCGCCCCACCTACGCTTCCGAAAGCCACTCAGATGACATTGAGGAGCACTCCATGGGAAATCCGACGGCCACTCCCGGGCAGCCACTTCCGAAGTTCGAGGAGGCCAAGGGACTGGGTCCGCAGGACAGCCAGTTCGTGCGCGATCTAGTGGATGTGCTGGAAAAGCACGGAAATCTCGACCGTTTCGGCCTGTGCCTGCTGCACGAGCACTTTCCCGTCGCGTGCGACGAGGTCCTGGTCGAGACCCATGACCTCGCGGCACGCACGCTCCAGATCCGGGTCGACAAGGCGGACGCGACCGGTCACACCAAGCCCTCGCAGTGGCGGTTCGTGAAGACCGGACGCGGCAGCGATGAGGTCGAGAGCCACGCCTACCACGTGATCCTGCAGTGCAGTCCGATCAGCGGGTGCCCGGGGAGCACACCGCGTTGAAGAACGAGGATGGCGGCGAGGTGAACACGAACACCTCGCCGCCGTCGCACGGTTGCAGCTCAGGAGTCCGCAGCACCGCGGTGTACCGGTGGGGACCGTGCGCCGTGCCGTTGCTGGTTCTCCTGATTTTCTGGGGTGGACAGTCCGCCCGAGCGGATTCCCCGTCCGTGAGCGACTGCCATGCGGAGCAGTTGACTGCGGCCCAGGTGGACGTCGAACTCAGACTCGCCAACCACACCCACAACACGGCCGAGGGCCGCGGAGTCATGACCGTCCGCGTACCCAGGTCCTGGCAGTACGCCGATGGCCTGCTGCTGCAGAAGAGTTCTGTTGCCTACCGCGACGCGATGCACTGCCTCCTGCGCGACGAGCAGGAGTCGGGGCGGCCCCCGGAGCAGTACCTGCGCCCGTACGAGTGGCGCTCGTCCAACCCGGCGGTGAGCACCGAGCCTGGCGTGGTCAAGGTCGAGTACCCAACGATCTTCTGGTTCGACCATGGCGGCACGTTCCTCGTCGGGCCGTGGGAAGTCGATGTGCAGCCCGGCCAGTGGGACCTGTCCCTCGTTCCGCCGACGGCTCTGGCGGGGGCCCGCTGGAACTCGGTCATGGTCGACCTGGGCGGCCTGGAGGCATCCAGCGTGGCGCCCGATCCCTCGACCGCCGGCAACGGGAGCATGGCGTGGCTCGACCCCGACCCGCCTCAGGGGCCGAGCCCCTTGCTGACGGTTCGGGTGGCTCCCCCATGGCAACGCGCATGGGCGGCGGTCAGCAGCAACAATGCGCCGTTGCTCGTCAGCAACAAGATCGGGCAGGCCACCTGGTGGGTGGTCATCTCCGCCGTCGTCACGGTGGCCGCTCTGCGAGCCCGCCGCCGGCCGGTCCACGCCGAGGCCACCGTGCTCGAGATCCGCAGCAGCACGGTCCTGCTGCAGTGGGGTGTGGTCAGCGCCGTCATCATCCTGACGTTCCTGCTACCGCAG
Source organism: Kitasatospora sp. NPDC093102 (assembly GCF_040683915.1). Classification (NCBI taxonomy): domain Bacteria; kingdom Bacillati; phylum Actinomycetota; class Actinomycetes; order Kitasatosporales; family Streptomycetaceae; genus Kitasatospora; species Kitasatospora sp. NPDC093102. The sequence goes on along the minus strand of NZ_JBFBFA010000040.1, from coordinate 23,895 downwards.
TACGCGCTCCTCGACCAACCTCGGATGATCCTGATCGGGATTCTGGTCGGCTGGGCGTTGACGGTCACCGCCCGTCCGAAGTGGTCGGTGCTGCTGGCCGCCTCGCTGGTGGCGGCGGCCGGCGCCCTGGTAGCCACCTGGCCGTCCCTGTTCGGTCTCCCCCAGAACCTCTCCTTCTCCGGAACCGGGCCCGTCCACGGCTTCGCCCCACTGGTGGCCATGACCGCGGCGCTCCTGTGGCTGTGGCTGACCGGCCTGGCGCTGTGGATCTGGCGGCTCGCGTGTGAGGGCGGGCTGATCCGGCCACCGACGCCACCCTTTCGGCTGCGCCGCGTCGGATCGGGACTTGCCGTGGTCACCCTCCTTCTGCTGGGGTGGCAGTGGTGGACCCAGGCCCGCGGGTGGGAGCGGGCCAGCTGGCTGAGCGACCGGGCGGTGCCGGAGTACGGTTGGCTGCACCGGTCCTTCCTGAACGGGCGTCTGGTGTCCTACGCGACCCAGATCCCCTCATGGTGCGCCTCCTGGACCTGGGTGCTGACCGGCATGGCCATCGTGGCCCTGCTCCGGGCCAGGGACTTGGCGTTCCCCGTGCCGCTCGCGTATCCCACCCGGCTGGACCGCCTCCTGCTCGCCGTGTTCTTCGCCGTCGTGGTCGCCTACCACCAGGGCTCGTTCGCGGGCAGCCAGGCCGCGGCTGTCCTCTGGCTCGTCCTGGACATCGCCGGGGTCTACGCCCTGTTGGCGGTCGGGAAGCGGTGGGCGGTCCTGGCCCATCACCTTGAGGGAAGCGGGGACACTCCGAGGCTGAGCGAAGCGATCACGGAGGCGAGCCGCTCCGGCCTCATCGCGCGTGCCCGCCGCTACCGGGAGCTGACCGACGAGCTCCGTGACATGGGGAAGGGTGAGGGAGCCGCGGGCCGACATGCGGCGGAGAAGGAACGGCACGCGATGGAACGGGAGCTGAGCGGGCTGCACCGCTGGCGATCGCCGACCGGAGCCGCCGGCACGGCACGGGCCTGGCTACCCGGCCAGTACACGATCATGGACGTCGCCCTGAGCTGGGGCCCACACGCCAGGTGGTGGGAGAACGCTCGCCGGGCCGCCCTGTTGGCGGCCGCCTTCGGTCTTCCGGGCACTCTCGTCATTCTCTGGTTCTCCTACCGGGCGGAGCAGGCTCAGTGGATGTACACCGCGCAGGACTCCTTCGGGGCACCCAACATGGTCAGGCTGTTCTTGACCTTGGAGCTCGCCTCGGCAGGCGCGGGCCTGGTACTGGGAGGGCTCTGGCGCCTGCTGCCCGGACGCCGCGGGCCGGCACGCGCCTTGAGCCTGGTCGCCGTCTACACCCTGCTGATCGTCATGGGGACCCTGGGCGACCTCATCACCGACCAGCCGCTCGGCAACGTGGCCATCGCCACCTGCCAAATGCTTCTGGTGCTGACCCTCACCGGCCTCGCCATGGACGCGGACACCTTCCAGGCCGAGCGGCGTCTGTGGCCCAGCCGCTTCGGACTGCTGCTCTGGATCTACCAGCTCCGGGGTTTCTCCGCACAGATCGCCTATGTACTGGCTCAGTTGGGCGCACTGATCGTGATCGCGAAGTTCTTCATCGGACCCGACGTCCGGAGCATGAAGCCGCCCTGAATTGACAACTCGCGCGGACGGACGGTGCAAGACCTCAACGGAGTACTCCGGACGGGCAGCCGTCGCTGGAGCAGGAAGTCGTCCCACCGCCGCGCGCATGCGCAGCGGCTCAGCCGCGAGGCTGAGGGGAACCCCCCTCGTTCCCTACGAGGGGGAGGAAGCCAACAGAGTGAACAGGTCGGGGTCGATCGTCCGGGCCATGGCGTGGTGTCCGGCGTCGTTGGGGTGGAGGTGGTCGCCGGAGTCGTAGTCGGGCCGGATGCGGGTGGGATCGGTCGGGTCTCTGAGCGCGGCGTCGAAGTCGATGACACCGTCGAAGAGCTGACCCTGGCGGATCGCATCATTGACGGTTCGCCGGCAGAGTTCGCCGGCGGTCTCGTAGCGTCCGAAGCCGCCGTAGGGCGGGATGGTCGTGCCGATGACCTTGACGTCCTTGGCGTGGGCCTTGGCGACGAAGGACCGCAGTCCGGCGATGATCGCGGCCGGATCGTACTGGTGGGGGGTCTGTTGGATGTCGTTGATGACGTCCGTGAGCACGATGGTGCCCGCTCCGGGAACGGCGAGGGCGTCCCTGTCCTCGCGGGTCAGGGCGCTGGGCATGGTGGGGCCGTTGTCGGTGAGCAGCCTGGTGGCGCCGATGCTGGCGTTGACCACCTGGTCCGGCCGGCCGTCCTGCTGCAGGCGGTGGGCGAGTTCGCTGGGCCAGGATGCGTCGGGTGAGGCCTTGTAGCCGCCGGAGACGGAGGCCCCGATGACGACGATGGACTTCGCGGCCGCCGCGTCGGGCTTCGGAGCAGGGACGGCGGAAGCCGAGGCCGTGGTCGAAGGATGCTGGGCGGGTGTGCGAGCCTGGGCCGTCGGCCCGTCGGCGGGTGTCCGCGGCGGCGGGGTCGAGGCCGGGGTGTCGCAGCCGGCCAGGGCGGCCTGCGTGGCAACAACGACAACGAGCACACCCGCGCGCATCCGCAGCGTGGTCGGCATGTCAGTCCCTTCTTCCCGATTGGCTGGGCAAGCGGGTGTGTGCGGCCATGGAGTGGCGCGATGCGGTTCGTGATCGGAGCAGTAGTCGTCGGCCGGGGCGTTCGACGCCGGCGTACAGGGCCCAGGCAAGAGTGAGCGAGAGGGCGAAGACCGCTGCCGTGATGGCAAGGGCGGGGACGGTGGCGAGGTGGGGCTGGTCGCCGAACAGGGCTTCGCCGGTGCGCATGACCAGGATGTGGATCATGTAGAAGGCGAAGGACCACTCGCCGAGCCGCACCAGGTACGGGTGGCGCCAGAACGAGGGGGTGCCGGTGAGGTCGGCCCTGGCGGCAGCGGGGATGAGCATGGCCAGGCCGAGCACGGTGCATGCGGCGTAGCCGTATTCGCCCGGGAGCTGGGCGACGAGGAAGTAGCCGATCAGCGTGGCCGCCAGGGCGACATCGAGTCCGGGGCCGCGCCAGGTGCCGGTCTAGACCAGGAGGCCGAGCGTGACGCCGAGAACGAATTCCGGGAGCCGGGGGAGCGGGGAGGAGTAGAGCGTCCAGCCGAGGGCGTAGTGGGTGTTCGCCCATGGCAGCAGCACGAGGAGCGTGCCTGCGGCCAGGGCGGTGGCGGCGAGGGCGCGGGTGGGCAGGCGGCGCAGGCCCGCGTACAGGACGGGGAAGGCGGCGTAGAAGAAGGCCTCGCAGACCAGGGACCAGCTGACCGGGTTCAGGGCCTGCCACCACTCGGGCTTCCAGGAGCTGACCAGCAGCAGGTTCGCCGCCGCCTCCCGGGCACCTCCGGGCCGAAGCCCGGGAACCAGGCAGTAGGCCAGCACCAGCGCGATGACCGCGGTGACCAGGTGGACCGGGTAGATCCGGGCCAGGCGCCGCCGCCAGAAAGTGCGGGCCCGCTCCCCGGGCAGGGCGGACCAGGCCAGCACGAACCCGGACAGGATGAAGAAGAACGACACCCCCACGGCGCCGGCCCCGAATGCCCAGTTCACCAGGCGGCCGCTCCGGCCCTGCCCGAAGTAGCCGAAGTTGCGGACGTGGTGGACGAAGACCGTGAACGCGGCCACCCAGCGCATCCCGGTCAGCGACGGCAGCTGGCCACCGCCGGGCCGCTGCGGAGTTCTCGGGGTTGGCTGTGGGTGTGTTCGCTGTGCTGTCAGGGCCATCGGGGGCACCGTCCGGCGGGTGGTGGCTGCGCCTGTGAGGGCAGGCAATAGGAACTCCTGTCATGAGGGGGTGCGGGTCACGAGCGCGGGAGCGGCAGCTCGGGACGGGTGCCTCGGCGGACGGCCGACAGGTCCGGGACCGTCGGCCGCCCCCTGTGAGACGGAGGGTCGTGCGCGTCCGGGTCGGGGAGAACGCGGGAGGGCGGCAGCCGGCGGGTGGTCTACCGCGTGGGGGCGGGCTGAGTGTCGGCCGCCAGGTAGACGGTGTAGGAGATCACCGAGGGGATCGGGATGCCGAGCTTGCCGGCGGTCTTGGTGAGCACCTCTTCGTTGTCGAGGATCCGCCCGCTGGCCGGGTCGACGATCAGGGTCTGCCGGGCGGGCAGGCCGCCGTGGTCCCTGTCGAGGGAGAACGCCTTGCCGGTGCGGCCGGCCCGGTCGGTGGTGGTGCCCTGATAGCTGAGACCGGGCACATCGGCCAGCACCCGCAGGACGGCGGCCCGCTCCGGGGCGGAGAGGACGCGCTCGTGCAGCAGGTCGTTGACCGCCACCAGCGTTTCGGCCGGGCCGTTCTCGATCGGGTGGCCCTGTGCGAGCCAGGTCTTCAGCGCCTTCACATCGGTCGGCGGGCGGCCCTCCCACATCCGGGCCCGGGGGCCGGCGGGCTCGTCGTTGACCTCCGGCTTGCCGGGGCCGGTGGGCCGGCCCAGGTCCTTCCAGTGCTTGCGGGACTCCTCGGTGGGGAATTCGGGTGCGTCGGAGCGGCTGGTGGCGTGCGCGGTGCCGTCCGGGTCGACCCACAGTTCTGATTCCGTCGGCACGACGGCGGATGCGGTCTTCGCCCCGGCGACGGTGTTGAGGTTCCAGCTGCGGCTCTCGAGGTGCTCGGTGCCGTGCACGGTGGTGTCCGGCCGGCGGGCGGCGGTGTCCGCGAGCTCATTGAGGATCTTTGCCGCGTCCTGGGTCGGGGCGTCCTGGACATAGGTCAGCAGCTCCGGGGTGGCGGCCGCGGCCGGGGTGCTGCTGGTCCCCGGCAGGAGGACGGTCACGCCAAGGGTGAGCGCCCCCACCGCGGCGGCGGTGCCGGCCAGGGCGAGTCCCCGCCGGCGCGGCACCGGGGCCAGGAGTCTGCTGCTCGTCCTCTTGCCGTCCTGGCGGGCCATCTGCAGCCAACTGCTCATCAGGTGTTCCTCACGCTGGTGCCGGCGGCCGGGCGGGAAGTCCCGCTCGGCGGGCACCGGCAGCATCCGGCGCAGCGCCCGCAGGTCGCTGTCGTCGTGGCCTGACGTCATCGCGGCTTCCTTTTTTCTGACCGGACCGCACTGTTGCGGTCACCTGTTAGCTGCCAGGCTGCGGGCGCGGGTTCCCTGTTCGCGTGGAGATTTTTCTCGGTGAGCTTGTCCAGACGGCGGCGGGCACGCGAGAGCCGGGAGCGCACCGTGCCGACGGCCACCCCGAGGGCCTCGGCCGAGGCGGCATAATCCAGACCGGCCCACACGCACAGCGCCAGGATCTCCCGGTCGGCCCGGGGCAGTTGCTCCAGCACCTGGCGCATCGCGTGGATCTTCTCCTGGTCCTCCAGGCGGCCGACCAACTCGTCGGCGAAATCCGACAGGAGCTCCGGCGGGGGCAACCTGTCCAGCAGGGCCTGGTGGCGGCGGGCGACCCGGCGCCTGCGGTGGACCACGTTCGTGGCGATGCCCAGCAGCCACGGCAGCAGGCCGCCGCCGTCCGGCTGGACCTTGGAGCGCAGCCGCCAGGCCTCCAGAAACACCAGCGAGGTGCAGTCCTCCGCTGCCGACCAGTCGCCGGTCAGCCGGAAGCAGTGGTTGTACACGGCGGAGGCGTGCTCACGGAACAAGACGCCGAAGGCGCCCTCGTCACCGGCCCGCAGCCGGGCCCGAAATCCTGGATCCATACCTGGCTCTGCCATATCCGCACACCCGAGTTCCCGTGACCCCGCTCACACCGGCAAGAGACCGCCCTGGCCGGCCACCGCTGATCGAGCCGGTCGTCCGGAGCGTCGTGTCGGCGGTCGCGGTGCTCGACCAGGTCGTGCGGGGCGCGGGGGAGGAGCCGCAGCTGCGGCGCCGGAACGGTGGTGCGGTAGGTGACGCGGGGCGTGTACGGGGCGTCGGCGGCCGGGCCCCAGGACCAGATGTGCCAGGACCGCTCGTCGGCGTGGCCGGGCGGACGGAGCAGCTGGGAGGCCGGGGCAGGAGCGAGCGGTTGATGCGGCGGTGGAGGACGGGGCGCACCAGGCGGCCGAGCCCGGGGTGCAGAGGGTGAGGTGTTCCCGGCGGGTGGCGGTGACCAGGAGTTCGCGCGGGTCGAGGCCGCCGCCGGGGGAGAGGGGCGGGCCGACAGACGATCTCGGCCGGCACCGGGCCCTCGTCGGCCCCGGGACCGGGCTCGGGGACGAGGCGGGGCAGGCGGCGAAGGAAGCGTCCGGCGGCCGATCCTGCCTCCTGGGCCGCATGCCGGCCCATGGCCGGAGCGAGGTGCCCGCGCCGGTGCTGCAGCACGGCGAGGTGGACCTCGGCCGTACGCGGCGGAATGCCGTCGCCGTGGTGGGCGAGCGCCTCCACCGTCCGTTCGGTCAGCGCGACCGTGTGCAGGCCACAGGGGTCGCCTCGACCTAGCTGACGGGGTGTCGAAAGAGAACGTAGCGGTCCACGCCGTCCCTGCCAAGGCGGCTGACAATCCGTATGAGATCGCTAACGAACCGTCACTCTCGCACACCGCCGATCGGCGTGGCGGAGGGGATCTTTCCGGCATATCGAACGAGTGACGGAAATGTGCTGGTGATCCGTAGATCTTTACCCCACCATCTCCCAGGGCACACCGCCCATTTCTCGCCGACCACAAGTCGATGCAGCAGCAGCCCTCAGGAGAGAGTGATGAGTTCGACGGGACTTCCCCCGCTGGATCCGGCCGCGCCGCTGGCCGCCCTGGTTACCGCACAGGTCAGACGGACTCCGGACGCCACCGCCGTGATCGACGGCACGCGCCGGCTGACCTACCGTGAACTGGACGCCGCGGCCGACGCGATGGCGGGCCGACTGGCCGCCGCCGGTGTCCGGGCCGAGACGCTGGTCGGAGTCTGCCTACCGCGAACGGCGGACCTGGTGGTCAGCCTGCTGGCGGTCCTGCGGGCCGGCGGCGCGTACGTGCCGCTCGACCCGGCGTACCCGCGCGACCGCCTCGAACTGGTCGTCGGCGACGCGCAGGCCCCCGTCGTGGTCACCGACCGCGCCCACGAGCACCTGCTGAACGGTGCCGGCGCCACCCTCCTGTACGTCGACGGGCAGAGCCCCTCCGCTCCGCTCGACCCGGCCGCCGAGCGCCCCACCACCGGCGAAGCCGCCACCGACGCGCTCGCCTACGTGCTCTACACCTCCGGCTCCACCGGCCGCCCCAAGGGCGTCTCGGTCACCCAGCGCGGCGTCAACGCCATGCTCCGCTGGGCCGCCGGCACCTACACCGCCGCCGACCTCGCCGGCGTCCTGTTCGGCACCTCCGTCTGCTTCGACATCTCGGTGTACGAGCTGTTCCTCCCGCTCTCCGTCGGCGGCACGATCATCGTCGCGGAGAACGTCCTCGCCCTGCCCGAGCTGCCCGCCCGGGACGAGGTCACCCTGGTCAACACCGTGCCCAGCGCCATGGCGGCGCTGCTGCGCGGCGACGGCCTTCCCGGCGGCGGGGGTCTGCCGGGCACCGTGCGCGTGGTCAACCTGGCCGGCGAGGCCCTGCCCCGCCACCTGGCCGACAAGGTCTACGCCCAGCCCCGGGTCGAGCGCCTCTACAACCTGTACGGGCCCACCGAGGACACCGTCTACTCCACCTGGTCGCTGGTTCCCCGCGACGAGACCGGCGAGCCGGTCATCGGCCGCCCGCTCGACGGCACCCTCGGCCACGTCCTCGACGAGCACCGGATACCCGTGCCCGACGGCGGCATCGGCGAGCTCTACCTCTCCGGCGAGGGCCTGGCCCGCGGCTACCACGGCCGCCCCGACCTCACCGAGGAGCGCTTCGTCCACGTCGACGGCCTGCGCTGCTACCGCACCGGCGACCTGGTCCGCCGCCTGCCCGACGGCGACCTGGAGTACCACGGGCGCGTCGACCACCAGGTGAAGGTCCGCGGCTTCCGCGTCGAGCTCGGCGAGATCGAGGCCGTGCTCGCCACCCACCCCGCCGTCGAGTCCGCCGCCGCAGTCGTCCAGCGCGACGAGGCCGGCGACTACCTGGCCGCCTTCGTCCAGCCCGCCCCCGGCGCGGCCGAACCGACGCCCGCCGAGCTGCGCGCCCACTGCGCCGCCGCCCTGCCCGGCTACATGGTGCCGCTGGCCGTCGCCGTCCTGGCGCAGATGCCGCTCACCCCCAACGGCAAGACCGACCGCAAGGCGCTGCCCCCGGTCGCCCGCAGCCGCGCCGGGCACGAGCTGTTCGTCGCCCCCCGCACCCCCGTCGAGACCCGGATCGCCGAACTCTGGCAGGCCCTGCTCGGCGTCCCCGAGGTCGGCGTCCACGACGTCTTCCTCGACCTCGGCGGCCACTCCCTGCTCGCCGCCGGCCTGCTCGCCCGGATCGAGCGCGAGTTCGGCACCCGGGTGCCGCTCGCCGAGTTCTTCGCCGCCCCGACCATCGCCGCCCTCGCCGTCCGGGTCGCCAACGGCGGCGGCGGCCGGCCCTCCGTCGAGCCGCCCCGGCGCCAGGCCGAACTGCCCGCCCGCGCCACCGACTTCCAGCGCGAACTATGGCTGCACGAGTCCATGCAGCACGACAGCCCGCTCTACAACGTGCCGCTGCGGATCCGCGCCGAGGGCGCCCTCGACCGCGAGGCGTTCGGCCACGCGCTCACCGAGGTCGTCCGCCGCCACGAGGCGCTGCGCACCGCGCTGCGCGGAGCCCCGGCCCCGACCGAGCACGACCCGGTCATCGCCGACGTCCGCCCCCCGTACACCGTCGACGTCCCGCTGCTCGACCTCACCGGGCCCGACGGCGCCGCGCCCGACGAGCAGACGCTCGACGCCGCGCTGCGCGCCGAGGCCGCCCGCCCGCTCGACCTGGTCAACGGCCGGCTGCTGCGCGCCCTCGCCGTGCGCACCGGCGAGAACCGTCACGAACTGCTGCTCACCGTGCACCACGCCGCGATGGACGGCTGGGCCGCCGGACTGCTGCTCGACGAGGTCGCCCGCGCCCACCGCGACGGCGAGCTGCCCGAGCCCGCCCTGCAGCTGTCCGACGTCGCCCGCTGGGAGGAGCGCAACGTCGAGGCCGGCCGCGAGGCCGCCGAGCGCTGGGGCGAGCGGCTGCGAGGCCTCGAGGCCGACCAGCACCTGCCCGGCGACCGCCCGCACCCCAACCCCCAGGACATCGCCGGCCGCCGGATCTCCCGCCGGCTCGACGCCGGCCTCGTCACCGGCGTCGAGAAGTGGGCCGCCCAGGAGGGCGCCAGCCTCTACATGGCGGTGCTCGCCGCGCTCGGCGGGATGCTGCACCGCTACACCGGCCGCACCGACGTCGCCGTGATCAGCCCCTTCGCCGTCCGCCCGGTGCCCGAGCTGGAGACGGTGCTCGGCTCGCTGATCAACACCGTCGCGCTGCGCTTCGACGTGGCCGGCACCGACACCTTCCGCGAGCTGCTCGCCCGGGTCCGCCCGACCGTCCTGGAGGCCGCCGAGCACAGCGGCCACCCGTTCGTCGAGCACGCCCGCCGCTTCGGCGGCTCGGCCGGCCTCACCGCCTCGCCGATCTCCCAGGTGCTGCTCGCCGTCCAGAACCACCCGGTGGCCAGCGTCGAACTGCCCGGCCTGCGCCTGACGTTCGTCGCCGAGGTGTGCAACAGCGCCGCGAAGACCGACCTGTCGCTGTTCCTGGAGTTCCCGGCCGACGGACCGCTGCTGTCCGCCGAGTACCGCACCTCCCGCTACGAGGAGCGGTCCGTGCGCGCCGCGCTCGACCACCTGGTCGCGCTGCTCGGCGCCGCCGTCGCCGAACCCGACCGCCCGCTCGGCGAGCTGGCCATGCTCTCCGCCGCCGAACTCGTGGCCGACGAGCCGGTCAACCGCACCGAGGCGCCGATCCCCGACGCCCGGCTGCACGAGCTGGTCGCCGCCCAGGCCGCCCGCACCCCGGACGCGCCCGCCGTGTCCGCCGCCGACGGCACCCTCGGCTACGCCGAACTCGACGCCGCCGCCAACCGGCTGGCCCACCTGCTGGCCGCCCGCGGCGCGGGCCCCGGCAGCCTGGTCGCCGTCGCCGTCCGGCGCGGCCGGCTGCTGCCCGCCGCCCTGCTCGGCGTGCTGCGCAGCGGCGCCGCCTACCTGCCGCTCGACATCGACCGGCCGCTCGCCCGCAACCGGGGCGTGCTCGACGACGCCGGCGTCACCCTGCTGGTCGCCGAGAGCGCCACCGCCGGCGACGAACTGCTGCACGGGCGCGAGAGCGTCCTGGTGGACGGCCCCGAGCACGCCGCGGCCCCCGCCGAGGCGCCGGCCGTCACCGTCGGCCCGGAGGACCCGGCCTACCTGCTGTACACCTCCGGCTCCACCGGCCGCCCCAAGGGCGTCGCCGTGCCGCACCGCGCGATCGTCAACTTCCTGACCTCGATGGGCCGCGAACCCGGCCTCACCGAGCGGGACGTGATGGCCGCCGTCACCACCGTCACCTTCGACATCGCCGGCCTGGAGCTGTGGCTGCCGCTGGTCACCGGCGCCCGGGTGGAGATCGCCGACCGCGCCACCGCCACCGACGGGGCCGCGCTCGGCGCCTGGATCGACAAGCAGGGCGTCACCCACCTCCAGGCCACCCCCGCCACCTGGCGGATGCTGCTGGAGGCCGGCTGGGCCGGCCGCCCCGGGCTGACCGCCCTGTGCGGCGGCGAGGCGCTCACCGCCGACCTCGCCCGCGCCCTGCTCGGCCGGGTCGGCGCGCTGTGGAACCTGTACGGCCCGACCGAGACCACCGTCTGGTCGACCGTCCAGCAGGTCACCCCGGAACTCGCCGCCCACGGCGGCGTGGTGGCCCTCGGCGCGCCCATCGCCAACACCCGGCTGCACCTGCTCGGCCCCTCCGGGCAGCCCGTCCCGGTCAACGGCATCGGCGAACTCTGCATCGCCGGCGCCGGCGTCGCGCTCGGCTACCACGGCCGGCCCGACCTGACCGCCGAACGGTTCACCGCCGAACCCGGCCGCACCGACGGCGCGCCGATGTACCGCACCGGCGACCTCGCCTGCCGCCGCGCCGACGGCCGCCTGGAGTACCACGGCCGCGTCGACGCCCAGGTCAAGCTCCGCGGCTTCCGCATCGAGCTGGGCGAGATCGAGGCCGCGATCACCGCCGTCCCCGGCGTCACCGCCGGCGCCGCCCGGCTCGTCGAGACCCCGGCTGGCCCGGCCCTGGCCGGCTACGCCGTCGCCCCCGGCCTCACCGAGGACGCACTGCGCACCGCGCTGATCGAGCGGCTGCCCGACTACATGGTGCCCGCCGGCCTCGTGCTGCTCGACGTGCTGCCGCTGACCCCGGCCGGCAAGGTCGACCGGGCCTCGCTGCCCGTGCCGCAGCTCGGCGGCGCCGGCGCCCCGCCCGAGGGCGACTGCGAGGAACTGCTCGCCGACCTGTGGATCGAGGTCCTCAAGGTCGAACGGGTCTCCCGGCACGACGACTTCTTCGCGCTGGGCGGCCACTCGCTGCTCGCCACCCGGCTGCTCGCCCGGATCCGGGACACCTTCGAAACCGAACTGCCTCTGCGGGTCGTCTTCGAGGACCGGACGCTGGCCGCCCTGGCCCGCCGCGTCGAGGAGCGCCTGCTGGAGGAGATCGACGACCTCGACGGCCTCGACGAGACCGCCGGGAGCACGCTGTGACCCACCGCACCGAATCCGGAGCCACCGGCAACACCGGCGGCTCCGGAACCACCGACGCACGCCCGGCCGCCGGCGACACCGGCGCCCGAACGGGGGAGACCGCATGACCGACCAGCCCACCGCCGGGTCCGTCCCGGAACCGGATCCGGCCGCCAGACGGCAGGAACTGCTGCGCCGCCGCCTCGCCAAGGCCAAGGCCGCCAAGGCGGCGGCCGCGGCCGGCGGCACCGACCGCCACAGCATCGCCCCGCGCCCCGAGGGCACCCCGGTGCCGCTCTCCTCGGCCCAGCGCCGGATGTGGTTCCTGGCCCAGTACGAGCCGGACAGCGCCGCCTACCACATCCCGCTCGCCCTGCACCTCGACGGCGAACCCGACGGGGCCGCCCTCGGCGCCGCCCTCACCGACGTCCTCGCCCGGCACGAGGTGCTCCGCACCGTCTACCCGGAGGTCGACGGCGAGGTGCGCCCCGAGGCGCTGCCCGCCGACCGGTTCACCCTCACCACCGCCGACGTCCCCGCCGATCAGGTCGACGCCTGGCTGGAGACAGAGGCCCGCCACCCCTTCGACCTCGCCGCCGACCTGCCGCTGCGCGCCACCCTGCTGCGCACCGGCGACGGCGCCGTGCTCAGCCTGGTGCTGCACCACATCGCGGCCGACGGCTGGTCGATCGGCGTGCTCTTCGGCGACCTCGCGACCGCCTACGGCGCCCGGCGCACCGGCGCCGCCCCGGCGTTCGAGCCGCTGCCCGTCCAGTACGCGGACGTCGCGCACTGGCAGCAGACCGACCTCGCCGCCGAACTCGACCGCCAGCAGGCCTGGTGGCAGGAGCGCCTGCGCGGCGCCACCGCCACCGTCACGGTGCCCGCCGACCGCCCGCGGCCCGCCGTCGCGGGCACCGCGGGCGCCCGGTTCACCGCCGAGCTGGGCGTCGAGCGCAGCCGCCGGATCCGCACCCTCGCCGAACAGACCGGCACCACCGTCTACATGGTGCTGCTGGCCGCCCTGCAGACCGTCCTCGGCCGCTACACCGGCAGCGAGGACGTCACCGTCGGCACCCCGATCGCCGGACGCACCCGCAGCGAGACCGAGCCGCTGGTCGGCTGCTTCGTCAACACCCTGGCGATGCGCACCGACCTCTCCGGCGACCCGACGGTCCGCGAGCTCCTGGAGCGCGTCAAGGACGCCACCCTCGGCGCCTACGGCCACCAGGACCTGCCCTTCGAGCGGCTGATCGACGCGCTCGGCCTGGAGCGCGAACTCGCCCACACCCCGCTGTTCCAGGTGCTGCTCAACGTCCACAACCAGGCCGAGGCCCGCCCCGAGCTGTCCGGACACACCGTCCACTGGCAGCCGATCGGCACCGACACCGCCAAGTTCGACCTGTCGGTGGCCGTCGTCGACACCGGCGGCGAACTCGCCGCCGACCTCGTCTGGCGCACCGAGCTGTACGACGAGGCCACCGTGCGCCGGGTCTTCGGCCACCTCACCACGGTGCTCGACGCGATGGCCGCCGGCCCCGACGGCCCGCTCGCCGACCTTCCCCTGCTCACCCCGTCCGAGCAGCGGCAGCTCGCCGACTGGGACGACGAGAGCCTGCGCGGCTGGGACCTCGACGGCACCCTGCACGGCCTGGTCGAGGAACAGGCCCGCCGCACCCCCGACGCGCCCGCCGTGCGCGGCGCCGACGGCGTGCTCAGCTACGCCGAACTCGACCGGCGCGCCAACGCGCTGGCCCACCGGCTGCGCGCGCACGGCGTCGGCCCGGACCGCCCGGTCGGCCTGCTGGTCGAGCGCTCCGCCGCCCTGGTGGTCGGCATGCTCGGCATCCTCAAGACCGGCGGCGCCTACCTGCCGCTCGACCCGGTCTACCCGGACGGGCGCATCCACGCCCTGCTCGACGCCTCCGGGGCCGCCGCCGTCGTCACCACCGACGACCTGCGCGACCGGCTCACCGGCGACCTCCCGGTGGTCGTCCCGGACGGCGAGGAGCGCGCCGACGCGCCCGAGGCGGACGTCCGCCCCGAGCACCTCTGCTACCTCATCTTCACCTCCGGCTCCACCGGCGCGCCCAAGGGCGTCGCCGTCGAGCACCGCAACTACCGCAACTACCTGCACGGCCTGCGCGAGCGGATCGGCGGCGACCAGCAGGGCTGGAACTGGGCACTGGTCTCCACCTTCGCCGCCGACCTGGGCACCACCAACGTGTTCGGCGCGCTCACCGGCGGCGGCTGCCTGCACCTGCTGACCCGCGACCAGGCCACCGACCCGGACGCCTTCGCCGCCTACGCGGCCGAGCACCGGATCGACGCCATGAAGCTGGTCCCCAGCCACCTGGAGGGCCTGGCCGCGCACGGCACCGGACTCGGCGCGATCCTCCCCGCCCGGCTGCTGATCTGCGCCGGCGAGGCGCTGCGGCCCGACCTGGTGGCCCGGATCCGCGCCGCCCGGCCCGACCTGCTGCTGCACAACCACTACGGGCCCACCGAGACCACCGTCTCGATGCTCGGCATGCCGGTGCCCGCCGACCTCGGCGACGCGGCCACCGCGCCGCTCGGCCGGCCGTTCGGCAACGTCCGCACCCACCTCCTGGACGCCCGCCGGCGCCCCGTCCCGCTCGGCGTCCCCGGCGAGCTGTACGTCTCCGGCGGCGGCGTCGCCCGCGGCTACCTCGGCCGCGACGACCTCACCGCCGAGCGCTTCCTGGAGGTGGAGGGCCGCCGCGCCTACCGCACCGGCGACCTGGTCCGCCGCCGCCCCGACGGCGCCATCGAGTTCCTCGGCCGGATCGACCACCAGGTCAAGATCCGCGGCTTCCGGGTCGAGATCGGCGAGGTCGAGGCCGAGCTGACCGCCCGCCCCGAGGTGCGCGAGGCCGTCGTGGTCGCCCGAGGCGAGGGCGCCGCCCGCTCCCTGGCCGGCTACCTGGTGCCCGCCGACCCGGCCGCCGCGCCCGACCCGGGCGAGCTGCGCGCCGCGCTGCGCACCCGGCTGCCGGACTACATGGTCCCGGCCGCGCTGGTCGTCCTGGACGCCCTGCCGCTGAACGCCAACGGCAAGGTCGACCGGGCCGCCCTGCCCGAGCCGGTCGCCGCCCAGCCGGTCTCCGGCGGCGGCGAGCTGACCACCGACACCGAGCACGCGGTGGCCGAGGTCTACCGCCAGGTGCTGGAGACCGAGGAGATCGGCGCGGCCGACGACTTCTTCGCGCTCGGCGGTGACTCCTTCTCCGCCGTGCGGGCCGTACGCCTGATCGGTGACGGCCTGTCGGTCATCGACCTGTTCCAGCACCCCACGGTCCGCGAGCTCGCCGCGCTGATCGACGCCCGCGCCGGCGGCAGCGCCGACGAGGGCCCGCGCACCCTGCTGCACAAACTCACCCGCGGCAACGCCCCGGCCGAGATCAACGTGGTCTGCGTCCCCTACGGCGGCGGCAGCCCGATCACCTTCCAGCCGCTCGCCGACGCGCTCCCGGCCGGCCACCGGCTCTACGCCGTCGAGCTGCCCGGCCACGACCCGAGCCGACCCGACGACGAGCTCGCCGAACTCGCCACGCTCGCCGACACCCTGACCGCCCAGGTGCTGGAGAAGGTCGACGGCCCGGTGCTGCTCTACGGCCACTGCCTGGGCGGGGCGCTCGCCACCGCCCTCGGCTCCCGGCTGGAGGCGGCCGGCGTCGACCTGCGCGGCCTCGCCCTCGGCGGCACCTTCCCCGCCGCCCGGCTGCCCGGCCGCTTCGCCGAGTGGATGGCGCGCCGGATGCCGGGCGACCGGGTGCTGTCCAACCGCGGCTACCTCGAGTACCTGCGCGCCATGGGCGGCTTCACCGACGTCTACGACCAGGCCGAGCAGGACTTCCTGGTCCGGGCGCTGCGCCACGACGTCCGGCAGGCCGAGGACTTCTACACCCGCGCCTACGGGGACGAGCGGCCGGAGAAGATCGACGCCCCGATCCTGTGCGTGGTCGGCGAGAAGGACCGCGCCACCCAGCTCTACGAGGAGCGGTACGCCGAGTGGGAGCACTTCGGCGACACCGTCGAGCTCGCGGTCGTGCCGCGCGCCGGGCACTACTTCCTCAAGCACCAGGCCGACGAACTCGCCCGGGTGCTGGCGGAGTTCGCCGCCACCGGGGCGATATCCACCCCGGCCGCGGTCAAGCGCCCGGCCGCCCGGGCCGAGCTGGGCATCTTCGCCAAGGTGGCGATCGGCCAGTTCGTCTCGATGATCGGCACCAGCCTCTCCACCTTCGCGCTCGGCGTCTGGGTCTACCAGCAGACCAACTCGGCCTTCGACTTCGCGATGATCTCGTTCATCGCGGTGCTGCCGGCCGTCCTGCTGCTGCCGGTCGCCGGTGCGCTCGCCGACCGGGTC
Source organism: Kitasatospora sp. NPDC093102 (assembly GCF_040683915.1). Taxonomy (NCBI): domain Bacteria; kingdom Bacillati; phylum Actinomycetota; class Actinomycetes; order Kitasatosporales; family Streptomycetaceae; genus Kitasatospora; species Kitasatospora sp. NPDC093102. Next base: position 7,871 of record NZ_JBFBFA010000040.1, on the reverse strand, counting down.
GACCGGCGCAAGATCATGATCATCACGGACACCGTGGCCGCCGCCGGCATGCTCGGCCTCGGCGTACTGCTCTGGGCCGACCTCCTCGAGATCTGGCACATCTACGTGGTGGCCTGCATCGGTTCCACCTGTGGAGCCTTCCAACGGCCCGCCTACCTCGCCTCGATCACCCAACTGGTGCCCAAGCGCTACCTCGGACAGGCCAACGGCCTCGCCCAGCTCGGCACCGGCGCCGGCGACATGATGGCCATCCTGGCGGGCGGCGTGCTGGTCACGCTGATCGGCCTGCACGGCGTCGTGCTGTTCGACATGGTCACCTTCCTCACCGGCGTCACCTGCCTGCTGCTGGTCCGCTTCCCGGACGCCATGTTCGACAAGCAGGAGGAGCCGCTCTGGCGGGAGGTCGTCACCGGCTGGCGGTACATCGCGCGCCGGCACAGCCTGGTCGCCATGGTGGTCTTCTTCGTGGTGTTCAACTACCTGTTCGCCGTCGCCACCGTGCTGGTCACCCCGATGGTGCTGGCCGGCGGCACGCCGATACAGCTCAGTGTCATCACCGCCCTCGGCGGCCTCGGCGCCATGGTCGGCGCCCTGGTCATGGGGCTCTGGGGCGGCACGCGCCGCCGCACCGTCGGCATGATCGGCTTCACCTCGGTGGTCGGCCTCGCCGCCGTCCTCGCCGGCAGCCGCCCCGAGACCGCGCTCACCGCCTGCGGACTCTTCGTCCTCTGGGCGGCCATGATGATCCTCAACTCGCACTGGATGGCGCTGATCCAGACCAAGGTCGGGATGGAGCTCCAGGGCCGCGTCCTGGCGACCAACCAGATGCTCGCCATGTCGATGATGCCGCTCGGCTTCCTCACCGCGGGCCCGCTCTCCGACCACGTCTTCGAGCCGCTGATGCGCCCCGGCGGCGCGCTCGCCGACTCGGTCGGGCTGGTGCTCGGCACCGGACCGGGCCGCGGCGCCGGACTGCTGCTCGTGGTGGTCGGCCTGGTGCTCTTCGTCTGGGGCCTGCTCGGCCTCGCCTACCGGCCGCTGCGCCTGCTGGAGGACATCCTCCCCGACGCGCTGCCGGACGCCGAGATCGGCGACAAGGACGCCATCCAGGCCGAGGCCGACCGGCAGCTCGCCCTCGCCGAGGACGCCCGCAAGGGCCGCCGCGCTGCGGGCGCCGTCCGGGTGCCGCACCTGTCCGGCAAGCCCGAACCGGTCGAGGACGACGGCCCCGCCGACCGGGTGCACGCCTCCACCGGCCGCCGGTAGACGGTCCCACCGCAACGACCGGCGCCCCCGTCCCCTCACTGCGAGGGGGCGGGGGCGCCGGTCGTCAGCACGTTGTCAGCACGTCGTCGACGTTCCCACTGCTCTGGCAGTGCACGGCGGTGAGCAGCACGCGCTTGTTGTCGACCCGGCCGGGGACACCGGTGGTGCAGCGGGAGTTGTCGCCGACGGTGAGGTCGGCTCCGGCGTACCAGGGCGGGGCGTCGCTGGTACGGCTGCCCCGGGTGAGGGTTTCGGGAGATTCGGTCTGCGCGTGGACGGGCGGCCGGCTGCGGATCACCGATGCGGCTGTCGGAGTGCCTTCCGGATGTATCGCGTGCGAGAGACGCGCGCTGAGGGGTACGTCGTCTTGCACGAAATGACCTCGGGACCCGTGAGGAGACCAGCGTGTACGCGGCAGTGCGGCGGTACGAAGGGGTGACCGATCCCGCGGAGGCGGGACGTCGAGTGGCCGAGGGATTCGTGCCTCTCCTTCGCCAGGTGCCCGGATTCGTAGCCTATTACTGGGTTGATGCCGGGGATGGAGTGATGGTCTCCACCAGTGTCTTCGAAGACCAGGCCGGGGCCGAGGAGTCGGCCCGGAGGGCGGCGGGCTTCGTGCGGGACAACCTCGCGACACTGCTTCCCGACCCACCCCAGGTCATGGCCGGCCAGGTTGTGGCCGCTGGATAGCGAACCTCCGCAGCGGCTCTTCACGGAACTGCGGGCAGAACCAGATGCAGAGGGCCTCGTCATCAAGGTCGCCGTTCAGCGGCGGGAGGCATCAGCCGGCGACTGGACCGCCTACGCTGCCGCCGTCAGTGGCCGCACTTGCCCGTGACCTCTCTGTGCCGATCCTCCCACCCCTTCCAGCGCCGTGAACAGCAGGTCACCTCGGTGGCCGTCCGGGCCCCCAAGGCCAATCCAGGTGCACCAGTTGATCAGGTTCGGGCACACTGCGCTGGTGAACGCTCATACAGCTCCGTCTCCGCAGGAACAGGCAATCCGTCATGTCGCGTCGCTGTCATCCGGGCCCCCGGTCGACCCCGCGCTGCGAGTGACCCTGAACTTCCACCCGGACCGCACGATGCGTGGTCGGCCGATCCTGCTCGCACTGGCCGAGGACGGTGTCTACCACTCGCAGTTCGTCACGGGAACAAGCAACGGCGGCTTGACGGCCCACCCCGGCGGTGACCGGTGGCGGTGGGAGAGCCGGATCTTCGGGGGCGCGTATGACCGTGCGCCTGCGCACGAGCGGCCTGTCTACGGTGCGCTGGACTTCCGGCGCAGGCCGCTCGGCGGGGCGCCCCGGTTCGGCTCCGCGCACTTTCGGCTGACTGCCGAGGTCCTTCCACGAGCCACGTTCTGCTACCCGGACAGCGTCTTCGAACCGTCGGCCTTCGGTGTCGCGGCCGGCATGTCCCTCATAGAGCTGGCTGAGGCCGATGACCAGGACGCGCTCGACGACTACATCGAGGCACAGGTACACGGGCCACTCGTCCTGGACCGCGATGTCGAGGCATTGGTCCTGGACCCGAGCTTCCGAGGAACGGCGGTGGAAGCCGCAGCCCGCCGCCTGCCGTGCCCGCTCGAATGGCACCCAGGACTCAGGCTTTCGGTCGAAGAGCTCGGACGCCACCCGGACTACCGCGGACAGGAGTACGTCGACCTGGGAGCCGAGATCGCCGTCGACGGCTACCTCGATCCCCGGATCGTCGGAGACGCCGCACGCACCGGACTCCATGACCAGCAGGCGCTCAAGAAGGTCTGGCACTGTCTGGCGCGCTTCGGGGCGCCCGAGGCACGCAACGCCTGATCAGGCAGGCGTTCGGAGAGCGACTTCATGAACAGTGCCCTGCACAGGGCACTGGCCCCGGCATTCGCCGGGACGTGATGAGGAAGGACCCCGGTGGTGGACGGCAAACTCGGCCACCGCCGGCACCTGCGCGTCTTCCCCGGCGGCCGGCCCGGCCGCCCGATCGGCGCCCGGGCCACGGGCGAACGGCTCCGCGAACTCGGCATCCGCCTGGCGCGGACCCGTTCGACCGCCCTGTTCCAGCCCGCCACCGAACTGCCCGCTGCCGTCCTCGCCCGCACCCCCGGCATCCCCATCGCCGTCGCCGTCACGTGGCAACGGGCCGCAGCCGGGGACCGGGCCGCCTGCGCCGCCGACGTCGGCCGCCGCACTCCACCGCACCATCCGGTCCACGAACCAGGAGTACCGAGATGAGATTCGACAACCACCGCGTGGTCATCACCGCCGCCGGCCGCGATTTCGGCCGCACCCTGGCCATCCGACTCGCGGACCTCGGTGCCGAGGTCTTCCTCTCCGCGCGCACTCTCGCTGCCGCCGAGCGTGTCCGCGACGAGATTCGAGGCCGAGGGCACCAGCAGGTCCATGCCTTCGCCTGCGACCTGACGGACCCGGCCTCGATCCGCGACTTCGCTGCCGACGTCGGCCGGCACACCGGCCGCATCGACGTGCTGATCAACAACGGCTCCCGCTACCTCCATGGACCAGACCTCCAATCCGCCTCCGACGCCGACGTCGTCGACACCATCGCCTCCGGCGCCACCGGGACCGTTCTGACCGTGAAGAACTTCCTGCCCCTCCTCCTCGGCTCGGAGAAGCCGGATGTGGTGAACATGGTCTCCGCCTGCGGAACGGCCGGTCATCACCGCTCGGAAGCGCACGACGCCTTCTACGCGGCCAAGAGCGCCCAGGCAGGGTTCGCCGAGATCCTCTCCAAGCGGCTGCGGCCCCAGGGGGTCCGGGTGATCTCCCTCTACCCGCCGGACTTCGACAACCCTGATCCGCTTGCCGAGGAATGGGAGAACACACCGCGCGAGGCCAAGGACGCACTCACCGCGCAGTCGCTCGTGGAGTGCATCCTCTTCGCCGTCGCCCAGCCACGCGACTGCTTCATCAAGGCGTTCCACTTCGAACAGGTCCGACCGGCTCCTGACACGTCCACGCACGACGACTGACGCCGGGGTCCGGGGCGGCGCATGGGCCCCGGGCCGAGGACATTCAGACAGTTCCAGTACCCGAGCGCACCATTGCACGTCCAGCAGGCGAGGGTGGACGTCACCCGCATCGTGCTCGGCTGCGAGATCGGCGACTTGCTGATTCCCGAGCCGGAAAAGGTCTCCCGCCCCGGCAGGAGCCGGCGCGGGAGACGAGCGCTCTCGGAGCAGGCCGCTGAACGGCTGTTCCAGTGAAGCCCGTCCGGCGGGGATCACGTCATCGGCGAGGGTGAGCATGCCGTCACGGCGGAGTCAGCAGCCGGGGCCGATCGGCGCGGACGCCGTCAGGGCGAGCGCAGCGATCCGCAGCTCGGCATCCCATCCCTGATCTTCGGAGGGTATCCCCGGCTTCAGTCGGGGAGGGAATCCGATTCCTGGGATCGGCGGCGCGGAGCGCCGCCGCGTCCCTGCGCAGCGGGACGCTCGTGGGGTGTTTTGTCAGTGGTGTGTGGCATGTTGATTGCGGCGGCGGTGGAGGGGGTGGGTTGTGTTGATTCGTGCGTACAAGTTCTTGCTGCGGCCCACTGTGGGCCAGCAGCAGGCACTGACGGAGATGTTGCGGGATCACTCCAGCTCACGCCGGTCGCCTTGAGGTGGCGGCCGGTGTGCGCGATCAGCGCCATCCCCGTCGTCCCTGGAGGGCCTGCCCGGCCGGACCGGGGGCCGTCGGTCAGCGTCGGACGATCCGGTCGAGGACGGTGGCGATGCCGGACTTGACCGCGTCGCGGTGGTGGAGGGGTTCCGCGGGCAGTTCGCTGGTGGGGCGCACGCCCCGGTCGGCGAGGATGTAGAGCAGGCGCAGGGTGCGCAGGCAGTTGCTGATGTGGGCGGGTACCGGGGTGCTGATGCGGTCGGCCCCGAAGCGGTCGGCGATCGGATCCAGCCAGCCGACGGCGTCGCGTTCGCTCAGGTCGGTGCGGGTGAGGACCCGGGCGATCGCCCGGGCCAGGCGGTCGTCCTCCAGCTGGTTGTAGACGTGGTCGGTGGGCGCCGTCAGCCGAGCGGCGGCGAGGTCCAGCATCCGCACCGGCGCCACCTCGGGGTGGCAGCCGAAGCCTGCGAGCAGGTCCGCGCCGTGCGCCACCGCGTGAAGCCAGCCGAGCGTCTCGTCGTGGCCGCGCAGATCCTGTTCCGCCGGGTACCAGTGCTCGAACGCGTCCACCCAGCCGGCCTTGAGGTCCCCCGCGGCCACCAGCATGGCGAGCACGAGGGGCGCGAAGGTGCGGGCCTCGACTCGCGGGTCGGTGAACCGGGTGGCCATCTCGTCCCCCAGCTCCAGCCGCCGGGACGTCCCGATGGTCCCGCGGGCGATCCAGGTCGCGAGGACGGTGTAGGGCGCGCCGTCCCGGACCAGTGGATCGGGATCTGCCAGGGCACGGGACAGCTCGCGGACGAGGTCGTCCATGGGGCGGTCGGCGGGCACGGCACAGTCGGCGGCCTCGACGCTCTTCCAGTCGATCATGACGGGCAGAATAGGTCCTTGCCGTGCCGTGCGCCTCCGAATTATGTCCAGGCATCCACCTCGACCGGGTCGACTTCCCGACCGGGCTGAGCAGGTCTGGCATCTGTATCACCGTGCCCGCCGAAGCCGGAGCACTGGTCACGCTGCGCCCTCCTGGCGAGCTCGCGTGTTCAACTCTCCCAGGTTCTCCACGGCGGTGGTCCGGATCGCGACCTCGTGCAAGATCGAAAAAGGAATGTCGGCACGCTTCTCGTGCCGGCTGGCCGGCCGGCCGGTGACGACGAACCGATGGCGGTATCGGCGGTCACCAGCGCATGTGCTTCGTCAGAGGGAGGCAGCGACGACCTGGTCGATCGCGGGCCCGAGGAAGGCGAGCGTCAGTTCTGCCCGTCGGTTGATCCACTGCTGGTCGGCGGGGCCGGGAGTGCCGTAGCGACGCTGCCTGATGTCGTCCACGACGTCCGTGGGGGCGCCCAGTCCGGCGAGTACGTCGAGGGCCTCGGCCTTGGTGATCAGTCTGCCGTCCTGCAAGGTCACTGTTGCCCTGGCCAGGGTCAGCAGGCCGAGGTCGACCCAGATGTCGTGCGTCCACCGGCCCGGGTGGTCCAGGGCCGGCCGCCAGAAGTTCTGGAGGTCCTTGACGATGAAATCAGCGAGTTCCCCGTCGGTCACCAGTGGCAGGATCTCGGTCGGTGGCCGACCGTGCAGGACGAGTCCGAAGTCGTGCAGTTCACGCCTGGTCACTGGTGTGACCGGTCGGTGCATGAGCTCCTCGTGGGCCCACGTGAGGTGTGAGCGTGCGGGATCGTCCAACGCGGTGACGGCGGGGTAGCTGCAATGCAGCCTCGATGCGAGGGGGATGGCCCTGCCCAGGGCCTCGTGCATCTCGCCGAGTTGCTGGTGCTCGGCTGCCGTGCACGGCCGGCCGAGGAGAGCGATCAGGTCGAGGTCGCTACGGCCCGGCTGGTAGTCACCTCCGGCAAGTGACCCGTGTGCCCATACCGAGACCAGTGGCACAACCGGCCGGAGGGCGCTGACGAAACGGTCGATGAGATGCCCGGTGATCTGATCGGCCATGAGGACGCCGCCCACCGCTCGATCGGCCGCCCCCGGATCCTGGTCATGGAGGCGGCGCAGCGTGCCGCCCAACTCCTGGGCGGCTGCCGCGACCGCCGCCCGCGACTGGTTCACATCGCTCACGACAGGGACAACGAAACGGCCGAGCCGCGGTTCCCGATCGAGGGGGATGATCCCCGAGCCCCCGGCCCCGTCCCCTCGGGACCGCCGCGCCGCGTTCGAGGAGATCCTCGCCGCCCAACTCGCCCACATCGAAGCCGCAATCTGCCCGGGCCAGGTCCTGTCCGGAGTCCAGATCACGAATGCGGTGCGATGCCGCGAAGCCAGGTCGTGGGGGACCGGCCGGCGGGCGTAGGGCGCGGCCGCACGGGGACCGTTGCCTAGGCTGGCCGTCTCATCCGGCGCACAGCGACGAGGTCAGCCCATGTACAGCAGTACCAGGATCCGCCTGATCGAGCCCACCGACGCCGCCCCGATCGCAGCGCATCGGGTGCGGGACGTCGAGGCCTTTCGGCCATGGGAGCCGGTCCAGCCGGACGACTTCTTCACCCCGGAGGGCCAGGCGGAGCGGATCGACAGGCTGCTGGCCGGATACCGGGCCGGCACGGTCTGGCCGGGCGTGGTACTCGCCGACGACCGGGTGATCGGGCAGGTCACCGTCGGAGGCATCCTGCCACAGCCGCACCTGCGCCGCGGCTCCGTCGGATACTGGATCGCCAGTGTCGCCCAGAATCAAGGCCACGCCGGGCGCGCCGTTGGGCTCGTCCTCCAAGTGATGACCGACGAACTCGGGCTGCACCGCGCCGAGGCGTCCACCAGTCTGGAGAATCTGCCGTCGCAGCGGGTGCTGCGTCGCAGCGGGTTCAGCCCGTACGGCGTCGCGCACTCCTCGATCTTTCTCGACGGGCGCTGGCGGGACGGGCTGCTGTGGGAGCGGCTCCTCGGCGACTAGGCCGTGTCCTGCCGATCAGTTGAGTCGTTGATACGACTATGGGGAGTAGGGGTGATCTGACTGACGGCCAGTGGGAGCGGCTTCGGCCGC